>JAHDXY010000213.1 GCA_023384005.1 Burkholderiaceae bacterium | reverse complement strand
TGGGGTGCGAACTTCGACGACATGATCACCTATCCGCCGTACTTCGAGCGCGAGATCCAGCCCTGGATCCGCAAGGTCTCGGCGGCGGTCGAGGCGCGCGGCAAGCTGCTGATGTGCCACACCGACGGCGAGAACGAGGGTCTGATGGACCTGATCCGCGATTCGGGAATGCACATCGCCGAGTCGATCTGCCCGGCGCCGATGACGAAGCTGAGCCTGGCCGAGTACTACCAGCGCTGGGGCAGCAAGCTCACGCTGTTCGGCGGCGTGCCCTCGACGGTCGTGTTGCCCGAGACCAGCGAGGAGGACTTCGAGGCCTATCTGGACGAGCTGTTTCGCGCGGTCGCGCCGGGAACGCGCTACCTGGTCGGGGTGGCCGACCAGGTGCCGCCCGGGGCGATCTTCTCGCGGCTGCAGCGCATCGGCGAGCGGGTCGAGCGCGAGGGGTCGCTGCCGCTGAAGGCGGGGGCGTTCCGGCCGCTGCCGACGGCCGGTGCAGGCGGCGCGGTCGCGGCGTCGGCCGCGGCCGAGGCGGGCGAAGCGGCGGGCGAGGAGATCTACGCGCAGGTGCGCCAGGACGTGAGCAAGGGCAAGCACCTGGCGATCAGGGAGCATGTCGCCGAACTGCTCGCGCAGGGCGTGGCGGCGCGCGACATCCTGGACAAGGGGCTGATCGCGGCGATCGACGTGGTGGGCAAGCGCATGGCGAGCGGCGAGGCGTTCATTCCGGAGGTGCTGCTCGCGGCACGCGCGATGAGCAGCGCGGTGAGCGTGCTCGAGCCGCACCTGGCGGCGGGCGGATCGAACGAGAAGCGCGGGCGCGTGCTGATCGGCACGGTCAAGGGCGACATGCACGACATCGGCAAGAACCTGGTCGTGACGATGCTGCGCGGGGTCGGGTTCGACGTGATCGACCTGGGGGTGAACGTGGCGCGCGAGACGTTTTGCGACGCGGTCGCCGAGCACCGCCCGGACGTGATCGGGCTGTCGGCGCTGCTCACCACGACGATGATGGAGATGCGCGAGATCATCCGCGAGCTCGACGCGCGCGGGCTGCGCGGCAAGTGCAAGGTGTTCGTCGGCGGTGCGCCGGTGAGCGACAAGTTCGCGCGCCAGATCGGCGCCGACGGATTCGCCGTCGACGCGGTGCAGGCGGTCAACGAGGCCAAGCGCCTGCTGGCGGCCTGAGCCGGGCGGCGCGGGGCGCGGCACTGGACAGCACCGACCGTATACGCCTAATATATCAGGAGAACACCGGACAGCGCATCCGGGCATGAAAGGAGGACTCCCATGGCAGAACTGATCGAACGTCACAATCCATCACCGCGCCAGGTCGCGTTTCGCGAGCAGTACCGCTCCGAGATCCACCCCGCGTACAACGGTCCGCTGCACATCGGCGTGATCTACGTCCTGGGCATCGCGGTCATCTGGTGGTGTGCGGCGCAGCTCGACAACGCCGGATGGGAGTGGCTGCTCGTCGTGCCGGTGTTCGTCTTCTCGAACCTGTTCGAGTGGTACATGCACAAGCACGTGATGCATCGCCTGGTCGACGTCTGGGCGTTGCGCGCCATCTACGACCGCCACACGCGCCAGCACCACCAGTACTTCACCGACAACGAAATGACGGTGGACAATTCGCGCGAATGGCGGATCATCTTCTTTCCGTGGAGGGCGCTGCTTACCTTCATGGCTCTGGGGGTGCCGTTCGCGCTCGCGCTCGCGGCGCTGGTCAACCCGAACGCCGGTTACATCCTGATGGTGACGATCGTCGGGCAGTACCTGATCTACGAGAGCTTTCACTACTGCTGTCACGTCAACGACAACTGGTTCGTACGCCACATGCCCTTCGTCAACACGATCAGGCGCCACCACACGGCGCACCACAACTACGGGATCATGATGGGACACAACATGAACCTCACGTTTCCGATCGCCGACTGGCTGATGGGCACCAGCGATCTCGATCGCGGACTGATCGGAACGATCTTCAACGGCTACAACGAGGACCACATCAAACCGGAGTTGAAGCCGGTGATCGAGCGCTACCGCCGGCCCGACGCGCCGGTCTCGCTCGACGGTCCGATCGCCGAGCACGCAGTCCAGTCGTAGCGAAGTTCCAACCGCAGCCAACAAGGGAGACAAGAAATGAAGAAGCGTGATTTTCTCAAGGTCGGTGCAGTCGCGACCACCGGTGCGACGCTTGCGCCGTCGGCGCTGGCGCAGACCACGATCAACTGGAAGATGGCGACCGGATGGGGCGGTGGCCCGCTGATGGACATCGGCGCGAAGGCCTTCGCCGAGAAGATGGACCAGCTCTCGGGCGGACGCTTCAAGGTCGAGGTGTTCCCCGGCGGCGCGCTCGGAAACGCGCTAAAGGTGCCGGAAACGGTCAAGAACGGAATCGCCGAGTGCGGCCACACCTGGATGGGCTACGACTGGGGCAAGGACCCGACGACGGTGCTGTTCGGCGGCTACGCCGGCTCCTTCGACACCGAGCGGATGCTGCACTGGCTGTACCAGGCCGGCGGCGTCGAGATGCAGCGCCAGTTTCGCGAGGAAACCGCCGAGATCATTTCGTTCCCGCTCGGTGCGCGCACGGCCGAGGCCTTCCTGCACTCGAGAAAGGCGGTCAAGACGCTGGCCGACCTGAAGGGCCTGAAGTTGCGCACCGCGGGCGCCTGGCTGGAGATGGCCAAGGACCTGGGCGCGGCGCCGGTGACCACCCCGGGCGCCGAGGTGTACCCGATGCTCGAACGTGGCGCGATCGACGCGACCGAGTGGGGCACGTTATACGAGAACATCTCGATGGGGTTCCACAAGATCGCCAAGTTCATCATCTACCCCGGAGTGCACCAGCCGACCGCGCCGTTCGAGCTGACGATCAACAAGGAAGCCTGGGCCAAGCTGACCCCCGCTGACCAGAAACTGGTCGAAACCGTGGCCAGGCTGGTGACGTTGGACTTCTGGATGAAGGTCGGCCAGGAGGACGCGAAAGCGCTCGACTTCTACAAGAAAGCCGGCAATACCCTGATCGAGCTCGCCCCCGAGGTGCAATACGCGGCGCGCGAGATCGGCCTGAAGTGGGCGGACAAGACTGCCAAGGAAGGGAAACTTCCCTGGTTCGGCAAGGTGCTCGCCAGCCAGAAGGAGATGGATGCGCTGTGGAAGGGCGCCTCCGCCTGGCGGACTGTCAAGACGAGGGGCTGAGCGCGCTTGGGCGCTTGAGCGATGGGGTGCGAGAGCACCCCATCGTGCTGCTGAGGGGTCTGCATCGGGCGCCGTAGCGGCACAGCGAGCGCCGCGCGCGAATGCGCGACGCAGCGCGAGTCCAACTGTTGTCTGCCACCGCTAAGGGGAACGGCGCGATGAATGCGCTCACGAAATCGATCGAACGCATTACCGGCACCGTCGGCATCGCCGCATCGTTCGTCCTGGTGCCGCTCGTGCTCGCGACCTGCTACGAAGTGTTCGCCCGTTACGCGATGGGTGCTCCGACCATCTGGGCCTACGAGGTCGGGTTCCTGCTCACCGGCTCGCATTTTCTGCTCGGGATGGCCTACACCCTGCGCGAAGGCGCGCATATCCGCATCGACGTGTTCAGCGGGAAGTTCTCCACCCGCACGCGCGCGATCATCGACCTGGTCGGTTCCGCCGTCATGCTGCCGCTGATGATCTGGCTCACCTACCAGATGTACCACTACCTGGTCGACGGATACCAGAGCGGCGAGACCAGCGGGCAGTCGGCGCTGAACCTCCCGGTGTGGCCGTTTCGCGTCGTGTTCCTGGTCGCGTTCACGCTGTTCGCGCTGCAGATCTTCGCCGAGGTGATCAAGAGCGTGCGCAGGCTCGCCGGTGGAAGCGCCGCATGAGCTACCTTCCGTTCCTGATGCTGCCGCTGGCCTTCACGCTGATGTTCCTGGGCGTGCAGGTCGCGTTCTCGATGATGATCACCGCCGTGGTGTTCGGCCTGATGATCTTCGGCGACAACGTCGTGTTCCAGTTCGTCGACAAGATCGAGGACATCTCATCGAACTTCGTGTTCGCCGCGGTGCCGATGTTCGTGTTCATGGGTGCGATGCTGGAGAAGTCCGGGATCGCCGACAAGCTGTTCGAGGCGATCCACATCTGGACGCGGCGCCTGCCTGGCGGACTGGCGCTCGCGACCATCTTCATGTGCGTGATCTTCGCCGCGTCGAGCGGCGTCATCGGCGCGACCGAATCGGTGGTGGGCATGCTCACGATCCCGATCATGCTGCGCTACAAGTACGACAAGGCGCTGATCTCGGGCAGCATCTGCGCGGGCGGCTCGCTGGGAACGATCATCCCGCCTTCGGTGGTTGCGGTGGTGATGGGCCCGATGGCGAACGTGTCGGTAGGCGACCTGTTCTACGGAATGGCGTTTCCCGGCCTGATCATGGCCGGACTGTACCTGCTCTACATCGTCGGCGTTTGCCTGATCTTCCCCGACAAGGGTCCGCGCATCCCGCGCGAGCCGGACGAACCCGGATTCGCGCTCAAGGTGTGGATCACCTCGCGCAACCTCGTGCCTCCGCTGTTCATGATCTTCGCCGTACTCGGCTCGATCCTGCTCGGCTTCGCGTCGCCGACCGAGGCCGCGGCGCTCGGCGCGCTGGCGTCGGTATTCCTGACGATGCTCTACGGCCGGTTCAGCATGCCCGGGCTGTACGACGCGCTGATCAAGACGCTCAAGATCACCGCGATGATCATGACGGTGCTGCTCGCCGGAACGCTGTTCACCGGCGTGTTCATCGGCGGGGGCGGGATCACCACCGCCAGTGCGCTGATCAGCAAGGCGCAACTCTCGCCGTGGGTGCTGCTGTGGATGATGATGTTCGTGATCTTCATCGCTGGCTTCTTCCTCGACTGGATCTCGATCGTGCTGATCTTCGTGCCGCTGTTCACGCCGCTGGTGGTCGCGGCAGGCTTCGACCCGGTGTGGTTCCTGATCCTGTTCCTGATCATGATCCAGACCTCGTACCTGACCCCGCCGATGGCGCCGGCGGTGTTCTACCTGCGCGCGGTCGCCCCGGAGGAGATCACGATTCGCGACATGTACCGGGGTGTGACCCCGTTCATCGTGCTGCAGTGCATCGCGCTGGTGATCGTGATGGTCTTCCCGGCGCTGGTGACCTGGCTGCCGGGCCAGCTGCTCCACTTCAGGTAGCGGCAGCGGGATCGACCGTGGTATTGACTACACGAAATATATCTGTAATATGTTAGTGGGTTCTCGAGAAGGACGCTTCGAGAGGCACATCAAGAGCAAAGGAGATGGCGATGTCCGATGCGGTAGCGGCGATCAGGGACTGGGTGATCAGGGGCAAGAAGAACGAGGCGATCGCGGCGACGCGCGAAGCGCTCGAAGCCGGAGCCGATCCGGGCGCGATCATGAAGGACGGCCTGATCGCGGCGATGTCGGTCGTGGGCGAGAAGTATTCCTCGGGCGAGTTTTTCCTGCCGCAGATGATGATCGCCGCGCGCGCGATGACCGAGGTGGTTCCGATCCTCAAGCCTCACCTGGTCGGCGAAGCGGCGGAGTCCCGAGGCAAGGCGGTGATCGGCACCGTGCAGGGTGACTTCCACGACATCGGCAAGAACATCGTGCGCATGATGCTCGAGGGCGGCGGCTACGAAGTCGTCGATCTCGGCGTCGACGTGAGCGCCGACCAGTTCATCGAGGCGATCAGAAAGGAAGCGCCACAGTTCGTCCTGATGAGCGCGCTGATCACGCTTACGATGGAAGGCATGCGCCGCACGATCACGGCGCTCGACGAAGCGGGTCTGCGCGCGGAAGTTCGAATCGGCGTGGGCGGGGCACCGCTCACGCACAAGTACGCCGCCGAGATCGGTGCTGATTTCTACAGCGAGGACGCCTACGAGTGCGTCAAGGCTTGCGACCGGCTGATCGAGAGCGCACGCGCGGAGGCAGGACGATGACACCCAGAGAACGTGTTCTGACCGCGTTAAAGCGCGGCCAACCCGACATGGTGCCGTGGATCGAGAACGACATCGAGGAGGAGATGCAGGTGCGCGTGATGGGCGGGCGCACCGACTTCACTCCCGGCGAGTTGTGCCGCGCGCTTGGCATGGACGGCTTCGGCTATCACTTTCCCAGCGGCTCGCGTGCGAGCGACGGCCAGTCGATCCAGACCACCGGAACGAGCGGCAAGGAGGCCTGGTACCACCCCCAGCGCATCACCTTCGACTTCACCCCGCCATGGATCGCCGAGATGGGCACCGACCCCTCCGACGGGCGCACCTACGTCAAGCACGGCCTTCTCACCAGCCGCGACGCGCTCGAGCTGTTCGACCGCTTCCTGCCCGACCCGGACCACCCGGCGCGCTACGAGAAGGTAGCCGAGTGGATCGAGAAGTACCGGGAGGACTACGCGGTCTTTGCGCGGATCCGTCTGGGCGGAGCGAGCACCTTCGAGAGCATGGGGCTCGACGTGTTCTCGATCATGATGTACGACGACCCGGATCTCGTGAAGGAAGTGCACCGGCGCTTTTCCGAGTGGTCGGCGCGCGTCGTGCAGCATCTGAACAAGATGGACTTCGATTTCATCTGGGCCAACGACGATCATGCCGACAACAAGATGCCGTGGGTGAGTATGGAGATGTGGGAGGAGTTCATGAAGCCCTACCAGATGCTGGTGGCCAACGAGATCAGAAAACCCTGGATCTTCCATAGCGACGGAAACCTCTTCCCGCTGCTCGACGGCCTGCTCACGCTTGGAATGAACGCGATCCATCCTGTGCAGCCGGCGGCGATGGACATCAACCGGCTCAAGGAGCGCTACGGCGACAAGGTGTGCATCGTCGGCAACATCGATCTCGACTACACGCTGCCGCGCGGCACCGAGGCGGAAGTCGAAGCCGAGGTGCGCGACCGGATAGAGAAGGTGGGCAAGGGCGGCGGGTACATGATCTCGAGCGCCAACAGCATCACCGACTACTGCAAGCTGGAAAACGTCTGGGCGATGTCGCGCGCGATCGACAAGTACCGGCGTTACGCCTAGCGGAGTTGGCTGGACGCGATTCCGGGCTGACGCGGGGTCGCGACCAGCGAACCAGACCGACGTGTACGTACTGCGCCGCTGGGCCGTCAGGCACGCAAGGCTGCTCGAATCGCTGTACAGGGTCCTCGACAGCGCGCTCGACGCGATGCGCCCGCTCGCGCGGATGATCGGCTATGCCCGGCTCGAGCGCCCGGTGGCGGCGATCGAACGGGCCGCGAAGGGCGCGCTGTTCGACTGCAGGATGTGCGGCACCTGCGCGCTTTCGGTCACCGGAATGGCCTGCCCGATGAACTGCCCGAAGTCGCTGCGCAACGGACCCTGCGGTGGGGTGCGCAGCGACGGCGGCTGCGAGGTGGTGCCCGAGATGCCTTGCGTGTGGATCGAAGCGAACAGCGGCGCCGCGCGGATGCGCGCGGGCGCGTTGCCGACGGCGCCCAATCCGCCGCTCGAGCACCAGCACCAGGGGCAATCGAGCTGGCTGCGGGTGCTGCGCCAGGAACCATGGCCGGCGGGGCTGATCACTCAAGCGCCGTCGCGCTCAGACGAAGCGGTCGCGGTGAGTCGCCTGGAGTCGCTGCTGCGCTCGGGCGCCTTCGTCGTGACCTCCGAGTGTTCGCCGCCCGATTCGGCCGAGCCCGAGGACGTGCTCACGCGCGCGCATCACTACGAGGGCTGGGTCGACGCGCTCAACGTGACCGACGCACCGGGCGCGCACTGCCACATGTCCAGCCTCGGCGTTTCGCTGATCCTCGCGCGCCACGGGTGGGAACCGGTGATGCAGATGACCTGTCGCGACCGCAACCGGATCGCGATTCAGGGCGACATCCTGGCGGCCGCCGCGCTCGGCGTGCGCAACCTGCTGTGCCTGACCGGCGACGGGATCGGCAACGGCGACGACCCTGGCGCCAAGCCGGTGTTCGACCTGGACGCGGTGTCGCTGCTCG
>JAHDXY010000212.1 GCA_023384005.1 Burkholderiaceae bacterium | reverse complement strand
GACGAGCCAGCGATCGCCGGGCGCGACGCGCTCGGCGGGGACCTCGATGCGCAGCTTGCCCGCCAGGTAGCGTCCGGTGAGCGAGGCCTCGCTCGCCTCGATCGCGGCCGGCGTGCCCTGCGCGATCACCTCGCCGCCGTGCGCGCCGGCGCCCGGGCCCATGTCGATCACGTGGTCGGCCGCGCGAATCGCCTCTTCGTCGTGTTCGACCACGAGCACAGTGTTGCCCAGGTCGCGCAGGTGCTTTAGCGTTTCGATCAGGCGCGCGTTGTCGCGCTGGTGCAGGCCGATCGAAGGCTCGTCGAGCACGTACATCACGCCGGTCAGGCCCGAGCCGATCTGCGAGGCGAGCCGGATGCGCTGCGATTCGCCTCCCGAGAGCGTTTCGGCCGAGCGGTCGAGCGAAAGGTAGGCCAGGCCGACGTTGTTGAGGAAGCGCAGCCGGTTGACGATCTCGCGGATGATCCGCTCGCCGACCTTGCCGCGTGCGCCGGGCATCTCGAGCGACTCGAACCACGCGAGCGCCGTGCGCAGCGTCCAGCGCGAGACCTCCCAGATCGCGCGGTCGGCGCCGGCGACGCCGACCCGCACGAAGCGCGCCTCGTCGCGCAGCCGGGTGCCCTCGCAGGACGGGCAGGGTCGCGTGTTGCGGAACTTCGCGAGTTCCTCGCGCACGTTCGCGGAATCGGTCTCGCGGTAGCGGCGCTCGAGGTTCGGGATCACGCCCTCGAAGGCGTGTTCGCGCGACACCGACCGGCCCGACCCGCTCAGGTAGGCGAAGGCGATGCGCTCGTCGCCCGAGCCGTGCAGAACGATCTCCCGCACCGCTTCGGGCAGGCTCTCGAACGCAGCGTCGACGTCGAAGCCATAGTGCGCCGCGAGGCTGGCGAGCATCTGGAAGTAAAACTGGTTGCGGCGATCCCAGCCCTTGATCGCGCCCGACGCGAGGCTCAGGTTCGGGAACTGTACGACGCGGCGCGGGTCGAAGAACTCGACCGCGCCCAGACCACCGCAACCGGCGCAGGCGCCGGCCGGGTTGTTGAACGAGAACAGCCTCGGCTCGAGTTCCGGCAGCGCGTGCTCGCACACAGGGCAGGCGAAGCGGCTGGACATCGCGTGTTCGGCGCCGGCGTCGGCATCGAGCACGATCGCGCGACCGTCGGAGAGCCGCAGCGCGGTCTCGAACGAGTCGGCCAGGCGCTGCTGCGACTGTCCCGCGACCGTATCCGATCGACCACGACTTCGATCCAGTGGCGCTGCGCGCGCGCGAGCTGCGGCAGCTGCGCGTCGAGCTCGACCAGTCGCGCGGCGCCGGACTCGCCGCTGCGAACGCGCGCGCGCACGAACCCCTGTGCGCGCAGCGCTTCGAGCAGTTCCAGGTGTTCTCCCTTGCGCCCCGCGACCACCGGCGCGAGGATCATCAGGCGCGTGCCCTCGGGCATCGCGGCGACCGAATCGACCATCTGCGAGACAGTGCGCGCCTCGAGGGCGACGTCGGGGTGGTTCGGGCAGTAGGGCGTGCCTGCGCGCGCGAACAGCAGCCGCAGGTAGTCGTGGATCTCGGTTACCGTCCCGACGGTCGATCGGGGGTTGTGGCTGCTCGCCTTCTGTTCGATCGCGATTGCCGGCGACAGGCCTTCGATCAGGTCGACGTCGGGCTTGTCCATCAGCTGGAGGAACTGGCGCGCGTAGGTCGACAGCGATTCGACATAGCGGCGTTGACCTTCGGCGTAGAGCGTGTCGAAGGCGAGCGAGGACTTGCCCGATCCCGACAGCCCGGTGATCACGACGAGCCGCTCGCGCGGCAGGTCGACGCTGACGTTCTTCAGGTTGTGGGTGCGCGCGCCGCGGATTCGGATCTCGTCCATCGGGCAATCAGGGCAAGCGGCGGCTCGCGCCGGCTGCGAAAGGCCAATCGACTAATATACCGCGTTGCAACATCCTGCGCCCGCCCTGCGACCGATGCCACCCCGATCCACCCGGATGAACCGGCGCGAGCTGCGTGCGAGCGTCACGCTCGCGTCGATCTTCGCGCTGCGCATGCTGGGCCTGTTCCTGATCCTGCCGGTGTTCGCCGTGCACGCCCGCACGATGCCCGGCGGCGAGAGTGCGGCAATGGTCGGATTCGCGCTTGGCGCCTACGGGCTGACCCAGGCGGTGCTGCACCTTCCGCTCGGGATGCTCTCGGACCGGGTCGGGCGCAAGCCGGTGATCGTCGCGGGGCTGGTGCTGTTCGCGCTCGGCAGCGCGGTCGCGGCTCTCGCCGAGACGGTGGGCGGAGTCGCTATCGGGCGCTCGATCCAGGGAGCCGGCGCGATCTCGGCCGCGCTTACCGCGTTCATCGCCGACAGCACGAGAGATTCGCAGCGCACCAAGGCGATGGCGATGGTCGGGGCGTCGATCGGCCTGAGTTTCGCGATCTCGCTGGTCGCCGCGCCGCTTGCCTACGAGGCGGTCGGCCTGGCGGGGCTGTTCTGGGGCACCGGCGCGCTCGCGCTCGCTGCGATCGTGGTTACGCTGTTCGTCGTGCCCGACGCCGCGGTGACCGGCGACGCGGTACCAGCCTCCGACGGACAGGCGCGGGCGCCCTCGCTGCCCGAAGTCGCGCGTGAGGCAGACCTGCTGCGGCTGAACTTCGGCATCCTCGTCCTGCACACGGTGCAGATGGCGATGTTCGTCGTCGTGCCCGGGTGGTTGGTGGAACGCGCCGGCGTGCCGCTCGCCGAGCACTGGAAGGTCTACCTCGCGGTGCTGGTGCTGTCGTTCGCGCTGATCGTCCCGCCGCTGCTGTGGAGCGAGCGCACGGGCCGGCTGCGCACGACCTTCCTCGCGGCGGTCGCGCTGCTGGCAGCGGTCGCGCTCGCGCTGTCGACGCAGCCCACGGGCCTAATTCCGATGGCGGGCTTGCTGCTTGCGTTCTTCGCGGGGTTCAATATCCTCGAAGCGAGCCTCCCATCGCTGGTTTCGCGACTCGCGCCGCAGCGGGGCAAGGGGCGCGCGCTGGGGCTGTACAACACCGCGCAGGCGCTGGGGCTGTTCGCCGGCGGCGCGCTCGGCGGACTGGTTCAGGCCCGCTGGGGCGGCGGGGCGGTGTTCGCGATGTGTGCCGGATTGCTGGTGGTATGGTTGGCGGCCGCAAGCGGCCAGCGGCGCTGGCCGGGGCGCGAGACGGCGAGCGATTGAGACGGACGATCGAGACGGACGATCGACGTGGATGCGCCGGGTCGGCGCAGCTGAACACGAACTGGCGGGCACCCCGCCACGGAGGAGAAAATGGCTTCGGTGAACAAGGTGGTCCTGATCGGCAACCTCGGGCGCGACCCCGAAACCCGCTATGCACCCAGCGGGGGGGCGATTTGCAATATTTCGCTCGCCACTACCCGCGCGTGGAACGACCGCGCGAGCGGCGAGAAGCGCGAGGAAACGGAGTGGCACCGGGTCGTGTTCTTCGACCGACTCGCAGAGATCGCCGGCGAGTATCTGCGCAAGGGACGTTCGGTCTACGTCGAGGGTCGGCTGCAGACGCGCAAGTGGCAAGACAAGGACGGTCACGACCGCTACACCACCGAGATCGTCGCCACCGACATGCAGATGCTCGGTTCGCGCGAAGGCGGGTCCGGCGGCGACGACGTCGGCCACTCGCAGGCTCCGGCAGCGGCGGGCGCGCCCTCCTCGAGACCGCAAGCAGCCGCGCGCAAACCGGCGCCCAGCGCCGGGCCGGAGATCCTCGACGACGACATTCCTTTCTAGGAGGCCCCGGCCCGATCGCCGCGAGCGCCCGTGCCGGCAGGTTTGTGCGACGACGACGTCCGCGCGCGCGACCAGGCGCCGCACGATCTGGCGTCCTGCCGGCGTCGTGGGGTCGAGCGCGGGCGAACGCTTGTTGCGATTCGTCTGCAGGAACAGCGCCCCTTCGCCCGACGCCGTGACCGGCGTGATGTAGCGGTCTTCCCCGCCTTCGCGTTTCTCGACGCGAATCACGTCTGCGCCGTACTCGGCGAGCAGCGCCGCGCAGCACGGCCCGGCGACGCAGCGACCGAAGTCCGGCACGCGGATTGCTTCGAGCGGCAGTCGGCGCATTCGCTTCTCCTCGACTCGCGCCGCCCGGTCCGCGCCGCCCGGTGCTGCGCGCCGAAATCGAATAAAATAACAAGTTTTCCCGAAGACGCGCGGAATCGCCGCGCCGGGACTGCCGGGACCGCGCCAGCGTAGACGCGATGCGCGTATCCGGATCGCGGAGAGTAAAAGATGCCGATTTTCGCTTATCGATGCGCCGATTGCGGCTTCGAGAAGGACGCACTTCAGAAGCGCCAGGACCCACCGCTGGTCGACTGTCCCGCGTGCGGGCAGCCACGAATGGTGCGCCGGCTGAGCGCGCCGGCGTTCCAGCTCAAGGGTAGCGGCTGGTACGTCACCGACTTCAGGGACGGCGCCAAGGCCAAGGACAAGGACAAGGATGGCCCCGCTACCGGTGACGCCGGGGCCGGCGATTCGGGCGCCGACGGCGACAAGACCCCGATTCCGGCGAAGGCCGTGCCCGAGGCCGGCAAGGCGCCCGCGGGGGCAGGCACGCCGGTGGCCGGCGCTTCGGGCACGCCGCCCGCGGCGGGCAAGAGCCCCTCCGGCAGCGCAGCGTCGACCGCGCCCGCAACGCCACCGACCAAGGCCTCCGGTACTGCGCCCGGCGGCGGGCAGAAGGCGGCCTGAGGGCCGGGGAACACGATATGGCACCGGCCAAGAACATCCAGCCCGCGAGCATTCGCGGCTATCTGATCACCGGCCTGCTGATCTGGGTCCCGCTGGTGATCACGCTGTGGGTGTTGAGCGTGATCGTCGGAACGATGGACCAGAGCCTGGCGCTGTTGCCCGAGCGCTGGCACCCGCGTGCGCTCTTCGGGCGCGACATCCCGGGGCTGGGCGTTTTGCTCACGCTGGTGGTGATCCTGGTGACGGGGCTGCTCACCCGCAATTTCCTGGGCCAGCGGATCGTGGTCATCTGGGAGGCGGCAGTGGGGCGCATCCCGATCGTGCGCTCGATCTACTCGAGCGTGAAGCAGGTGAGCGACACCGTGCTCTCGCCCACCGGGCAGGCGTTTCGCAAGGCGCTGCTGGTGCAGTATCCGCGCCCCGGAGCCTGGACGATCGCCTTCCAGACCGGAACGCCGGCCGAAGAGATTCGTCGGCTGGTCGGCGAAGAGATGGTGTCGGTCTATGTGCCGACCACGCCGAATCCGACCTCGGGTTTCTTCCTGATGCTGCCGAGCGCCGATGTGATCGAGCTCGGCATGAGCGTCGACGCTGCGCTGAAGTACGTCGTCTCGATGGGAGTCGCCTCACCGATCGACGCCGCCACGGACAAGCGCGGCACCAGGATCGCCGCGCCCTCCGGCGCGCCGCAGCGCCGCTGAACGCGGCAATCAGTCCGGAGTCCAGGAATCATGCGCAGTTGCTATGCCGGCCAGCTCACGGCGGAACGCCTCGACCAGGTGGTCAAGCTGTATGGCTGGGTCCATCGTCGCCGCGATCACGGTGGTGTGATCTTCATCGACCTGCGCGACCGCGAGGGCCTCGCGCAGGTGGTGTGCGACCCCGATCGCGCCGAGGTATTCGGCATCGCCGAGCGCATTCGCAACGAGTACTGCGTGCGCGTCACGGGCAAGGTGCGCCGTCGCCCCGAGGGCACCGTCAACGCCAACCTCGCGAGCGGCGAAGTCGAGGTGCTGTGCGAGTCGCTCGAGATCCTCAACGCCTCGGTCACGCCTCCGTTTCAGCTCGACGACGAGAACCTCTCCGAGACTACCCGCCTGACGCACCGCGTGCTCGACTTGCGCCGCCCGCAGATGCAGCACAACCTGATGCTGCGCTATCGCGTCGCGATGGAGGTGCGCAGGTACCTCGACTCGCTCGGCTTCGTCGACATCGAGACACCGATGCTGACCAAGTCCACGCCCGAGGGCGCGCGTGACTATCTCGTGCCCTCGCGCGTGAACGCGGGCGAGTTCTTCGCATTGCCGCAGTCACCGCAGCTGTTCAAGCAGTTGTTGATGGTCGCGGGTTTCGACCGCTACTACCAGATCACCAAGTGCTTCCGCGACGAGGACCTGCGCGCCGATCGCCAGCCGGAGTTCACGCAGATCGACTGCGAGACGTCCTTTCTTTCCGAGACCGAGATCCGCGAGATCTTCGAGCAGATGATCCGCACGGTGTTTCGCAATGCGATCGGAGTCGATCTCCCGCAGCCCTTTCCGAGCATGACGCACGTCGACGCGATGCGCCTGTACGGTTCCGACAAGCCGGACCTACGCGTGAGCCTGGAGTTCACCGAACTCACCGACGCGATGAAGGATGTGGAGTTCAAGGTGTTCTCCGGCCCGGCCAACGCAGAGGGTGGGCGCGTCGTCGGCCTGCGCGTGCCGGGCGGAGGGGAGATGACCCGCAGCGAGATCGACGCCCACACCCAGTTCGTGGGCATCTACGGCGCGCGCGGTCTCGCGTACATCAAGGTCAACGATCCGAGCCGCGGACGCGAAGGGCTGCAGTCGCCGATCGTGAAGAACCTGCACGACGCCGCGATCGCCGCCGTCCTCGAACGCACCGGCGCGCAGGCCGGCGATCTGGTCTTCTTCGGCGCCGACAAGGCGAAAGTCGTCAACGACGCGATCGGCGCGTTGCGCAACCGGATCGGTCACTCGGAGTTCGCAAGAAAATCGGGGTTGTTCGACGCCGGGTGGAAGCCGCTGTGGGTCGTCGATTTCCCGATGTTCGAGTACGACGAGGGCGATGAGCGCTGGGTCGCGAACCACCACCCGTTCACCGCACCGAAGGACGGGCACGAGGACTATCTTCGCACCGATCCCGGACAATGCCTCGCGAAGGCCTACGACATGGTCCTCAACGGCTGGGAGATCGGCGGGGGTTCGGTGCGCATCCATCGCGAGGAAGTCCAGAGCAAGGTGTTTCGCGCGCTGAAGATCGGCCCCGAGGAGGCGCGAGCGAAGTTCGGCTTCCTGCTCGATGCCTTGCAGTACGGCGCCCCGCCCCACGGTGGTATCGCGTTCGGACTCGATCGCATCGTCACGATGATGACCGGAGCCGAGTCGATTCGCGACGTAATCGCGTTTCCGAAGACGCAGCGCGCGCAGTGCCTGCTCACCGAAGCGCCCTCTGCAGTCGACGAGAAGCAGTTGCGCGAGCTGCACATTCGCCTGCGCGCGAGCGAGGCGGCGCGTACCGGCTGAGGGGCGCGGCGCGCCGGCACGCCGCGGCGATCGTGTATCAATGAGGGCATGACGCAAGCTGGCGGAACCAAAATACCGGAGTCGGTGCTGGTGGTGATCCACACGCCCGACTTGCGGGTACTGCTGCTCGAGCGTGCCGATCAACCGGGGTTCTGGCAGTCGGTCACCGGAAGCAAGAACCACGCCGACGAGGCTCTGGTGCAGACTTGCAGGCGCGAGGTGCTCGAGGAAACCGGAATCGAATGCGACGACTTCGCTCTCGAGGATTGGGCGCAGACGAACCGCTACGAGATCTATCCGCACTGGCGCGACCGGTACCCGAACGGAATCACGCACAACACCGAGCACGTCTTCGGCTTGCGCCTGCCCGGCGAGGTCGCGGTGCGCATCGCGCCACGCGAGCATCTTCGCTATGCCTGGCTTCCCTGGCAGCAGGCCGCAGAGCGTTGCTTTTCGCGGTCCAACGTCGAAGCGATCAGGCAGTTGCCGGCGCGCGCGCCGGCGCGGGCGGCGTCATCCGGGGGGCCGGGGGCGTGAGGCCGCGTACTTGCACGCTGTGCCCGGCGCGCGAGGCCTCACGGCGGCTGGTCGGGTCGCGCTGCGCGGCACACGGCGCGCCGCGACGGCTGATCGGGTCGTGCTGCACGGCACACGGCGCCTCGCCGCCGAACGCCGATTCGAGTCGCTCCCCGATACTCGCGTGGTCGAATCGGCGTTCGACGTCGAGTCGAGCCGGGGGTGTGCGATCGATCGGCGTCGCCGGCGGCG
>JAHDXY010000211.1:490-8011 GCA_023384005.1 Burkholderiaceae bacterium | reverse complement strand
ACGCGGGCGGGCTCGCGCTGTTCGAGCTCGGAGCGGCGCCAACGCGCTGAGTCAGGGCCGCGGCCGCGCGCGCATCAACTCGCGCAGCCGCTGCAGGGCCTCGAACTCGCCGCGACGCTCGAACGGGATCGTGAACGGCGAGTCCGCCCAGTTCGCCGAGCCGCGCAGCCTGTAGCTCAGTCGCGGGCCATCGGCGACGCGGAACTCGCGCAGCAGTTCGATCAGTCGCGCGGTCGCGACACCGAACTCGATCGGCACGGCGCGCGTGGCGTTCGCGGGCAGCGTCACGGTGCGCTCGGTCGCCCCGCCCGAGGCGAAGGGGCGCTCGAGCAACTCCAGGTCGAAGCGCAGGTTGGTCAGCGGCACGTCGAGCGCATTCGGGTTGTGTGCGTCGAGCACCAGCGCGAAGCGGATCTCGTCGCGGCCGATGCCGCGGATCGAAAGGCTCGCCACGTCGATCCTGGGCGCCTGGAGTCCCAGCGGAGGAACGATGCCGCAGCCGGCGGCGCCGATCGCCACGACGGCACCCGCGAGCAGGCGCAGCCTGTCGCGCGCGACGCCCCTCGCTGGCGGGCGGCGGCGCGTCACAGTCGTGCGAGCCGCTCGAGCGCGAGGCGCAGCGTCTCGTCCTTCTTGGCGAAGCAAAAGCGCACGATCGACTGCTCGCGTGCGGTGCTGTAGAACGCGGAAATCGGGATGGCCGCGACGCCGATCTCGCTGGTCAGCCACTTGGCGAACTGCGCTTCGGGCAGCCGCGCGATCGCACTGTAGTCGACCAGCTGGAAGTAGGTTCCCTCGCAGCGCAGCAGGCGAAACCGCGTCGAGCGCAGGCCTTCGCGGAACAGGTCGCGCTTGCGCTGGTAGAACTGCGCGAGTTCCATGTACGGCGCGGGGTCGCGCATGTAGTTGGCAATTCCCAACTGCGCGGGCGTGTTCACGGTGAAAACGACGAACTGGTGCACCTTGCGAAACTCCGCCGTGAGCCGCGCTGGAGCCGCGCAGTAAGCGACTTTCCATCCGGTGACGTGGTAGGTCTTGCCGAAGGAAGAGACGACGAAGCTTCTCGCGGCGAGCGCCGGATAGCGGCTCGCCGACTGGTGCGTTTCGCCGTCGAACACCATGTGTTCGTAGACCTCGTCCGAAATCACGAGCAGGTTCGCTTCGAGCGCGATCGATTCGAGTTCGCGCATGTCGGCGTCGCGCAGGATCGTGCCGCTGGGATTGTGCGGCGAGTTGATGACGATCACCCGGGTGCGCGGCGTGACCGCGGCGCGCACCCGATGCCAGGGTACGCGCAACTGCTCGTCGAGCGCGACCGGCACGACGACGCCGCCGGCGAGCACCACGTTCGGCGCGTAGCTGTCGTAAACCGGCTCGATCAGGATCACCTCGTCGCCGGAGCGCACGACGCACAACAGCGCGGTGAGAATCGCCTGCGTGGCGCCAGCTGTCACCGTGATCTCGGTGTCGGGGTCGTAATGGTGGCCATAGAGGCGCGCGACCTTCGCCGAGATCGCGTGGCGCAACTCGGGCACTCCCGCCAGCGGCGGGTACTGGTTGGCGCCGGCACGCATCGCGTCGGCGACCGCGTCGACCAACCGGGGGTCGCAGTCGAAATCCGGAAACCCCTGACCCAGGTTCACCGCGCGATGCTCGGCGGCGAGCGCGGACATCACCGTAAAGATCGTCGTGCCCACCGCGGGCAGCTTCGATTCGATCAACGGTTCCCCGGTGCTCGTCGCGGCGTGGTTCATCGTGTGCGTTCTCCGGAATCGATTGTAGGCGGGCCCGAGCGCGGGCGCGGGGCCGCCGGCGGGGATTCGAAGCGCTCGGGGCGGGCGATCGTCACGCCGTGACGCGCGAATGCGCGTCGCGCCAGCGCGAGCACCGCGCGGTCGCGCGAAAGCAGCCAATGCGCCCGGTGCTCGACGGCGAGGTCGATCAGGTGCTGGTCGTCGCTGTCGGTGCACCGCAGCGCGCACACGGGCGAATCCGCGGCGAACTCGACCTGCCCGTCGAACAGGCGCAGCGTGTCCAGCGCCGAAGGCGCCTGCGTGCCGCGCCTGCCGTGTGCGGCCCTGGCCTGCGCGATCAGGCGCGGGCGCTCCAGGACGGCCGCCAGTTCGTCGCGGCAGCGCGTGCTGGCGAGCAGGCGCAGCGACCGATCCGCTGCGGCGGCGCGCAGTGGCTCGACGCGCGGGTCGCCAAACAGCAGCCAGTCGAGCCAGACGTTGGTGTCGAGCACCGCGATGGTGGCGCGCGCCTCAGACAATCGTCGGTTCCGGTTCGAGGACGATACCGAATCGCTGGTGCACCGCGTCGCGTACGCGCATCGCGAGCGCCCAGATGTCGCAGCCGCGCGCGCTGCCGTGATTGACCAGGACCAGCGCGTGCCGGTCGTGGACTCCGGCATCGCCCTCGCGCGCGCCCTTGAGGCCGCAGCGATCGATCATCCACGCTGCCGAGAGCTTGATGCCCTGGCTTGCGGGCCAGTTCGGCATCCCCGGATGGCGATCGATCAGCTCCTTCGCGCGCGGCAGGTCGACGATCGGGTTCTTGAAGAAGCTTCCGGCGTTGCCGAGCAGCGCCGGGTCTGGAAGCTTGCTGCTGCGGATCGCGACCACGCAACGCGCGATCTGATCGGGGCTCGGGTGCGCGACGCCCGAGCGCGCGAGTTCGCCGCGCAACTCGGCGTAGTCGAAGCGCGGGCGCGCCGTGCGCGAGAGGCGAAACCGCACGCCAAGGATCAGCCAGCGCGCGGCCTGCCCGTGCTTGAACACGCTGTCGCGGTACGCGAAACCGCACTGCGGCGCGTCGAATCGCCGTTGCGCCCCGGTGTCGAGGTCGATCGCCTCGAGGCTGTCGAAGAACTCGCACATCTCGACACCATAGGCCCCGATGTTCTGGATCGGACTCGCGCCGACGCAGCCCGGGATCAGCGAGAGGTTCTCGAGGCCGAACAGCGCCCCCGCAAGCGTCCAGCGCACGAACCCGTCCCAGGACTCTCCGGCCTGGGCCTCGACGACGACCTCGTCACCCGATGCCGACACGATCCGCCGGCCGCAGGTGCGCACCCGCAGGATCGAGCCCTCGAAATCGCGCGTGAACAACACGTTGCTGCCCGCGCCCAGCACCATCATCGGTCCGTGGCCCGCGCACGCGGCGAGCGCTTCGCTCGCGCCGGCGGTTTCGTCGAGCTCGACCAGACGTGCGGCGCGTGCCGGCACCGCGAAGGTGTTGAGCCGCCTGAGGTCGGCGTTCTCGATGATCGTCGGCGGCATGGCCTCGGGCGCTGGTTGCGAAGCGCGGGCGGCGCTCAGCTCGGCTGGTAGGCGAGCCGGATGTAGATCGGCGCGAAGGGCTCGGCCTGCGTGATCTCGATCAGTGCCTCGCGCGCGAGCTCGAGCAATGCGATGAAGGTCACGACCGCAACCTGCGCCCCCAGCCCTGGATCGAACAGTTCGTCGAACTCGGCGAAGCGCCGGTGGCGCAGGGTGCGCAGTACGCGCGTCATGAACTCGCGCACCGAGAGCTGCTCGCGGGCGATGTGATGGTGCTGCGTGAGCCGGGCGCGTCGAAGCACGTCGCCCCAGGCGGCGCGCAGATCGAGCGCGCTGACCTGCGGCAAGCGCGGCGCGACCGCCTGCTCGACCTGTGCCTGCGCCCGAAAGAAATCGCGATCGACCAGCGGAAGTTGGTCGATCTGTCGCGCACCGGACTTGATCCGCTCGTACTCCAGAAGTCTGCGCGCGAGTTCGGCGCGCGGATCGTCGACTTCCTCGCCGGTGTCGGCCTTCTTGATCGGGAGCAGCATCCGCGACTTGATGTCGATCAGCAACGCCGCCATCAGCAGGTAGTCGGCCGCCAGCTCCAGGTTGTGGCGGCGAATCTGCTCGACGTAGGCGAGGTACTGCCGCGTGACTTCGGCCAGCGGAATGTCCAGGATGTTGAAGTTCTGGCGCCGAATCAGGTACAGCAGCAGGTCGAGCGGCCCCTCGAAGGCTTCGAGGAAGACCTCGAGCGCCCCTGGAGGGATGTACAGGTCCTGCGGAAGCTCGAGCACCGGCTCGCCGTACAGGCGCGCAAGGATCTTCAGGTCGAGTTGCTCTGCACTCCCGCCGGCGGCTTCGAGTGCCGGATCGGCGCCTAGCGCCAGCGCGGCGTCGGCGTCGGCGTCGGCGAACGCGGGCCCGCCGCTGCCCTGCGGCTGCAAGCTCAGGCCTTGGTCTGGTAGACGTACGCCGGTTGAGGAACGCGCGACGCCTTGTGGCGGCGCAGCGTTTCCTGATCCTGCGGGCGATCCCACCAGATCGCGCGCGCCGCGCGCTGCTCCTCGTCGAGCTGCGGGCGAGTCTGCCGCAGTTCTCGCAGGAAGCGGGTGATGTCGGATTCGTACATGTTCATTGGCTCCGCGCGCATTCTAAGGCATCGCAGGGGGCGCAGGTCAGGAAGCCGGTGATCGCCGCGGCGACGATCCGGTGTTCCGGGCCGACTCCGCAGGCGATGCCGAACCCGGTTGCCGCGCTCAGCGCACCCGCATTCCGCTCGCGGCCCCTTCGTCGGGTTCGAGCAGGAACAGGCCTTCGCCTTGCGCCGGATCGTCGAAGCCCGCGGCGAGCACCATGCCCTGGGAAACGCCGAACTTCATCTTGCGAGGCGCGAGGTTGGCGACCATGACCGTGTGCCGGCCGACGAGACTCTCGGGCGAGTAGGCCGACTTGATTCCGGCGAAAACGGTCCGCGGCGTGTCCTCGCCGCAATCGAGCGTGAGGCGCAGCAGCTTGTCCGAGCCCTCGACAGCCTGCGCCGCGACGATGCGCGCGACGCGCAACTCCACCTTCGCGAAGTCGTCGATCGACAGGACGCCGCTCGCAGCAGGGCGCGTGGGCCCCGAGTCGCCGCGCGGCTTCGCGCCGGTTCGGGCAGCCGACCCCGGAACCGGTTGGGCAGGCGGCGCAGCGGGCGCCGGTTCGAACAACGCGTCGAGCAACTTCGGGTCGACGCGCGTCATCAGGTGCTCGTAGCGTCCGACGCGCGTTGGCGCGCGCATGAAGTCGTCCCACGCGAGTTCTCCGGCGCCCAGAAACACCTCGGCGCGCGCCGCGAGCGCGGGCAGTACCGGTTTGAGCCAGACCGTGAGCGCGTGAAAACCCGCGATCGATACCGAGCAGACCTGTTGCAGCGCTTCGTGCCGGGACTCGTCCTTGGCCAGCTCCCAAGGCTTGCAGCTGTCGAAGTGCTGGTTGATCCGATCGGCGTACTCCATCGCGAGACGCAGCGCCCGACCCAATTCGCGGCCCTCGATGCACTGCGCGATCTCCGCGCCGAAGCGCTCGGTCTCGAATGCCTGCCAGGCCGGCAGCGCGCTCACGTCGACGAGCGCGCCGTCGAACAGGCGCGCGAGGAAGCTCGACGCGCGCGACGCGATGTTGACGTACTTGCCCACCAGATCGGCGTTCACGCGAGCGACGAAGTCGTCCGGGTTGAAATCGACGTCTTCGACTTTGGCGTTGAGCTTGGCCGCGATGTAGTAGCGCAGCCACTCGGGGTTCATCCCGATCTCGAGGTAGCGCAGCGGCGAGATCCCCGTTCCGCGCGACTTGCTCATCTTCTCGCCGCTCACCGTGATGAAGCCGTGCACGAAGACGTTCGTGGGCGCCTTGCGACCGGCGAAGTGCAGCATCGCAGGCCAGAACAGCGTGTGGAAGTAGATGATGTCCTTGCCGATGAAGTGGTACTGCTCCACCGCGGGGTCCGCGACGAACTGCTCGAAGCTCTGGGCGGTTAGCTTCGCGGCCTGCCCCTTGTCGAAGTGGTTCTTCAGGCTCGCGAGGTAGCCGATCGGGGCGTCGAGCCAGACGTAGAAGTATTTCCCCGGCGCGTCGGGAATGGGGATGCCGAAGTAGGGCGCGTCGCGCGAGATGTCCCAGTCGCCCAGGCCCTGCTCGCCCTCGAGCCACTCGCGCGCCTTGTTCGCCACCTCGGGCTGGAGCTTGCCGTCGAGCGCCCAGCCGCGCAGGAACTCGACGCAACGTTTGGCCGACAGCCGGAAGAAGAAGTGCTCGGACTCGCGCAACTGCGGCCGCGCGCCCGAGAGCGCCGAATACGGTTCGACCAGCTCGGTGGGCGCGTAGACCGCGCCGCAGACCTCGCAGGCGTCGCCGTACTGATCGCGGGCGCCGCAAACCGGGCACTGGCCCTTGATGTAGCGATCGGGCAGGAACATGCCCTTGACCGGGTCGTAGAACTGCTCGATCGTCTTCGTGTCGATCAGCCCTGCGTCCCTGAGCTTGAGGTAGATGTCCTGCGACAGCTCCGTGTTTTCGTCGGAGTGGGTCGAGTGCCAGTTGTCGAAAGCGATGTGAAACCCGTTCAGGTAGCGCGGACGTTCGGCGGCGATGCGGTCCACCAGCGCTTCGGGCGTCACGCCCTCGGATTCGGCCTTGAGCATGATTGGCGCGCCGTGCGCGTCGTCGGCGCAGACGAAGTGCACTTCGTGCCCGCGCATGCGCTGGAAGCGCACCCAGATGTCGGCCTGGATGTACTCCATGATGTGACCGATGTGAAACGAGCCGTTGGCGTACGGCAGTGCGGTCGTGACGAACAGGCGGCGCTTCATCGGATCGGGGTGCGTTCGGGGCAAGGTCGGGAAAAGCGCGATTCTACAAGGCGATAGCCCTACAGGCTGAGAGGAATCGCGCTCGCATCTGCATTAAACTCGTGGGCTACCCGAATCCCGGTCTGTCGGGCTGCGCGAACCGCTTCCCGACACCACAGATGCGCGCCCGCGCGCGAGAGTCCGAGCTCATGAGCGTCACCGTCGAACAGGCCACCAAGGCCCTTGAAGCCATCGTCGACCCGAACACCGGGAAGAACCTCGTCGAATCGCGATCGGCGCGCAACATCCGCGTCCAGGACGGCAACGTCAGCGTCGACGTCGAACTGGGCTACCCGGCGCGCAGCCAGATCGATCCGATCCGCCAGCAGGTGATCGGCGCGCTGCGCGCGCTCGCGGGTGTGTCCAACGTGAGCGCGAACGTGTTCCAGAAGATCGTCGCGCACACTGCCCAGCGCGGCGTGAAGCTGCTTCCGGGGGTGAAGAACATCATCGCGGTCGCCTCCGGCAAGGGGGGAGTCGGCAAGAGCACCACGGCGGTGAACCTCGCGCTCGCGCTCGCATCGGAGGGGGCGAGCGTGGGTATGCTCGACGCCGACATCTACGGGCCGTCCCAGCCGATGATGCTGGGCATCACCGGAAAGCCCGAAACGCGCGATGGCAAGACGCTCGAGCCGCTCGAAGGGCACGGCATCCAGGCCAACTCGATCGGCTTCCTGATCGACGTCGACACGCCGATGGTCTGGCGCGGTCCGATGGTGACGCAGGCGCTCGAGCAACTGCTGCGCGACACCAACTGGCGCGACCTCGATTACCTGATCGTCGACATGCCGCCTGGGACCGGCGACATTCACCTCACGCTCGCGCAGAAGATCCCGGTGACCGGCGCGGTGATCGTCACCACG
>JAHDXY010000211.1:0-480 GCA_023384005.1 Burkholderiaceae bacterium | reverse complement strand
AGGGCCTGAAGATGTTCGAGAAGGTCGGCATCCCGATCCTCGGGATCGTCGAGAACATGGCGTTGCACGTTTGCTCGAATTGCGGGCACACCGAGCACATCTTCGGCCAGGGCGGTGGCGAGCGGATGTCCAAGGAGTACGACGTCGAGTACCTCGGCGCGCTGCCGCTCGATATCCGCATCCGTGAGCAGACCGATTCCGGCAGGCCCACGGTGGTGAGCGACCCCGACGGAACCATCGCCGAGGTCTACCGCGCCATCGCGCGTCGGGTGGCCGTGAAGATCGCCGACAAGGCGAAGGACATGTCGCTGAAGTTCCCCTCGATCGTGGTGCAGAACACCTAGCGGGAGCGCAACGACGGCGCCGGGAGCGCAGCGCTCCGGGCGTGCAGTCCGGATAATCCAATCCGGATATCCAATCGCGTAATATACAGTTCGATACTACGCGTGAGGCCGGCCTTCGCGGCGACATTCGATGGAA
>JAHDXY010000210.1 GCA_023384005.1 Burkholderiaceae bacterium | reverse complement strand
TGCGAGCGCGGTCACGACGGCCGCTCCCGGGGGGCGGCACGCGGCTCGGGTGCCTGCGCCACGTCGGCGGCGAGCGGCTCGGGTGCCTGCGATTTCACGAAGGCTGCTCCAGGGCGGCCTGGTCGAGGAGCTGCCCGAGGAAGTCGATGCGCGCGCCGATCTGGATCGCCGGATCGAACAGGCGGCGCGTGGTCTCGCTGCCCGCGGCACCGATCCGGCGCAGGCGGGGCGGTTCGGCGATCGCGAACGACAGCTCCGAGGCGACGCCGCTCGCGTCGGGGTCGATCGCGATGAAGTCGGCCCCGGGACGATAGCGCCCCGCTCCCAGGCCGAGCACGTCGGAGGCGGCGAAGGCGGCGCCGCACAGCGAAGCCTCGACGCAGCAGCCGGTGGGAAAGCCGTCGAAGTTGCCCTCGTGCAAGACGAAGGGGAGGTTCGGCGATACGACCAGGTCGACCCGCGAGAGCAGTTCGCGCAGCGCGTGCGTCTCCAGGCTTCCGTGAAAACGGGGCGCGGCGGCGTTCGCGCCGGCCGCCGCCGGGTCGGGGCCGGGGAGATCGGCCGGCAAGCATTCGCGCCAGTCGTGCGCGCCAAAACCGCCGACGACGTGGACGCGCGACAGCGCGGCGAGCTGCGGCTGCAAGGTGCGCAGCCACCGCTCGACTCCCTCGACGAAGGCCGGAAATCCCTTGTTCGCGCCACGTTCCATGTACTTTTCGGCGACGAACGCGATGTCGAACTCGGCCTTGCCCAGGCCGAACCAGGAACGCCGGGGCGCCGGCTCGAAGTAAAGCGGATTGGCGACCACGCCGAAGATCTCGCGCACCGGAACTCCGGCACGCAGGCGCGGCCCGACGTAGTCGCAGCTCGCCGACTGCGTGACGACCAGACCGCGAAGAAGCGGCGAGCGGAGCACGCGGTCGAGCTTGCGGTCGCTCCCGGCCTCGCGCAGCCCGAAACCGCCACCGGGATACAGCGTCATCGCGAAAGCCACCCGGTGTTGCTCGAGCCAGGGCAGGAACTGCGCCGCGTTGTTGAGGAAATTGAGGTAGGCGAAACGGCAGCCGGCGAGCATCTCGGGATCGAAGCGCACGACGCGCGGCGCGAAGCGCGGGTACAACGCCGCGTAGCCGGCGTGCGCCCGGTCGAAGTCGCCGTACGACGAAGCGATCCGCAGCCCGCGGAAGCGATCGAGCAGCGCGTTGTACTCGGCGACCCTGAACCCGGTGAGCAGATTCGGGAAGAAGTCATCGAGCACCAGCCAGTTCGGCGTCGTCGCCGCTTTGAACCATCTCGACCACCATCTCATGTTCGAGTTCCACCAGATCGCTCAAGGGAAAGGGGCGCCGGGCCGCGACGTGCATCAGGCTCAGATCCTCGACCCAGTCGAGGAACACCGCGTCGGAATAGCTGGCCAGGTCGGCGATCGACGCGACCAGAAGCGACAGCGTATACGCACCTTCGTGCAGCGGCACGGCGAAGGAGAACCGGACCCGGACACGCTCGCCGGCCCGCCAGACGCGCCCGTAGAACTGGGCCGAAGCGCCGGTGTGGCCGCCGATCAGGTGCTGCTGGTGGCGGTCCTTGACATGGTACGACAGGACCAGCCGCTCGCAGGGCGAGACAATGCGCAGTTCGGCTTCGATCGTGAGGCGCTCGCCCCATTCGACCACCGCGTGCTGCGCCGGGCCCGATGGGGTGCGCCAGCCCGCGGCGACGAATCGCGCGCGCCCGTCGCCGCCGCGTTCGTGCCCGGTCTGCGGGATCGGAGCGAGCGAGGGGTCGGAGTCGGCCTGCACGGCGTCGCCGCCAGCACCGGATGCCGCGGCGCGCGCCGGTGCGCCGCCACCCGCGGACCCCGAGTCGCTGCTTCGCGCGTTCGGAGCCACCGCAGCCCCGGGGGCGACCGCCGCGCGATTGGCCTGCTCGACCCAGTCGCGGGTGTAGAGCGCGGCGACGCGATCGGTCGGGCCGTGCGCGCGCACCCGTCCGCGGTCGAGCCACAGCACCTCGTTGCACAGCGCCTTGACCGCGGCGATGTCGTGGCTGATGAACAGCAGCGTGACGCCTTCGTCGAGCATGCGGCGGATGCGCGCCATGCAGCGCGCCTGGAAGAACGCGTCGCCGACCGACAGCGCCTCGTCGACCACCAGGATGTCGGGCGAGACGTGAATCGCGACGGCGAAGGCGAGGCGCACGTACATGCCGCTCGAGTAGGTCTTGACCGGCTGGTCGACGTACTCGCCGATGTCGGCGAACTCGAAGATCTGGTCGAGCCGTGCGGCGATCTCGGCCGGTCCGAGGCCCAGGATCGCCGCGTTGATCAGCACGTTCTCGCGGCCGGTGAATTCCGGGTTGAATCCCGCGCCGAGTTCGAGCAGCGCGGCGATCCGCCCGGCGACGCGGACCGTCCCGACGCTGGGTGCGAGCGTGCCGCAGATCAGCTGCAGCAGCGTGGACTTGCCCGCGCCGTTGCGTCCGATGATCCCCAGCGTCCCGCCGCGCCTGAGCGCGAAGCTGACGTCGTCGAGCGCGTGGAACTCGCGGTAGTAGCGCCGGCGTCCGCGCCACAGCATCTGCAACAGCCGGTCGACCGGACGATCGTAGACCGGGTAGAGCTTGCCGAGCCCGATGACCTCGATCGCCAGGTCGCCGGACGCCGACCGTTCGCGCGCGGCGCGGGTCTCAGAGGACATCCGCGAAGCCCTTTCGCGTCCTGGCGAACCAGGCCCAACCGAGCCAGCACAGCGCGAGCGCGACCGCCCAGTAGAGGGTGAGCGCGGCAGGACCGGGCATGCGCTGGTGCAACAGAAGGTCGCGCAGTCCCTCGATCGGAACGGTGAGCGGACTGACCAGGGCCAGCCAGCGCCAGTCGGCGGGCAGCGCCTGCACCGGGTAGAACACCGGGGACAGGAACATCAGCACTGTGGCGAGCAGGCCGGTGAGCTGGCCGATGTCGCGCAGGAACACGCCGAGCGACGCGGCGAGCCAGGCGACCCCGGCGCTCATCAGAACGAGCGGCGCGAGCACCAACGGGAGGGCCAGCGCGTGCACGCCGGGCACGCGAAGCAGCAGCGACACGCCGAGCAGCAGCACCGCGAGCGCGACCAGCATGTGAAACAGCGCCGAGCACACCGTGACCAGGGGCAGCAATTCGAGCGGGAAGATGATCTTCTTCACATACGAAGGCTGGCTGGTGATCACGACCGGCGCGCGCACCAGGCATTCGGCGAACATCGAGTGGACCAGCACGCCGCAAAACAGCGAGAGCCCGAACTCGACGATCCCGCCCGCGACGGCGCCGGGCGCGTGGCGCGGGTTGAACACGTAGCCGAAGACGAACAGGTAGATGGCCAGCAGCATGATCGGCGTGATCAGCGACCAGGCGAGGCCGCCGAACGAGCCGCGGTATCGACCGGCGACGTCGCGCCGCACCAGCTGCCACAGGAGGTGCCTGTGGCCGAACAGCCGCGGGAGCGGGGAGCCGGCGTCGAACGGGGTGCGCATCGCGGGGCGGGCGTGTGAGCGGCGGTCCGGGCAGTGGCTGCTGGCAACCGGCAACCGGCGCGATCGGGTCGGCTCGGGCTAGAAGGGCAGTACGACGCCGGGGCGCAACGCCTGGATCGCCGCGCGGAACTGGCCCTGGATTCGGGCCAGCGCCTGCGCCGAGTCGGCCTCGAAGCGCAACACGACCACCGGCGTGGTGTTCGACGCGCGCGCCAGCCCGAAGCCGTCCGGGTACTCGACCCGGATGCCGTCGATCAGGATCGTGCGCGAAGCGCCCTCGAAGCGCGCGCCGGCGCGCAACGCGTCGACCAGCGCGAAATTCTCGCCCTCGGCGGTCTCCAGGTGCAATTCGGGCGTGCTGGGTGAGTCGGGCAAGGCTTCGAGGATCGCGCCCGAATCGGCGTGCCTGCTGAGGATCTCGAGCAGGCGCGCGCCCGCGTAGAGGCCGTCGTCGAAACCGTACCAGCGGTCGCGAAAAAAGAAATGCCCGCTCATCTCGCCGGCGAGCGCGGCGCCGGTTTCCTTCAGCCTGGCCTTGATCAGCGAGTGTCCGGTTCGCGACATCAGCGGCTCGCCGCCGCGCGCGCGAATCCACGGGTCGAGGTTTCTCGTGCACTTGACGTCGTAGATGATCTGCGCGCCGGGGTTGCGCGACAGCACTTCCTCGGCGAGCAGCATCAGCTGGCGGTCCGGGTAGACGATCTCGCCGCTCTTGGTGACCACGCCCAGGCGGTCGCCGTCGCCGTCGAAGGCCAGTCCGATCTCGGCGCTTCCGCTCGCGAGGCAGCGCACCAGATCCTGCAGGTTTTCCGGGTGCGCCGGGTCCGGATGGTGATTGGGGAAGGTTCCGTCGACCTCGCAGAACAGCTCCTGCACCTCGCATCCGAGCCGCCGGAACAACTCCGGCGCGACCGCGCCGGCGACGCCGTTGCCGCAATCGAGCACGATGCGCATCGGGCGCGCGAGGCGCACGTCGCCCACGATACGGTCGATGTAGCGATCGACCACCGATTCGCTGCGCAGGCTGCCGAGCGGCACGCTCGCCGAAGGCGAAGGCGAGGCCATTGCCGCAACGACCGCGTCGCCGAGCGAGCGAATCGCGTCGCCGTGCAGCGCGTCTCCGGCGATCACCATCTTCAGGCCGTTGTAGTCGGGCGGGTTGTGGCTTCCGGTGACCGCGACACCCGTTCCGGAGCCGAACAGCTCCGCCGCGTAGTAGACGATCGGTGTCGTGACCATGCCGACGTCGAGCACCGACACGCCCGCGTCGCGCAAGCCCTCGGCGAGCGCTCCCGACAGCTCCGGGCCCGACAGGCGGCCGTCGCGGCCGACGACTGCCACGTTCGTTCCCGCTGCGCGCGCGCGCGCGCCGAGTTCACGGCCGATCGCGCGCACGACCGGGATCGAGAGTGCGGACCCGACGACCCCGCGGATGTCGTACGCCTTGAAGATGCTTCGATCGACCATGCCGTGACTTGCGTCGCTCCCCGCGCCTCGAACGCGCCCGAGACTATCACGAAGCCCCGGGGCGTCCGCGCTTGCGCGCAGGTAAGATCATGGGTTGCGCGGCGCGGCTTCGCGGCGCGGCTTTCCCGGCCTTTCCCGGCCTTTCCCGAATTCTCCCGACCGCCGCGCGGCGCATCGATGAGCGCAGACCCCACCATCACCGTCGTCGTTCCGGCATACAACCACGAGGCCTATGTCGGGGAGGCGCTCGCGAGCCTGCAGGCGCAGACGATGCCCGGGTTCGACGTCGTCGTGATCGACGACGGATCGATCGACCGCACCGCCGACATCGCCGAATCGTTCGCCCGCGACGACCCGCGATTCACGGTCGTGCGCCAGGCCAACGCGGGATCGCACGGCGCGATCAACCGTGGCGTCGCCGAGGCCCGCGGAGACTGGATCGCGATCCTCAACTCGGACGACCGCTACGCCCCGGGGCGGCTCGCGCGACTGCGCGACGAGGCGCGCGCCGGCGCGCACTTCGTCGTGACCGCGACGCGGCTGATCGACGGCGATGGCGCGCAGATCGCCGATCCCGGGCACTGGTGGTGGAAGACGGTGGCGCATTTCCACCGCAAGGCGGTCGAGCTCGGCCCGGTGGACGGCCTGCTCTACGGCAACTACACGGTGTCGACATCGAATTTCTTCTTCTCGCGCGCGCTGTTCGACGCGGTCGGTCCGATGAGACCGCTGCGCTTCGTGATCGACTGGGACTGGGCGCTGCGCGCGGCATTGCACGCCCCTGCGGCGATGCGCTACCTGGCCGACGAGCCGCTGCTCGACTACCGGCTCCACGGCAGCAACACGATCCTGCGTGGCGCGCTGCGCGGCGCCTGCGAGGTGAACCGGATGCATCGCGAACTCCTTGCGCGCTACGGCGCGCCGCCGGCATTGGTCGCCGCGCTGTTTCGCAACCAGCGCCTGCTGCGCAACAACTGGCGCGCCGCGGGCGAAGCGAGCGCCGAGAAGTACGTGCGCGAGCGCGAAGCCGACGTCGCGAGCTTGCGCGAGCAGGCCGTGGTGCTGGAGCGCTTCGTTCGCGCGCGCGAAGCCGACGTGCTGGCGCTCAGGGCGCGTCTGGACGAAGCGACGGCGACCCGCAGGCGGCTCGAGCGCCTCTTGCCGTGGCGTGCGTGGCGCGCGCTCGGCAGGCTGATCGCGCGGCGAAAGAGCTGATGAACTGAAAGAGCTGATGAACTGAAAGAGCTGATGAACCGAAATACCTGATGGACTACTACACCAGCATCACGTCGAACTACCTCCCGAAGGCGCGGGTGCTCGCGTCGTCGATCAGGCGGCACGACGCGCATGCACGGTTTCACCTGCTGCTCGCCGACCGCGCACCGCCCGGGCTGGACCTCGCGGCGGAACCCTTCGACACGGTGATCACGCTCGAGGAACTGCCGATCGAGAACGCGCGCGCGTGGGCCTTCAAGCACTCGCTGGTGGAGATGTGCACGGCGGTCAAGGGGATCGGCGCGCTGGAGATCGTTCGCCGGCACCGGCCCGGCAAGCTGTTCTATTTCGATCCGGACATCGTCGTGTTCGGCGGTCTGGACGAACTCGGCCGGCTGCTCGATTCGCATTCGGTGCTGCTCACCCCGCACCTGACCGATCCGGAACGAAGCCGCGGCGGGATTCTCGACAACGAAATCTCGGCGCTCAAGCACGGCATCTACAACCTGGGCTTTCTCGGGGTGGCTTGCGAGGGCGAAGGCGCGCGGATGCTTCAATGGTGGTCGCAACGGCTGCTCGAGTTCTGCCGCGACGACATACCCGGCGGCCTGTTCACCGACCAGCGCTGGGCCGATCTCGTCCCGGCGATGTTCGACGGCGTTCGCGTGCTGCGCGAACCGCAGTACAACGTCGCTACCTGGAACCTGTCGAACCGGCGCGCGACGGGCAGCGCGCCGGACGCGGTCGCGGTGAACGGGGTGCCGCTGTCGTTCTATCATTTCTCGGGGTTCGACAGCGGGGCGCAGGCGACGATGCTCGGCGTCTACGGCAGCGACAGCCCGGTGCTGTTCGACCTGCGGCGCTGGTACGTCGAGCAGTGCGAGGCGCGGGGGCAGTCGGAGCTCGGAAGCCTCGAGTGCGTCTACTCGCGATTCGACAACGGCGAAGCGGTCACGCGGATGCAGCGCGTGCTGTACCGCGAACGCGAGGACCTGCAACGCGCGTTTCCGAACCCCTACGCGACCGGTCAGGCCGGGCATTCGTATTTCCACTGGTTCGAGCGCAACGCGCAGGCCGAGATCGACTCGGGACGCCTGCCCAGCGCTGCGTCCAACGACCGGCTCGCGGCCGCCGAGCGCGAGCTCGCGCTGATCCGGCGCTCGCGCAGCTGGAAGCTCGCCCGGTTCATCGCGCGGCTGGCCAATGTCGTTCGTTGAAGCGGCGCGCGTCGCCCAGGCGCCGCGCTGCAGCACCTTCGTCGTCGCCGCGGGCTGCGACGACGCAGAACTCGCGCAACTGCTGCAGTCGTGCCGTTCGGACCCGGACATCCGTGGTCCGAACGACGTCTTCGCGCGGCGCGTGCCCGACGCGGACTCGCGCTTCGACGCCCCGCCGCGCGGCGCCGATCGCCTGCGCTGGCACGCCGCGGCAGCGGGGCTTCGCGAAGCGCTGAACCTGTTGCCTGACGGCTTCGGCGCCGGCGAGGACCCCGACATCGCGTGGATCTGCGCCGGGCGGCGAGCGCCGCCCGGCTGGCAGAACCGGTTGCGCCGCACGCTCGCCGCAGACGATCGCGTCGGGGTCGCGTGCCCTCTCGATCGGCGCGACCCCGACTACTCCCCCTTCGAGCCGGGCCGCGCATCGGAGGTCGGGCGCGAATGGCTGGACGACTGGCTGACCGATCACGGCGCCGATTCCCCGGTCGAGCTGCCCCGTCCGCTGCCCGGTTGCGGGCTGATCCGCGCCGGCGCGTGGCGCGCGATCCTCGCCGATCGCGACGCGCCGCGGTCGGCGAGCGAAGACTGGGGGCTCGCGGTCTCCAGGGCCGGCTA
>JAHDXY010000209.1 GCA_023384005.1 Burkholderiaceae bacterium | reverse complement strand
CCAGCCCCGGAGGCAAACCGGCGGTGTACGCGACGCGCGACGGCGGCGAGACCTGGCAGCGCTGCGACTCGGGGCTGCCGCGCGAACAGGCCTGGTGGACGATCAAGCGCCAGGCGATGACGGCCGACGCCTGCGAACCGGTCGGCCTTTGCTTCGGAACCACCAGCGGCGAACTCTGGTTCAGCCGCGACGAAGGCCTCGGTTGGCAGTGCATCGCACGTCACCTGCCCGAGATCTACTCGGTGCACGCCGCGCAGTTTCGCTAGGCAAGGGGCGTCGCCGATGCGCGCGATGATTCCGAGCCGATTTCTGGTGCAACCGATGATTGCCGGCGAACCGCGATGCGCGTGCTGATTCCGGGCGCGCTGCTCTCGTACACCGGTTCGACCTGGGTCGAAGCCGAGGGAGCGACGGTTGCCGAAGCGCTGGCCGACCTCGATCGCCAGTTTCCCGGGATCCGCTTTCGAATGATCGACGAGCAGGGCCGTATCCGCCGCAACATGCGCTTTTTCCACGACCGCGCGATGATCTTCGACCTGGACACGCGTATCCCGCCCGAGGGCGAACTGATGATCGTGCAGGCGCTCAGCGGCGGGTGACGACCGTATCGGCGGCGTTCACGCGACGGCGCGTTGGTCCACTTGCGTGGCCGTCACTTGCGTGATCGTAATAAACTGGCCGGATCGCCTGAACGTCCGATGAAGGAGTTCCGATGTCCGCGAACCCATTGACCGACTTCCAGGTGCAGCGCGAGCGCATCGTCAACGTCGGGCGCGACCTGCAGCGCCCGGAATGCATCCTCGCCGAGCGCGACGGCACGCTGTGGTCGGCTGATGCGCGCGGCGGCGTGATGCGCATCGCGCCCGACGGATCGCAGCGTTTCGTCGGCCAGCGCGCGAGCGATCGTTTCGGCAGCCACGACGCCGGCAGCGCCCAGGCGTTGGAGAACAAGTTCACCAAGGGCACGCTGCCCAACGGCCTCGCCTTCGCGGCCAACGGCGAGATCCTGATCGCGAACTTCGGCACCGACGCGCTCGAGGTGATGACCCGCGACGGCGCGACGCGCACCCTGCACGAACGCATCGACGGCGAGGCGATCGGCAAGGTCAACTTCGTGCTGCGCGATTCGAAGAACCGCGTGTGGATCACGGTGTCGACGCGCGTCAACCCGTGGACGAAGGCCGCCGCCAGCCGGGTGTGCGACGGCTACATCGCGGTGCTCGACGAGCACGGGTTGCGGGTCGTCGCCGACGGTTTTTTCTTTACCAACGAGATCCGCTTCGACGCGAGCGAGCAGTGGCTGTACATCGTCGAGACCACCGGGCCCTATGTGAGCCGGATGCGCGTCGTCGAATCCGATCGCGGCGTTGAGCTGGCGCAACGCGAGGTCTTCGGTCCGTCGACGCTCGGCGGCCCGCCCGACGGCATAGCCTTCGACGCCTTCGGCAACCTGTGGTGCACGCTGGTCATGGTCGACCAGTTGATCGCGCTCACGCCTCGGGGCGACAAGCTTGTGCTGCTCGACGACGGCGATCCGGTCGCATCGGCCGAACTCGTGAGGAAGTTGGGCGAAGGAAGCGCGAGCGCCGAAGACATGCTCAACGCACGCGGCACGATCGCGCCGTGGCTGGCGAGCATTACCTTCGGCGGACCCGACCTGCGCACGGTGTACCTGGGCAGCCTGATGGGCAGCACGATCCCGAGCTTTCGCTCGCCGCTCGCCGGGCTGGCGATGGTTCACTGGCACGAGTCGCACTGAGTTCGGCGGCGAGCGACGGCTCAATCCGCGGGATGCGTCGCTGCCACGACCGGCATCGCGGGTGCGGAGCGGTGCCCCCAGACGCTCGCCGCGTGGTGCGTGCGCACTTCCCAGTCGTCGTCGTCGATCTCGCGGCCTCCGTGCCCGTACTCGACCTGGAAACCCGAGGGGCTGACCATGTAGAACGACGTCGTCAGGTCGTTCGTGTGGCGTCCGAGGCTCGAGGCGATCGGAACGCGAAGATCCTGGCACAGGTCGTAGGTGCTGCCTACATCGTCGATGTCGCGCACCTGCAGCATGAAGTGATGAAGCCGCTTCGGCGCGGGAAACTGCGCGATCGCGAGCGAGTAGTGGCGCGGACCGCTGTGCAGGAACGCGACCGTGGTCTTTCCCGCCGCACCCATGTCGAGTTCGATGTAGTCGCTGATCAGCAAGCCCAGGCCGTCGCGGTAAAAACGCAGGCTCGACTCGTAGTCGTCCACCGCGAGCACGACGTGGCCGAACCCGAGTTCCCCGGCGTGAAACTCGCCGATCGCGCGCGGCGAACGGAAGGGGTTCCCGCGCTCCAGCGTCGCGCCCCAGTAGATCTCGTTGGCCACGCCGTTGGGGTCTTCAACGCTGACTACACTAGGAATGATGGCGACACGAGCTTTCGGGCGCGAGGTAGATCGATGGCCAGTTATGGTAAAAATCGGACACGATGCCAGAATCGGGAATTCCAGCCTCGACCGCACGCGGCCGCGTCGCGCGCGGCCCCGTCAGCGCGGTTCACTACGCGCCGCCGCCCGATCACGGTCTCGACGTCGAGCTGTACCCGGCCGCCGAGTTGCGGCGCAGGGTGCTCAGCGTCGCGGAGCGCGGCGCCGAGCGGATCGACTTCCTCTGCCTGCTGTACGTCAGCGCGGGGCGCTACTCGCACATGGTCGATTTCGAGATCTTCGACTGCGCGGCAGGGTCGGTGCTCGCGCTGCAGCCGGGACAGGTGCACCGCTTCGGGAACATGCGCGGCTGGGACGGATGGACGCTCGTCTTTCGCTCCGAGCTGCTGCGCGCAGGGGCTGCGTCAATGCCGACGGACGATCTCGAGCTGTTTCGCGACATCACCGAGTTGCCCGCGCACGTCCGGTTGAGCGGATCGGCGATCAGCTCGGCTTCGACGAAGCCACCAACTTCGTGAAGTTCTTTCGCCGCGAGACCGGCGTCACGCCAGGTGCGTTTCGCTCGTGTCAGCGGCGGCGCATAATTCAAGCGTGATGCCGATCGACCCGATCCTCGGCGACGACGCCGACATCGCGGCCTTGCAGTCGGCGATGTCGGGCGGAACGCTGAGTTCGGCCGCGCTCACCGCCGCGTACCTGCGGCGCATCGATGCGCTGAACCTCCAGGGTCCGGAACTGCGCGCGGTGATCGAGATCAACCCGCAAGCGATGGACATCGCACGCGCGGCAGACGCCGAGCGCGCCGCGGGGCGCGTGCGAAGCGCGCTGCACGGCCTGCCGATCCTGATCAAGGACAACATCGCCACCGACGACGGCATGCAAACCACTGCCGGTTCGCTCGCGCTCGTCGGCGCGCGCCCGGGCAGCGACGCGCACGTCGTGACCCGGCTGCGCGACGCCGGCGCCGTCATCCTTGGCAAGACCAACATGAGCGAGTGGGCCAACTTCCGCTCGACCGCCTCGCTCAGCGGCTGGAGCGGGCGCGGCGGCCTCGCGCGCAACCCCCACGTGCTGGACCGCAGCGCGTCGGGTTCCAGTTCGGGCTCGGCGATCGCGGTGGCGGCGCGGCTTTGCGTCGCGGCGATCGGCACGGAAACCAACGGCTCGATCGTCTCACCCTCTTCGGTGTGCGGAGTGGTCGGGTTCAAGCCCACCGTCGGCTGGGTCAGCCGCACCGGGATCATTCCGATCGCGGCTTCGCAGGACACCGCCGGGCCGATGGCGCGCAGTGTGCGCGACGCGTCGATCGTCTTCGGCGTGCTCGCGGGCACCGATCCGGCCGATCCGGCGACGTTCGAAACGCCACCGCGGGCGCGCGCCGAGCTCGAGCGCGCGGCCGCGGGCGGCGAAGCGGGTGGCGAAGCGGGTGGCGAAGCGGGTGGCAAAGCGGGCGGCGCCGCCCTGAAGGGCGCGCGGATCGGCCTGTGGGCCGGCCCGCTCGCCGCGCACCCGTTGATGCTGCCGGTGCGCGACGCGCTCGAAGCCTGCGGCGCCGAACTGGTCGAGGGCGTCGGGCTCGACAACGTCGGGCAGATGATCGCGGCGTCGAGCACCGTGTGCCTCTACGAGTTCAAGGCGGGCGTGAACGCGTACCTCGCCGGCATGCTCGCGCCTGTCGGCGTGAAAGCGCGGCGCCCGCGCGTCGCGACGCTGGCCGACGTGATCGCCTTCAACGACGCGCACGCGGAGCGCGAAATGCCGATGTTCGGCCAGGAGCTGCTGCTCGCCTCGCAGGCCTGCGGCGATCTGCGCGACGGCGCCTACCTCGAGGCACTGGAAACGGCCAGGCGCCTCGCGCGCGCGCAGGGGCTGGACGCGCTGCTCGATTCGCACCGGCTCGACGCCATCCTGAGCCTCACCACCGCGCCCGCGCCGGTCAACGACTGGGTCAACGCCACCAGTGCACTGTTCAGCTGCTCCTCGCCGGCGGCGATCGCCGGCTATCCGCACGTCACGCTGCCCGCCGGGCATGTGCACGGTCTTCCGATGGGCGTTTCACTTTTCGGTAGGGCCTGGAGCGACCTGCGGATTCTGGAGTTCGCGGCCGAACTCGAATCGCGCCTTCGGGCGCGGCGCGACCCGAGCTACCTGCAAACGCTGCCGATGCGCTGAGCGTGAACGACCCGCTTCGTACCGCTCAGCGCCTGAGCGCGTCTCCCAGTGCCGCGACCACCGGCCTGAGCTTCTCGCGCTCGGCCTGCACGAAAGCCTTCGCCGCGGCCTGACCCGCGTGCAGGTCGACGAACATCGCCTGGCTCTCCAGCTTCGCGCGCAACGCGGAATCGTTCATCACGCGCTGCGTCGCCTGCGACAGCTTTGCCAACACGTCGGCGGGCGTGCCGCGAGGCGATCGCGAATCAGTCGCGTCGACATCCCCACGCCGAGCGCCGCATCGACGATGCGCGCCGCATGCGCCAGCGTGAGCGCAGACTGAACAGGACGCAACGATTCAGGCACGGTCTTGTCCCCCGATAGGCCGGTCCCGGATCAGGTGAGCTTAATCGACGAATGAGTGTTTTATCGATATTTCTTGCCGACTGGCGAAATCATCGAGCGAGACGCTGGGGGTTTGCCGCGGCCGCTTCGCTGCCATTGAGGAACCGCTCGACCAGCTGGAACTGCTCCGCAACGTTGAGCGCCGGCGCGTGCCCGCAGCCAGCGATCTCGACCACGATCGCGTGCGGTCCCTGGCTGCGCATCGCCTCGGCAACCTCGGGCAGGAGCAGGTCCGAGGTCTCGCCGCGCAGGCACAGCGTGGGCACGTCGATCGCGCGATACGCCTCCCACTGGTCGTAGTCGCGCGGGTGCTTCTCGAACTGCGCCACCATCAGCGGGTCGTAGTGCGGCGTGACCTTGCCGTCGGGCATGCGCCGCGTCGAGGTCTCGGTCAACCGCCGCCACTGCTGGTCGCTGAGCGATCCATAGGGCTTGTAGACGGTACGGAAGTACTGCTCGAGTTCGCCCACGCGCTCGAACTGCGGCGGTCTGCCTGCGTAGCTGCGGATGCGCTGCACGGCGGCGGCGCCCAGCTCCGGGCCGATGTCGTTGAGCACGAGGCGGCGAATGCGCCCCCGCATCGCGCCGGCCGCCAGGCGCAGCCCGATCGCGCCGCCCATCGAGGTGCCGAGCCAGTGAAACGACTCGAGCCCCAGCTGATCTGCAAGCGACACCGCGAGCCTGGCGTAGAACGCGAGGCAGTACTCGTCGTCCGGTTGCGGGCTCCATTGCGACAGCCCGCGGCCGATCGTGTCAGGGCAGATCACGCGATACCGCGCGGCGAGGTGCTGCGCGATGTCGTCCATGTCGCGACAGGTGCGCGCGAGCCCGTGCCAGGCGATCACCGTCTCGGGGTTTCCGGCGCCCCACTCGCGGTAGTGGATCTCGCGCTCGTGGCAGACGAGGTAGTGCGAACGCGGACTCATTGCTGCCTCGCGCGCAGCCTGCCGACGATTCCGGTGGGCAGGTAGTAGACGCACAGGATGAACAGCACGCCCAGCCACAGCAGCCAGCGATCCGGGTGCAAGAGAGTTGGCAGCAAGGGCACGCCCTCGAGCGCGGTGCTCGCCACCTTCATCAGGTCGCGAAGATAGGTCTGCGCCAGCACGAAGAGCGTCGCGCCGAGCACCGCGCCGTACATCGTTCCCATGCCGCCGATCACGACCATCAGCAGGATGTCGATCATGATGTTGAACGAAAGCGTCGTGTCGGGCCCGGTGTAGCGCAGCCAGATCGCGTAGAGGATTCCGGCAACGGTCGCGCCAAGCGCCGCCAGGCAGTTGGCCACGGTGCGGTAGTTGACGATTCGATAACCGATCGCCTCGGAGCGAAACTCGTTCTCCCGGATCGACAGCAGCACGCGCCCGAAGGGCGAGTTCACCACGCGCAGCAGCGCGAGGAAACACGCGAGCGCGCCGCCGAACACGATGTAGTAGCTGACGATGCGCCCGTTGACCTGCACGCCGAGCAACTCGAACAGCACCGTGCCGGGGCGCAGCAGTTCCGGCAGGCGGAACGTGATCCCGTCCTCGCCGCCGGTGATCGGCGAGAGCTGCGACGCGAGGATCTGGAAAAACGTTGCCACCGCGAGCGTGATCATCGCGAAGAAAATCGCGCGCACCCGCAGCGACAGCAGGCCGATCGCCAGCGCGATCACGAGCGACATCGCCAGGGCGACCAGGCTGCCGACGAACAACGCGCCCCAGCCCGAGCCGAGCTTGGCCATCGCGACGCCCACGCCATAGCCGCCGATGCCGAAGAACATTGTGTGCGCGAACGACACGATCCCGGTGTAGCCGAGCAGCAGGTCGTAGCTCGCCACCAGCAGCACGAACACCGCGACCTTGGCCGCGACGTTGAGCGAGCGCGTGCCCGGAAAGATGAACGGCGCCAGCGCGAGCCCGACCAGGATCGCCAGCAGCACCAGCGTCAGCACGCGGCTGCGCGGGGTATCGCCGGAAAGAACTCTGTAGAGCATGCTCAGGCCTTGCCGATCGGGTACAGCCCGCGCGGCCGCCAAAGAAGGATCAGCACCATCAGCAGGATGTTCGATCCGAGCGCGAGCTTGGGCAGCAGATAACCGGTGTAGTTCGCGAGCAGCCCCACCAGCATCGCACCGATGAAGCACCCGCCTACCGACCCCAGGCCGCCGATGATCACGACGATGAAGATCACGACCAGCATCTGCGCGCCCATCTGCGCGTTGACCTGCTCCTGGTACATCGCCCACATCGCGCCGCCCAGCCCCGCGAGGCCCGAACCGGCGACGAACACGCCGACGAACAGGCGCTTGATCCGATAGCCGAGCGACTCGACCATCTCCGGGCTCTCCACGCCCGCGCGCACCAGCAATCCGATCCTTGTGCGATTGAGCACCAGCCACATCGCGGCGAAGACGAGCAACCCGACGATGACCGCAAGCACGCGGTAGCGCTCGATCGCGGCCTCGCCGATGATGAACGAGCCGGTGATCGTTCCGGGGCGCGGCAGCGGAATGATGTCGGCGCCCCAGACCACGTGAATCGCCTGCTCGAACACGATCAGCCCGCCCATCGTGATCAGGATCTGCTTGAGGTGGTCGCCGTAGACCGGGCGGATCAGCACGCGCTCGAAGAACCACCCCAGCACCATCGCCAGCGCGATCGCCGCGAGTACCGCGGGCACCATCGCGGAGAGGTCGGACGCCAGGCTCTGTGCCTGCATCTGCGCGCCCATTCGCGCGAGCACCGTTGCCGCGCCGTAGGCGCCCACAGCGATGAAGATGCCGTGCGCGAAATTGAGCACGTCCATCAGGCCGAACACGAGCGTGAGCCCCGAGGCCATCATGAAGATCATCATGCCCATCGCGAGCCCCGCGATGGTGAGCGTGACCCAGGTCGGCATGCTGCCCACGAGCGGCAGCGACACCAGCGCGATCAGCGGCACCAGCGCGAGCGGGATCCAGTCGAGGCGCGCGGCGGGCAGCGAATCCTCGGCCGCGCGCACGGCGACCGATGCGGTGTCGTTGGTCATTGGTGCGCGTCGAGCGAAAGGCCGAGCAGGCGGTTCTGCAGGGCGTTGTCT
>JAHDXY010000208.1 GCA_023384005.1 Burkholderiaceae bacterium | reverse complement strand
CATGCAGTCCTCCTGCGCTCACCGACCCAGACGGCGCACTCGCCGGCGGAAGATCTACCTTCGCCTGTCGATTACTCGTACAGCCTTCCCTTCGGAACGTGGCACTTGGTGCGGCTGATGAACCTTGACCTCCACGCTAACACCCACCATGGCTTTGATGCGATGCCCCAGCTCGCGGGCGACCTGATCGTACCGCGCCTGCGGCTCGTTCGGTTTCATCTCGACGTTGAGCGCCATCACGTCCATGGTGCCCGCTCGGCTCACCTCTATCTGAAAGTGCGGTGCAAGCCCATCGACCATCAGCAGCTGTTCTTCGAGCTGCGACGGAAACACATTCACGCCGCGGATGATGAGCATGTCGTCACTGCGCGCGAGCACCTTGCGCAGGCGGCGCATACTGCGCGCGGTGCCTGGCAACAGGCACGTGAGATCGCGCGTGCGATAGCGCATGACCGGCAGGGCTTCCTTGGTCAGGGATGTGAGGACCAGTTCACCCTGTTGGCCATCGGCCAGAGTTTCTCCGGTCTCGGGATCGATCACTTCAGGGTAGAAGTGATCTTCCCACAATGTGAGGCCATCTTGCGTCTCAATGCATTCCTGCGCGACGCCCGGACCAATGATCTCCGATAGCCCATAGGTGTCCAACGCCCATATGTCCATGCGGCGGTTGATCTCCTGTCGCATCGCCTCTGTCCAAGGCTCGGCGCCCAAGATTCCGGCTCGCAAACGCAACTTGCTCGTGTCTACGCACTGCCGTTCCATTTCATCAGCAATATTCAGCAGGTAAGAGGGCGTGACCGCGATCAGATCAGGATCAAGATCCCGGATCATCTGCACCTGCTTTTCCGTCTGTCCGCCTGACATCGGAATGACGGTGCAACCGAGTCGCTCAGCTCCTTGGTGAAGCCCGAGACCACCGGTAAACAAGCCGTAGCCATACGCCACGTGCACCTTGTCACCGCGCCGCCCGCCCGCCGCGCGCACAGTGCGGGCGGCAACATTCGCCCAGGTGTCGAGGTCATTGGTCGTATAGCCAACTACCACCGGTTTCCCTGTTGTACCGCTGGAGGCATGGATGCGGTTCAACCGATCTATCGGCACGGCGAACAGACCCCAGGGAAAGTTGTCACGGAAGTCCGACTTCGTGGTGAAGGGAAACTTCGGAAGATCTTCGAGTTGGCGAAGATCATCCGGATGTACACCACGCTTCTGGCACCGGGTACGATAGGGAGCCACATTTGTGTATGTATGCGCCATGGCTTGCTTGAGACGAGTCAACTGCAGCGTACGCAGTTCGTCAACGCTCGCCGTTTCAATCGGCTCCAGCCCGTCGGGCCGCACTCTGATGTTCAAATGTGCACCCATGCCTCAGCCCCTATCCTCGACAATCGAGATATGCGCGAGCTTCTTCGCGCTGTTCTTCCCTCGTTCCATTTCCATGCCTCGCAGAATCTGAATGCACTTCGCTTGCGGCGAGCCGGCACCGTAAGCCGATGCGCAAAGGTAGTCCATGGCGTCTCGACGCAACGTCATGAATTCGATCGGACGCCGCATCCGTACGCGGTTTTCCGTAGCCCCCGTTGAGCATGCTGCGAAGCTTACCTGCAGCACGCTGGCGCGAGCAAGAACGTGGACTCACGGAGCGTTACTTCCGCTCGAACATGAATGGTGCGGGGATGGCACCGTTTATCTTGCAGTCGATCAGGACTGGCCCGTCGGGTCTGGCCAGCAACGAGGACAGCTGCTGCAGATCCCCCATACTGCGCACCGTTGCAGTCTCAAATCCGAAGGCCGCAGCGATCGGTGCAAAATCGATATCGACGAAAGCCGCTTTCGCCGTGGGCATATCACGCATTGCCAAGTAGTGCACTTCCGCACCGTAGGCGCAGTCGTTCAGCACAACGATCACGAGCGCGATGCCCTCACGAGCCGCAGTCTCGAGTTCGCCCAAGGTCATGAGAAGACCGCCGTCGCCGACGAACAATACCGTCGTACGCTCGGGGGCGGCGCAAGCGTAGCCCATAGCCACGCCGAACCCCATCCCGATCGAACCGAAATCGCTTGCTTGCCTAATGCGCGACGGGCTGGGCGCCGAGACATACGGGACAACCTGGAGGAAGTTGCCCCCATCGTAGATCACGTTACGGTCTATGGGCAGCATGCTGTCCAACCCAAGACAAACGGCGCGCGGATCGACCGTCCTCGCAGTGTGGGCCGGATTGAAGTCACTTGAGAGTTCAAAGCTAGCAAGCCAATCCCGGAATCGCGGCGCAAAGAACTCCTTTTCATCCTCAGCGCGTGGCGGCAGTAGCTCCAGCAGCGCCTCGGCGGTCTTCTTTACGTCGGCGACCACCGCTACATCGGCGTGCAGCCAACGCCCGATATTGGCGCGCACGCGATCCACGTGGATCAATGGGACGTCCCTCGGCAATGCCGTTCCCATCGAGGAGGTCTGCTTGTTTAGTCCCGCGCCAAAGACGAGAATGCAGTCCGCCTGTTCAATCAGCCTTCGGCCGCCGGAATGCGAGTACGATCCAACGATTCCGCAATCCAACGGATGCCCGCGGAACATGTCCTTGGCTTTGACCGTCGTAGACAGTGCGGCGCCAAGGTGATCGGCCAGACCGATCATGACTTCGCGTGCGCCGGCGTCATGCGCCCCACGTCCGGCGATGATGAGAGGCCTGCGGCTCTCGTTGAGAATCGTGACGGCGGCGCGCAGCGCGGCGTCGCGCGGAATGCGAGGAGAGGCCCTAAGGTCGGCGGAGAACACTGGAACCGTTTCGTCCAGGTCAATAAGCGCGCTCTGCACATCGACGGGAAGGAAAAGCGCTGCAGCGCCATGGCGTGTAGCGTCGACAGCCTGCGCGAGGACCTGGCGTACGGTCTGCGCGTTGTTTCCGCTGAAGGGCTGAAATCCGGCTGACCGTAGCGCGGCCACGCTATTGAACAGTTTTGTGTCGGGGCCATACTCGCTCACCAGCGTCTGGGCTGGCGCATCCCCGAAGATCAGCAGCACACGTGATCCTGCACGTTGCGCATAAGTCGCTCCGTGCATGGCGTTCGCCGTCGCGGGGCCCCGCCCCAAGACCGCGATTCCAAGTTGGCCACTCGATGCGGCGTAGCCCTCAGCCATGCCTATGGCGGTGTTCTCATGGCGGGCGCCGCAAAAGCGAACTCCTATTGCATCGAGCGTCGCCACCAACAGCGCCGTGTCATCGCTCATCAAGCCGAATACGGTACTCACGCCCATCGCCTTGATATCCCCTGCGAGAGCTTCGTAGACCGGTGACGCCCTGTTAGTCATTCAACTGTTCCTAACTCAAAGCAGAGAGTCGCTGACTTCGCGAGCTGGGAAAAGCGCAAGCAGTTCGCCGCGATGTTAAAGCCGAGCCAGAGCATGCATCCGCTTCGGATTGAAGGCCATGCCGAGAAGATTCCACTCGCCGCGGGCGCCCTCGAGGCCGTGCCGCAAGAGCTGTCGAAACCGCATCGCGCCGAGCGCTGCCGACAGGCTCTGGAGCGTGGCCAGTCCCGGCTCGACCTGAGCGACGGCGTTGGTCTGGTGGGTGAGGAAGTTACCGAAGATCAGCTTGCTCTCAACATCGACCAGCGCCTGCGCGTTGTAGTCCTGCACGAAGCCCTCAGCCGACTTCACGATGCGCGATTCATCGTCGATGAGGTTGACCCCTGATCAGTGGCCGTGGGTCCGTCCGCGGACACGGCAGGTGGCTTGCCGCCTGCTGTGTCCGCCTATTCCGGACTGGCGCTCGATGCGCGCTGCGGTCTTCTCCTCAAAGATCCGCGACGCACGGTCTGCGCATTACATGAGTGCCATGCCCGAATCGGCAACGAGCTCCTTCCAAAGCACAATCTGAGACTTCGTGTAGTCCTCCAGTTCTTTGGGCGAACTGCTGAAGACATCAAGCCCCATCGTAAGCCCCTTTTCACGTAGGTCCGGCTGGGCCAGCACAGCCTTTAGTGCGCCGTTAAAGCGTTCGACTATAGGTGCGGGCGTACCGGCTGGGGCATACATGCCGAACCAAGCCACCACATTGAAATTGGGAACACCCGCTTCCTCCATCGTCGGCACGTTTGGCGCCCCGGAAAACCGGCGGTCTGCCAGTACAGCTAGAGCGCGTATCTTGCCGGCTGAAATGAACGGTGCGGCTGCCACCATATCGAGAAACGCGAAGCTGATCTCCCCAGATACGAGGTCAGTGATCACTTGGGGGGTGTTCTTGTACCCCACTCGAACGAATTTCGTGCCGCCGAGCTTGCCCAGCCTGCTACCGGAGACGATGGCAAGGCTGTTTTGCGCGCCGTAGGTCAGCTTGCCCGGCGCCGCCTTGCCCGCAGTCACGAGCGATTGCACGCTGTGGTGCGGGCTAGATGCCGCCACCATCAGGAAGAAGGTGATCGTACCTAGCCTACTAACGGGCGCGAAGTCCTTCACCGGGTCGTAGCGCAGGCTCTTGTACATGTTCGGGTTAGCCGCGTGCGTCGAATTGGTCGTGAACAGTAAGGTACTGCCGTCGGGCTTCGCAGTTGCCACCGCTTCAGCTGCGATCTGACCAGTCGCGCCGGGCCGGTTTTCGACGATGACGGGAACTGATAGGGCAACGCTCAAGCGATCAGCGATCATTCGCGCATACGTGTCGGTACTGCTGCCCGGTCCGAAGATCACAACCATCTTCACCGGGCCCTGGATACGCACATCGGTCTGGGCGAACGCACTCGCCGCAGCCAGTCCGACAGCCGCGCCGAGTAGCCGTCGGCGTGTAATCGGAACCCGTGAAGAAAAACCGGAAGGCGAAAGATCCTTTTGCATTGCGTTACTCCCCATGTCGGTAGTCGATAACAGACTACCATAAATCATCTCGCGAAACGAAGGCCTGATCAACGCATCAGGAACGGCTTTCTTGAATCGGCGATGTGCACGTCATCCTTCCCATCGGCTTCAGCGGTTCGGCGCGGCTGGCCTTGACGCCCCTGGTGACGCGCGAGGCCAAGCGTTTCGGATCGGTGTGTCGGTCGATGATGGACTGCAGCACCGCGCGATCGCTCTTTCCCATTGCGTACGTTCAGTCCGGCGCAACGCGCATGAATGACCTTGATGATCGCCTTTGTGTCGCGGCGGCATCGGCGTGCGGCGTGCGCCATCGGGATTCAGGATGCATGCTCGCGGATGCGAAGCCCAAGGCGACAATACGGGTGCTCGTGGAGCCGCGGGTCCCACTGAGAGATAGGGGCTTGTCGCACCAAGTTCGAGCCGACCTCTGTACCGGACGCCGCCCCAACTCTACACGGGCGTTTCATGCGTCGCGGTCGGGGCGCAGCGGCACGGAGCGCTGAGATGCTCGCAGGAGCGAATCCAGACAGATTTTCCATCCAACCGGTCTGAACGATTCAGTGAACCAATGAGGCGGAATCCGTCCTCCCGGGCGAGCCATAGATCGAGCCTAATATGCAGTTGTATGACGTGCGGTGATGCGGGGAGTGCTTTCCTTGTGATCCCTGCGAAGTTTCACACTGATCGAAATGGCCTGGCTCGGCCCGTGCCGTTTAGCGCGATGATGCTGGCCGATCTCGGTGTGCGGGCGATCCGAGTCCACCGCCCGGGGCCGTCACCCCGAACATCGTGTTGGACCGCGGTCGCGACGCATGGACCATCGATCTAGAGTGCCCGAAAGGGATCTAAAGCGTCCGGAAGGCCGCGGGGGAGATTTGTATTTCGCCTGGCACTGAGCGCTATCGCGTTAGTCGTGGGTTCTTGGCATGGCGGCGTTCCGGCTTGGAACTTGGCTCAGATGTGTGTCTCGACCGCGATCCCCTCCTCTGCGCGCGCGATGTTGTATATTGTGCGCGCGGCGGTAAAGCCATTCAATAGCCTCCAACAAAGCCTCCACCAAACCGCTGAACGTGTCCTAAGGGAGGCGACGACGTAGATGCGCATACGCAATCATCGCGACTTCTGGTCCGGGATCATGTTCCTGGTGCTGGGAGTGCTAATCGTGATCTTGTCGCAGGCCTACCAGCTGGGCACGCCCGAGCAGATGGGCCCCGGGTTCTTCCCGACGATGCTGGGCGCGCTGATGGCGCTGCTCGGGGTGGCGATTGCCTGGAAGTCGGTGGCGGCCGGCGGCAAAGAGGAGCAGGAACGTCAGGAGCGGATCGGCGGTATCGGCTGGCGCGAACTGCTGCTGGTGCTCGTGGCGATTACCGTGTTCGCGGTTACGCTTCAGTATCTGGGTATGGTGATCTCGATGGCGCTGCTGATCGCGATTTCGGCGTTCGCCAACTACGAGGTGCGCTGGAAGGAAATAATCGTATCGATCGCCGTGCTGCTGACGCTGTCATGGCTGGTGTTCGTCAAGGGACTCGAGTTGCAGATCCCGGTCTGGCCGGCTTTCTTCGCCAATTGAACTGAGCGCATGGAAATCTTCTCGAACCTAGCGCTCGGTTTCGCCACCGCGCTTTCATTTGACAACGTCTTTTACTGTTTCGTCGGGGTGCTGCTCGGCACGACCGTAGGCGTGCTGCCCGGGCTCGGTCCGCTCGCCACGATCGCAATGCTGCTGCCGATCACTTACCAGATGAGCGATCCGACGACGGCGCTGATCATGCTCGCGGGCATCTACTACGGCGCGCAGTACGGCGGATCGACGACTGCGATCCTCGTGAATCTACCCGGCGAGACGTCGTCGGTAGTTACCGTGCTTGACGGGTACCAGATGGCACGACAAGGCCGTGCCGGGCAGGCACTGGCGATTGCCGCAATCGGCTCGTTCTTCGCCGGCACCGTGGCCACAGTCCTGATCGCGGGCTTTGCGCCGATACTGGCCGAAGTCGCGTTCGAGTTCGGCCCCCCGGAGTATTTCTCGCTGATGGTGCTCGGCTTGATCGCAGCGGTCGTGCTCGCGCACGGCTCAGTCCTCAAGGCGCTCGCGATGGTCGTGCTGGGGCTGGTGATCGGCATGGTCGGCGTCGACGTGAACTCGGGAGTCTCACGCTTCTCCTTCGGCATTCCGGAGTTGTTCGATGGCGTCTCCTTCGCGGCGGTCGCATTGGGTCTATTCGGTATCGGCGAGATCATCGCCAACCTCGAACAGCGCGAGAATCGTGAGGTCTTCACGCGCAAAGTAGGCCGGCTACTGCCCAACCGCGACGAGTTCAAGGCATCGACAATGCCGATAGTGCGCGGAACTTGCCTGGGATCTTTCCTCGGACTGCTGCCCGGCGGCGGTGCGATCCTATCGTCGTTCACCTCCTACGCCCTCGAGAAGAAGATCTCGAAGACTCCACAGCGTTTCGGCAAGGGCGCGATCGAAGGCGTCGCTGGCCCCGAATCAGCGAACAATGCCGGCGCGCAGACGTCATTTATTCCGATGCTCACGCTGGGGATCCCGACAAACCCGGTCATGGCGCTAATGATCGCTGGTATGATGATCCACAACATCCAGCCCGGTCCTCAGGTGATGACGACCAACCCCGCGCTGTTTTGGGGGTTGATCGCGTCGATGTGGATCGGCAATGCGATGCTGCTCGTGCTGAACCTGCCCCTGATCGGCATCTGGATCCGCCTTCTCACGGTGCCGTACCGATTTCTGTATCCGGCGATTCTGCTGTTCTGTTGCGTAGGCGCGTACTCGGTCAACAACAATGTGTTTGATGTCTACGTGATGATCCCATTCGCATTCTTCGGCTATGTGTTCCGCAAGCTCGATTGCGAGCCTGCGCCGCTGTTGCTCGGGCTCGTGCTCGGCACTCTCCTGGAAGAGTATCTGCGACGCGCGATGACGATCTCGCTCGGCGACTGGTCGGTGTTCGTAACCCGGCCCTTGTCCGCCACGCTGCTGGCGATTGCCGCGGCGATGCTGGCCTTCGTTTTCCTGCCTGCGCTCGCGAAAAAGCGCGACGAAGCGTTCGCGGAATAGAAGACTTGGAAGGATGAGCTCGGCGAGAAGCTCGAGGGTCGCACCGTAGAACTCGGCCTTGCGAAACGCGCGCGACCCGCATCAGCGCTCGCACATGGGGACCGCACTGAGGCGGTTATTCGCGCTGCGC
>JAHDXY010000207.1 GCA_023384005.1 Burkholderiaceae bacterium | reverse complement strand
GCCGAAGTTCGGCGCCTGGCGGCGTCGCTCCCCGGCGCCGAGGACGCGTGGCTGGCCGAACGCGAGGCTCGCCAGCGCCAGCTGATCGCGATGCTCGATCGCCTGCGCAGCGAGCGTCCGCCGATCGCCGAGGCGACGCGGATCGCGGGCGAACACCTGCGCAAGATGTGGGAGAGCCGCGATCCGGCGCGCCGCGAGCGTCTGTCGGCGTCGGTCGCCGCGAGCGACGCGCTCACCGCGCGGCTGGTCGAGCGCGCGGACGCGGCGCAGCGCCGGCACCTCTCGAAGCTGCTGCGCGGCTACGCCGAGGACTTCGAGGCGCTCGCGGCAAAGGTGCAAACCGCCAGCTCGAACTGAGCGCGATCGGGGTTCGACCGGGGTCCGATCAGGGTTCGATCAGGGTTCGATCAGGGTTCGATCAGGGTTCGACCGGGGTCGAGCCCGGGTCCGGGCGCGTCGCTGAGCCGGTCTAGGGCGAGCCGGCGTTCGAGACCCGCAGCCAGCGTCCGTCGGCGAACGCGGCCGCGCCGAGCGCCTGCTCCGCACGAATCAGCGCGTTCCACTTCGCGGTGCGTTCGCCGCGGGTGATCGAGCCGACCTTGAGTTGTCGCGCGTTCCAGCCGATCGCCAGGTCGCAGATGGTCGTGTCTTCGGTCTCGCCCGAGCGTGCCGACACCACCGTGCTCCAGTTCGCCTTGCGTGCGGCGCCCAGGGCATCGCGCGCCTCGCTCAGCGTGCCGGCCTGGTTGGGTTTGATCAACGCCGCATTGCACGCGCCGCCAGCCGCCGCCGCGTCGATCAGCGCCGCATTGGTGACGAGGAAATCGTCGCCGATGATCTGGATGCGTTTGCCCCACGCCTGCGTGAACGCGCGCATGCCCTCGAGATCGTCCTCGGCGAGCGGATCTTCGATCGAGCAGATCGGGTAGCGCTCGAGCCACCGGCCGAGCAGGTCGATCATTCCGTCGCTGTCGATCGTCTGCTTGTCCAGGCCGAGCCGGTACTGTCCCCTGGCGCCGAACTCGCTGGCGGCGATGTCGAGCGAGATCGCCACTTCGTCGCCCGCCGTATAGCCCGCCGCTTCGATCGCGCGCAGCAGCGTCTCGATCGCGTGTTCGTTGCTCTCGAACGCGGGCCAGTGCCCGCCTTCGTCGGCGACGCCGGTGGCAGCACCGCGTTGCGCCATCAGGCGCCCCGCCGCGAGGTAGACCTCGGCAGTCATCGCCAGCGCCTGCTCCACGCTGCTGGCACCGCGCGCGATCACCATCAGGTCCTGGATGTCGATGCGACGGCCCGCGTGTGCACCGCCGCCGAAGATCTGGATCTCGGGTAGCGGAATCGATACCTGCGCGTCGCCCGAGGGCCGCGCGTCGTCGGCGAGCACGCGCCACAGGGGGAGCCCGACGCTTGCCGCGTAGGCGTGGGCGCACGCGATCGAGGTCGCGACCGTCACGTTTCCCCCGAGAACGCTTTTCGTCGGGGTGTCGTCGAGTCGCAGCAGGATCTCGTCGGCCGCGAGCGGGCCGGTCAGGACCGTGGACGCCAGCGCGGGGGCTACCTCGAGTTCGATCGCCGCGAGCGCCTCGCGCACGTCCAGTCCGCCGAGCCGCTCGCCGCCGTCGCGCCGGTCGATCGCTTCGCGCGAACCGCGCGACGCGCCCGCCGGAGCGATGCCGCGTCCGAGCGAACCGTCGGACAGGCGGACTTCCACCTCGATCGTCGGGCGGCCGCGCGAATCCCACACGCGCCGCGGGATCGTTGCTTCGATGCGGGCCTGGGTCATCTTCCTGGATTCCTCGTGTCGTTCGCGCTCGCCGATGATCGCCGCGTCAGGGCTCCGGCACCGGTGGCCGGGATTCGAGATGGCTGCTCCAGCGTGCGCCCAGCGCGGGCAACGACAGCGACGCGCCGATTGCGCCAAGCGCGAACTCGCGCACCAGCGCCTTGTTGCCAGGGTTCGCGACGTACTCGACCGGAGACTTGCCGTCGATGCGGGCGAGCAACAGCGCGGGCAGCAGCGCCGCGGCGCGCACGAGCACCTGGTGCGCGGGTTCCCAGCGCACCAGTGCAGCGTAGGCGTCGGCCAGCGCGGCATAGCACGCCTGGTAGCCGCGATGATGCGCGGGTCGCCAGACCGATTTCAGCAGCAGGTGATTGAGGCAGAAGGCCAGGTCGAACGCGGGATCGCCGAACCAGGCGCACTCGGCGTCGATCAGCACCGGCCCGCCCGGGCCGCACAGGATGTTCTTCGGGCTGACGTCGCCGTGCACAAGAACGCGCCGCGTGGATGCGGTGCGGTCCACTAGCCTTTTCAGTTCGGCAGCGCAGCCGGCGTGCGCGCGCGCAGTCGCGACCAGGTAGGGCTCGAGACGGATGGCGTGAAAACTCTCGTCGGTGGCGAACTGCCGCGCGAGGTCGCCGCGATCCGCGCTGGCGGCGTGGATCGTGCCGAGCACGCGCCCGACGCTGGCGGCGAACTTCGGGTCGACCCGACCGTCGCGCAGTTGCGACTTCCACGTCGGGTGATCTTGCGGCGCGAGAAAAGGCATCGCGAAAGCGAGCGCGCGAGCGTCCTCGGCGATCACGCGCGGGGCGCAACCCGCGCAGGCGTCATTGGCAAAGCGCAGCCACGCAGCTTCGTAGCGGTTGCGCTCGACCGGGGCGAGCCACTGCGCCGCGACCTTGAGCCGCGCGAGGGCGCGCTTCACGCAAACCGCGCCGCCAGCGAGGTCGACGCGATAGATGTCGGACGAGACTCCACCGCTGAGCGGGGTGAGCGTGAACGCCTCGCCCGGTGCGGCAAGACCCATGCGCACGATGGAGGCTTCGATCGTGTCGCCCTCGGCCATGTTCAGGCGGTGAACGCGAAGATCAGCTCGAGCGCGATCAGCGCGCCCACGGCAAGGACGAACCAGCGCAGCCAGCGCTGCGTGCGGCGCTGCTCGCGTACCACTTCGCGTACCCAGCGCGGAGGCTCATCGTCGTCCACCGCCGCGGCACTGCGTGCGAGCGCAGCGTGCACGAGGCGCGGCAGCTGCGGCAGCATCTGGGCCCACTGCACGGATTCCTGCTCCATGCGGCGACGCAACCCGGCGGGCCCGACCTGCTCTGCCATCCAGCGTTCGAGGAAGGGCTTCGCGGTGGCCCACAGGTCGAGGTTGGGATCGAGCTGGCGTCCCAGCCCTTCGATGTTGAGCAGCGTCTTTTGCAGCAGCACGAGTTGCGGCTGGATCTCGACGTTGAAGCGGCGCGATGCCTGGAACAGGCGCAGCAGCACGACGCCGAGCGAGATCTCCGAGAGCGGGCGGTCGAACACGGGTTCGCAGCACGCGCGCACCGCCGATTCGAGCTCTTCGACCCGCGTGCCCCTGGGCACCCAACCCGACTCGACGTGCAGCTCCGCCACGCGCCTGTAGTCGCGCCTGAAAAACGCGAGGAAGTTCTGCGCGAGGAAGTTCTTGTCGAAGTCCGACAGAGTTCCGACGATACCGAAATCGAGCGCGATGTAGCGGTTGAAATCCGCATCGCGATCGCCCACCAGGATGTTTCCCGGGTGCATGTCGGCGTGAAAGAAGCCGTCGCGAAACACCTGCGTGAAGAAGATGTCGACGCCGTCGCGCGAGAGCTTCGTGAGGTCGATCCCGGCGGCGCGCATCCGGTCGATCTGGCTGATCGGGATGCCGTGCATGCGCTCCATCGTCATCACGTTGGTGGCGCAAAGATCCCAGTGCACTTCGGGCACGCGCAGCAGGGTCGAGTCGGCGAAGTTGCGGCGCAACTGGTTCGCGTTGGCGGCCTCGCGCACGAGGTCGAGTTCGTCGTGCAGGTACTTGTCGAACTCGGCGATCACGTCGAGCGGGCGCAGGCGGCGCGCGTCGGCAGAAATGCGCACGAGCAGGGTGCCGGCGGTGCGCAGCAGGGCGAGGTCGCGATCGATCATCCCGGCCATGCCCGGGCGCAGCACCTTCACCGCGACTTCGCGCCCGTCGGCCAGCGTGGCGAGGTGCACCTGCGCGATCGACGCCGACGCCACCGGTTGCTGCTCGAAGCTGGCGTAGGCGTCGCCGACCGACATGCCCAGTCCGCGTTCGATCTCGGCAACGGCTCGCGCGCTGGGAAACGCCGGCACGCGATCCTGCAGCCGGGCAAGCTCGTCGGCTACATCGGCCGGCAGCAGGTCGCGTCGCGTCGAGAGCACCTGGCCGAACTTGACGAAGATCGGCCCGAGCTCCTCGAGTGCGCGGCGCAGTCGCTCGCCGCGCGGCATGCGCAGCGGCCGTCCGAAGCGCACGAGGCGCGCCAGCGCCAGCGACGACCGCGTGCCAAGCGTGGCGGCTGCGCCGGTCGCGACGATTTCGTCGAGCCCGTAACGCCACGCGACCCAGGCGATTTTCGACAGGCGCAGCAGGCGCATGGTTGTCAGGCCTGGCGACTCATCGGGCAATCATCGCCACGCCGGTCGCTCATCGCCAGTTCAATCGCACGAGTTCGGCGATGAACGCGTTCGCGATCAGTTCGTGCCCGTAGGGCGCGGGGTGTACGTCGTCGGCGAAGAAATACCTGCTCGTGTCCCCGTCGACCAGCGTGGCGGCCGAGCAAAAGAGCGACGCGCCGTCCAGGATCAGGCCGCCCGTGGCAGCGGCGATCTTGTCCCTGCTGCACGCTTCGCTCGTGGCGTTGCTGATCCCGTAGGCGGCTGGTGCCGCGAGCCACGTCGCGAATTGCGCGCGAATGTCCAGCATCCTGGCGTCGGTGCCGGCGAGGCCCGCGACCAGGGCGGCGTTGAAGGCGTCGGCCATCGCGCCCAGCAGTGCCTGGTTCTGCGCGCCCAGCCGCACTCCGAAGGGGGTGCCCGCCAGGTCCGGGAAGGTCGATACGATCACGAACCTGGCACCCTTGCCGAGGATGTCGTTCTTGACGTAGCCCGCAAGTTCCGCCCCGGCGGTTGCCATTGCCCCGACCGCCGCCGCGGAGGCCTGCTGCAGGTTGCCGCCTCCCTGGAGCGTCGCCGTGAGCACGCCGAGCTGGAAGAAGGCGTCGTTGCCGCCGGCCTGCACCGAGATCAGGTCGGTGGCGGCAAAGCTGCCGCCGAACCGGGCAAGGTGAAACGCGATCTGCTCGCTGATGGTCTTGGCGAGTTGCCCGGTTCCGTCGGCGTTCTCCCGGATCCCCGGGTGCAGCGTCACGCGCCCGCCGCCTTGCGCCCAGTTGCTGCAGTTGGGCGGCACGGGGCAGACCTGGAACACCCCGTCGAAACCCTTGATGCCGGAAGTGATCGGATAGTTCAGGCGCTGCGCAACGCGCTCCGACCAGACCGGGCCGGGGTTGACCGTGTACCTGCCTCCACCCGCGGCGGCGATCGCGCCGACCTGGTAGGTGCCCATGTCGCTGATGCTGTCGCCGAACACGACGAAGCGATGGAACTCGGGTTTGTCGTTGCCCGATCCGCAGGCGGAGACCACCAGCGCGATTGTCGCCAGGGTCATCGCGCGCGTCGCGCGCTTTGCGATCCGGCTGGCCATCTGTCCGATCGATGCGAGATCCATCATTGCGTCTCCTGCGTGCCGATTTCGATGAGCTTCAGTGATGATCCTGCCGCGTCCGGCAACGGATCAGGATCGAATGCCTTGTCGCCTTCGGGGTGTGCCTCGCCGGTCGCGGCGATCGCCGCGAAATCGTGCAATCCGCGATCGAGCAGGTGTGAAGGCACCACGCGGGTGAGCGCGGCGAAGATGTTCTGCACCCGACCGGGAAAGCGCTTCTCCCACTCGCGCATCAGCTGCTTGACCTCGCGGCGCTTGAGCGTTTCCTGCGAGCCGCACAGCGTGCAGGGGATGATCGGAAACTCCCGCCACTGCGCGTACGCGGCGAGATCGGCTTCCTTCACGTAGGCGAGCGGACGGATCACGACGTGGCGCCCGTCGTCGGACACGAGCTTAGGGGGCATCGACTTCAGCTTGCCGCCGAAGAACATGTTCAGGAAGAAGGTCTCGATGATGTCGTCGCGATGGTGTCCCAGCGCGATTCGCGTCGCGCCCAGCTCGCTCGCGACCCGATAGAGCACGCCGCGGCGCAGCCGCGAGCACAGCGAGCACATCGTGTTGCCCTCGGGGATCACGCGTTTGACGATCGCGTAGGTGTCCTGGTTCTCGATGTGAAACGCGATCCCGAGCTTGTCCAGGTAGGCGGGCAGGACGTGTTCGGGAAAGCCGGGCTGCTTCTGGTCCAGGTTGACCGCGACCAGTTCGAAGCTCACCGGGGCGCGTTCACGCAGCGTGATCAGCAGGTCGAGCAGCGCGTAGCTGTCCTTGCCGCCGGACAGGCACACCATCACGCGCTCGCCTTGCCCGATCATCGAGAAATCACCGATCGCCTGCCCGGCGAGGCGCAACAGCCGCTTGTGCAGCTTGTTGCGCTCGTACGCGATGCGGTCGCTGGAGTTCATCGTCGGGGCGCCTGGGGTCGCGAGCTCGGGGCCGGACGATCAGGGCCGGAAGCGAAACACTTCGATGCCCACGGTGCGGCAGTCGGCATAGACATCGGGCTTCTCGGTACTGGCGCGCACCGCGCGAACCGCTGGCTGGCCGAAGCAGATGTCGACGATGCCGTCGAGCATCGTCTCCTGCAGGTTGAAATGGCGCGACCCGGCCCACCGGGCGATCTCGTGACGGATGAAGTCGTAGTCGACCACCTCGCCGACGTGGTCGGCGTTCGACGTGGACGATGCGATCGGGACGAACAGGTCGACATTGATCAGCACGCGCTGGTGAGCCTCGCGTTCGTGGTCGTGAAAGCCGATCGACGCGTCGATCGCGAAGTCGTGCAGGAAGATGCGGCGGCACTCCGCCAATCGCGGGTCGAGCAGCGCGCTCATCGCGTTCCCCGGCCGGCGGTCGCGGCGTAGTCGACGTCGCGCGCGAGCGGGATCAGGTGCTGTCCGCCGTCGACCGCGAGGTCGACACCGGTGATGGCGTGCGCATCGGCGAGGAACACGACCGCGGCGACGATGTCCGCGGGCAGCGACGAGCGCCCGAGCGGCGCCATCGCGTGCGCCTGCGCGAAGCGGCTCTGCGACTGGCTGCCCGAGGGAAGCGTGATGCCTGGCGAGACGCCCACCACGCGCAGGCGCGGCGCGAACGACATCGCCATCATTCGCGTGGCGGCGAGCAGCGCCGCCTTGGTGAGCGTGTACGAGAAGTAGTCGGGATTGAGGTTCTCGAGCTTCTGGTCGAGGAGGTTGATCACTACCGCCTGTTCGCCGGAGCGCACCGCAGCGTGCAACCGGCTCGCGAGCAGCACCGGCGCGGCGAGGTTGGGCGCGAGGTGCGCGGCGAGCGCGCCGTAGCCGAAGGTCTCGGGCCGGTCGAAGGCGAAGCGCGAGGCGTTGTTCACCAGGCAGCCGATCGCGCCGAACTGCGATTCGACCGAGTCGAACATCGCGACCGTCGCGGTCTCGTCGCAGAGGTCGGCCTGCACCGCGAGCGCGCGCCGTCCCAACGCCTCGATCCCGGCGACGGTGGCGAGCGCGTCGTCGCGCGACGAGCGGTAGTGCACGGCGACGTCCCAACCTGCGCCGGCCAGGCCGATCGCGATCGCGCGCCCGAGGCGGCGCGCCGCACCGGTGACCAGCGCCACGCGCGAGCGCGGCGCAGGCGTCGCGGCGGTATCCGGGGGAGTCGTCATCTTCGGTTCGGATCGAGGGTTCGCGGACAGATCGTGTGCCCGGTTCGCATGCCGGGACCGCCTGGTCACGCTTGTGATCGATCAGGCATACGGGCCCGGTAGTTTAACGGGAATCCACGAGCGCCGGCCCGCGGCCGCACCCGGGCGCGATTTGCCTTCTACAATCGTCCGATGCGCCTTTCCGACCTTCCGCAACCCGAGCCGCCCGCGCTCGCCGCGAGCCAGTCGCTGCGCGCGCGCGTCGAAGCGCTGATCGACGCCGCGGGCGGCTGGATCGGATTCGACCGCTACATGCACGAGGCGCTGTACGCGCCGGGGCTCGGCTACTACACCGGCGGTGCGCGCAAGTTCGGCGCGGGGGGCGATTTCGTGACGGCGCCCGAGACCAGCGCGCTGTTCGCGGCTTGCGTCGCGGCGCAGTGCATGCAGTGGTTCGAGCGCA
>JAHDXY010000206.1 GCA_023384005.1 Burkholderiaceae bacterium | reverse complement strand
TGGCGCACGAACTCGCCGATCAGGTGCGCGGCCGAAAGCGCGAGCGCGCGCTTCGCCGGAACCGCTTCGTTCAGCGACGCGACGCGATGCAGGTGCGGATCGACCGTGACCACCGCGTCGAACAACTCGGCGAGGAAACGCCCGACGATGCGCTGGCTGACAGCCTGCCCCGGGGTGAAGGCGATGTCCTGGCGCATGTAGCACAGGTAGGGGGCGACCAGCGTCAGCGCGCGCGTACCGAGTTCGCGCGCGGTGCGCGCGGCGAGCATCAACGCGACGAGCTTCTCGTTCGGATCGTCCAGTGTGGCGTAGATCGCGACCGATTCCCCGGGCGCTTGCGCGAACGCGAGACGAAGCTCGCCGTCGGGGAAGCGGTGCAGGTCGATCGGCGCCGCCGCCACGCCGAGCTGCGCGGCGAGCGCGCGCGCCGCCGCTGTGTCGCGCTCGAAGTGCAGCACCGCGCCCAACGCGGTTTCGGTCGCGGCGCTCATCGCCTCAGAACTCGACGAAGGGGCGCGGGATGGCCTGTGCGTCGCCCACCGAATAGCCGCTGGCGCGATCGCACAATCTCCGTGCGAACGAAAGATCGGCCGGAAAGCCGGCATAGACCCGATACAGCGCATCGCCGGCGGCGACCGGGTCGCCGAGCTTGCGCAACAGGTCGATCCCGGCGCCCGCCACCTTCGGCGCGCCCGCGAGCCGCGCGATCGTCGCGATCTGCAGGTTGTCGATCGCGTTGACCACCCCGGCCTGTTCGCTCCTGACATCGAACGACAGCGCGCCGAGCGCGGGAGGATCGGCGCGTCGGCCCTGCGCGTCGATCATCTCGTTCATCTTCGTGAGCGCCCTGCCGGAATCGAGGATGTCGCGCGCGACCGAGAAGCCGTCGCCGCCGCGCACGTCCGGGTCGAACTCGATCACGCGCCCGGCGAGGCGCAGAGACTTCTGGCGCAGGTCGCTCGGCGCGGCAGGATCGAGGTCGAGCACCCGCATCACGTCGCGCGCCTCCAGGACCGGACCGACGCCGTTGCCGATCGGCTGGCGCCCGTCGGTGATCACCGCCTCGAGCGTGAGGCCCACGTGCCGCGCGACGTACTCGAACAGCTTCTTCAGCCGCTGCGCTTCGGCCATCGAACGCACCTTGGCGGTGGCCCCCACCGGGATGTCGAGCACCATGTGGGTCGAGCCGGCCGCACGCTTCTTCGACAGGATCGACGCCACCATCTGACCGGGCGAGTCGATCGCGAGCGGACGCTCGACCGAGATCAGCACGTCGTCGGCTGGCGAGAGGTCGGCGGTTCCGCCCCAGGCGAGGCAGCCGCGCAGCGAACGCGCGATCTCCGACATCCGATCGAAACCGAGGTCGACGCGCGCGAGAACCTCCATCGTGTCGGCGGTCCCGGCCGGAGAAGTGATCGCGCGGCTCGACGTCTTCGGCATCAGGATGCCGTGCGCCGCGACGATCGGAACGACCAGCATCGAAGTCCTGTTGCCGGGGATCCCGCCGATGCAGTGCTTGTCCACCACTGGACGCTCGCGCCAGTCGAGTTCCCGGCCGGCGGCGATCATCGCCTCGGTGAGCTGGACCACCTCGTCGCGGTCGAGCTCGAACTGCGAGGTCGCCACCACGAAGGCCGCGAGTTCGATCTTCGCGTAACGGCGTTGCGCGATGTCGCGCATGATCGCGAACCACTGCTCGCGCTCGAGCCGCTCGCCGCCGATCTTGCGGCGCAGGAACCGCAGCGACGCCGGCGGCTCGGCGTGCGCGATCGAAACCTGCGCCCCTTCGGGCGCGCCGAGCTGCTCGAAGGCCTGCTCGGACAGGCCCACCTCTCCCGGTTCGACGATGCGCGCGTCGTCGACGACGTTGACCACCGCCGAAATCGTGCGTCCGTTGCCGTTGACCGAGATGTCGATCTTCGACAGCGCCTGAAACCCCTCGGCGCGAACCACGCCGCACTCCCGATTGAGGTAGACGACGTTCTCGCTGTAGGTGTCGATGCCGACCCGTCGCGCCGTGAGGCGCGGGGCGGCGGCGTCGGGCGCGCGCTGCGTCATGTTCAGATGAACAGCTCCACCACTGCGAGCCCGAACAGGTAAAACGGCTTGAGGAAGAACCCCAGAGTGCCCGAGGCGAGGAGGAACAGCACGACGAACAGGCCGTAGGGCTCGAGCCTCGAGTACTTGTAGGCCAGCCGGTTGGGCAGCAAGCCGACCGCGATGCGCCCGCCGTCGAGCGGCGGAACAGGCAGCAGGTTGAGCGCCATCAGGCCAATGTTCACGAAGACACCGGCCTTGGCCATCTCGATGAAGAAGGGCTCGCTGTACCCGGTCGCGATCAGCAGCTTGAGCACCAGCGCCCAGCCGATCGCCATCGCGAGATTCGCCGCCGGCCCGGCCGCGGCGACCCACACCATGTCCTGCTTGGGCCGGCGCAGGCTGCCGATGTCGACCGGCACCGGCTTGGCCCAGCCGAACAGGAAGCCCCCGCCGCCGATCGACGACAGCAGCAGGATCCCGATTGGCACCAGCACGGTGCCCACCGGATCGATGTGCTTGAGCGGGTTGAGCGTGATGCGCCCGGCCACGAACGCGGTCTGGTCGCCGAAGATGCGCGCGACGTAGCCGTGTGCCGCCTCGTGCAGCGTGATCGCGAGCAGCACGGGGATCGCGTAGATCGTGACGGCCTGAATGACGTTTTCCATGGGGCGCAGTCTAGCAAGGCGGCCCGCGAGCGCCCTCGGGAGTCCCACCCGCGGCGCTGCCCGGGGCTCCACCCGACAGCTCCCGGGCTGCGCGATGCCCTAGAATTCACTGCTTCGCGTCGCGCCGGGCGCGGTGCGCCGGCAAGAGCGCATGCCGTGTCGCGCGCGCCCGTCGCGTACCCGTACAACCGTTTCGAGGAAGACCTGTCAATGAAGATCACTGTCGTGGGCGGCGGCCCGGGGGGCCTATATTTCGCGTTGCTCACCCGAAAGGCGCGCCCCGACTGGCAGGTCGACGTCTACGAACAGAATCGCGCTGACGACACCTTCGGATTCGGCGTGGTGTTCTCGGACGACACGCTCGAGGAGTTCCTGTCGCGGGACCCGGCGTCGTACGAACGCATCCGCGACGAGTTCGCCTACTGGGACGACGTCGCGATCCACTACAAGGGCCAGGAGATCCGCTGCGCCGGGAACGGCTTTTGCGGGACTTCGCGCTTCACGCTGCTGCGCATCCTGCAGCAGCGCTGCAGCGAGCTCGGAGTGGGGCTGCACTTCGAAACACGCGTCGCGCCCGAGGAGCTCGAGACACGCTTTGCCGACTCGGACATGATCCTCGCGGTCGACGGCATCAATTCGCCGATTCGCGAGCACTACCGCGACGCCTTCAAGCCATCGCGGGCGCTGAAGTCGAACCGGTTCTGCTGGATGGGCTCGACGCGCCCGATGGGCGAGTTCAACTACTTCTTCCGCGAGACAGAACACGGCGTGATCTGCGCGCACACCTACCAGTACGAGGCGGACGCTTCGACCTGGATCTTCGAGATGAGCGACGCGTGCTGGCAGGGGCACGGTTTCACCGAGTTCGACGAGCAGGGTTCGAGGGAAAAGCTCGAGCGAATCTACGCCGCGGAACTCCAGGGCCATCGGCTCCTTCTCAATCGCTCGAACTGGCGCCAGTTTCCGCGCATCTTCTGCGAGAACTGGCATCACGGGAAGATCGCGATTCTGGGCGACGCGAAAGCCTCGGCGCACTACTCGATCGGATCGGGCTCGAAGCTCGCGATGGAGTGCGCGATCGCGCTCTCCGACGCCGTCCTCGCGCACGGCGAGCGGGAGATCGGCGAAGCGTTTCGCGCCTACGACGAGAGCCGGCGCACCGCCTGCCAGGTGATCCAGCACAACGCCGACGTGTCGCTCGCCTGGTTCGAGCGGATGGACCGCTCCTTCGACATGGACCCGATGCAGTTCGCGATGGTCGTGATGTGCCGCGCGAAGTCGGTCACCTACGACAACCTGATCCTGCGCGACCCGCGCTTCGTGCGCGCGGCCGACGACGAGTGGTACGCCCGCTACCTGCGCGAGACCGGCGTCGACGTGCGCGCTACCCGCCCCACACCGATGTTCACGCCGTTCACGCTGCGATCGATGACCGTGTCCAATCGGGTGGTGATGTCGCCGATGGCGCAGTACTCGGCCGACGCAGAGGGCAACACGACCGACTGGCACTTCGTGCACTATGGCTCGCATGCGATGGGCGGGATGGGACTGATCTTCACCGAAATGACCTGCACTTCGCCGCAGGCGCGAATCACCCGCGGCTGCGCCGGCATGTGGACCGACGAACACGAGCGGCGCTGGGCGCGGATCGTCGACTTCGTCCACGCCAACTCGCACGCCAGGATCTGCCTGCAACTTGGGCACTCGGGCCGAAAGGGATCGACCCAGCTCGGTTGGGAGCAGGCCGACCACCCGATCGCGCGCGCCGAACAGAACTGGCCGGTGGTGTCCGCATCGCCGATCCCGTACTTCGAAGGCATCAGCCCGGTCCCGGGCGAACTGGACGAAGCGCAGATGGCGGCGATCGAGGCCGAGTTCGTTGCCGCGACCGAACGCGGCGCGCGCGCCGGCTTCGACATGCTCGAGTTGCACTGCGCCCACGGTTACCTGTTCGCCTCGTTCCTCTCGCCGCTCACCAACAGGCGCAGCGACGCCTACGGTGGATCGATCGCGAACAGGCTGCGTTTCCCGCTCGCGGTGTTTCGCGCGATGCGCGCGGCCTGGCCGCAGGAACGTCCGATGTCGGTGCGCATCTCGGCATGCGACTGGGTCGAAGGCGGAATCACCGAGGACGACACCTTCGCGATCGCCGAGGCCTTCCGCGACGCGGGCTGCGACCTGGTCGACGTGTCGGCCGGGCAGACGGTGCCCGACCAGAAGCCGGTCTACGGCCGGATGTTCCAGGTGGAGTTCGCCGAGGCGATTCGCAACGTGCCGCGCATGGCGACGATGGCGGTGGGAGCGATCACCGAGGCGGCGCAGGTGAACACGATCCTGCACACGCGCCGTGCCGATCTCGTGGCGCTGGGGCGCACGCACCTGTGGAACCCTTACTTCGCGCACCAGGCCGCCGCCTGGTATGGCGCGCCGCGCGCCGGTTGGCCGAATCAGTATCTGAGCGGCGCCGACCAGGCCTACCGGGAGCAGGAGAAATCGCGCGAGAAGACGCTCGAACTGCAGATCAAGGCGCGTCCGGCACGCCACGAGCGCCCGGGCCAGGACCCGTCCTGAGCGGCGAGGCGCGGCGCCGCGGCACCGCACCGGGGATGATCGCGATGCGAACCCGGCCGGCGCGCGCCGGGTTCCCGAACATCAGTTCGCGCGCTTGAGCTTGAGCGCGGCCTCGGTGTAGATCGCCGCGATCAGGCCGCAATCGTGCAACGGGTGGTTGCGCTGCGGCAACGCGATCCCCAGCGAGCGCGCGAGGTCCTTGAGCTTGAAGCTGCTGCGTGCCGGCCACGCGGCGCGCGCCATCGCCAGCGCGTCGGACACAGGGTTGTCGACCGAGCGGCCGTGCCGCTCGGCAAGCCGGTGCACGAAGGCCATCTGTCCGGGCGCGTTGTACAACACCAGCCGATCGCCTCCGGCGAACTCGAGCAGCGCGTCGAGCACCTGATCGGCCGGCTTGCCCTGGGCCTGCAGCGCCTCGGCACTGGTACCGGCGGCCTCCGCGGCTTTTCGCGGGACGTGGCTCGCTGGCCTGATCAGCGCGTGGATGTAGGGATGGTCCTCGACACCGGGGCGAACGCCGATCGCCGCGATCGCGATCACTTCGTGCTTGTCCACGCCCGGCCCCGTCGCCTGAACCTCGAGCGCGACGAAGCGCGGCGGCAGGATGCGCCGGCGCCGGAACGCCTCGATCCGCGGGCGAATCACGTAACGCGCCAGCATGAACGAGCCGATCCCCATCAGGATCGCGAGTACCCAGATCGTCATTTGTCCGCCGGCGTGCGCAACGGTATCGGCGTCGATCGCGGAACGGCGACCGCCGTCACGCTGTTCTGCGGCGAGCCTTCGATCACGCGATCGGAGTAGGTGAGGTAGACCAGCGTGTTGCGCGCGCGGTCGACCATGCGCACCACGCGCATTCGCTTGAACACCAGAGAGATGCGCTCGCTGAACATCTCCTCCTGCATCGGCAACGCAGCGGAGAACGAGATCGGCCCGACCTGCCGGCACGCGATCGAGGCCTCGGACCGATCTTCGGCCAGGCCTAGCGCGCCCTTGATCCCGCCGGTCTTGGCGCGCGAGACATAGCAACTCACCCCCGATACCTTTGGATCGTCGTGCGCGTCGACCACGATCTTGTGATCGGGGCCGATCCACTTGAATACGGTGTCGACCTCACCGATCGGCTCGGCGCCCGCCAGCGCCGGCGCGCCGGACACGACCGCCGCCAGCAGCGCTGGCGCGAGAAATGCATGCTCGATCTTCACGTTCTCTCCATGACGAGTCCCCATACGGGGCATGCCGGAGAGTACCTGCTCGATTGCCGCCGGCGTGCCGTCGCGCCGCTCAGTTGTGCGACTGGAAGGTGCGCGCCTTGCCGTCTCGCCCGACGAGCAGGACATCGAAGGGGTCCTTGCGTTGGCCGTAACCCGGACCGTCCATCCCGGGCGATCCGACCGGCATCCCGGGAACCGCGACGCCCACCGCCGCGGGCTTCTCGCGCAGCAGCCGCTTGACGTCGCCGGCCGGCACGTGCCCTTCGACCACGTACCCGCCGACGGTCGCCGTGTGGCACGACCCGTAGGACTGCGGCAGTCCGAGTCTCTCGCGCACCTCGGTGGTGCTCGCGACGTCGTGTGCCTTTACCTTGAAGCCGTTCGACTCCATGTGACGAATCCAATCCTTGCAGCACCCGCAGGTCGGCGTCTTCCAGACCTCGACCTGGGGCTGCGCGCGCTGCGCGAGCGCAGCCCCAGCAAACGAACAAGACGCTGCCGCGACTGCCGCCGAAAGAATCAGCCGGCGCCTGAACATCGAACCCGAACTCATCGCGTCTCGCTGCATTTCCTCATGTCCCCAGGTCACGCTTTTTCTGCTCGAATACTTCCTTGGTGATCTCGCCGCGCGCATACATCTCGCGCAGGATGCGCATCGCGCTGTCCTCCTCCGGCCTCCCTGCCGCGCCGCCGGTGCGTCGTCCGATCCACTTCAGAAGCACCACGATCAGGACGATGATCAGCACCCACCATAGCACCATGTGGATCATCCCGAACACGCCCCAACCACCGCTCCAACCCATTCCGTAGTCACCCCACATCATTGTCGCTGCTCCAGTATGCCCTTCGTTCGTTCAATCGGACGCACCGCCCGCTTAGCCGATCGGGACTCCGACATTGTCGGCCTGTTTTGTGCACCTCAGCATTGCGTGAACATGACCGTTTCGAAACCTATTGCAAGCAGCGCTCAGGCCAGGGGCCGGGGCGCGGTGTGGCCTGGCGGCGGCCAGGTCGCGACGATCGCGATCTCCCCGCCCGCGGCGCGCGCCTCCACGTCGCCACCGTGGAGGGCCATCACCGAGCGCACGATCGCGAGGCCCAGACCGGCGCCCTCGGGCGCGTCCGCGCGCGCGCTCTCTCCGCGCGCGAAGCGATCGAACAGCCGGTCCGCCTGCGCCTGGGTCAGCGTTTCGCAGCGATTGGTCACGGTCAGTCGAGCCGCCCCGGCCTGCGACGCGAGCTTCACCTCGATCGTCGTATCGGGCAGCGCGTAGCGCACCGCGTTCGACAGCAGGTTCGTCGCGACACGCCGGATCATCGAGCGGTCGCCAGTGACCGTCGCGTGCCCCCGGATCGAAGTCCTCAGCCCGCGATCTCCGGCAAGGGGTTCGAAGTACTCGACCACGTCGCGCACTTCGGCGAGCAAGTCGACTTCGTCGACACTGAGCGCAGCCAGGCCCCGTTCGGCGCGCGCGATGAAGAGCATGTCCGATACCATCTTCTGCAGATGCCCGAGCTCCTGCATCGTCTCGTGCAGTGCGTCGCGGTACTCGGCGCCCGAGCGCTCGCGCGACAGCGTCACTTCGACCGTGAGAAGCAGGCTGTTCAGTGGCGTACGCAGTTCGTGCGCGATGTCCGCGCTGAACTGTTCGAGCGAACAGAACGAGTCGTCGAGCCG
>JAHDXY010000205.1 GCA_023384005.1 Burkholderiaceae bacterium | reverse complement strand
ACAGCAGGTTCTGTGCCGCCCTGGCACGGTACGCGGCGCTGGCGCGCATGTCGCCGATCGGCGTGTAGTCGAGCGCGATCGCCGCCATCGCCGCGCGCGCCGTCCGCTCGTCCCAGGCCTGGCCGCGAAGCGCGCTCTCGGCCTTCGTCGCGCGCCTGGGCGTCGGCGCCATGCCGCCGAAGGCGACGCGGGCGGCGACGATGCGTTCGCCCTCGAGCTCGATCGCGAAGGCCGCGCACACTGCCGAGATGTCCGAGTCGTGGCGCTTGGAGAGCTTGTAGCTGCGAAACCTGACCCGCGGCGCGGGCAGCGGAACCTCCAGCGACGCGACGATTTCGTCGCCGCGCATCGCCTTCTTCATGTAGTCGACGTACAGTTCCTCGAGCGGCATCGCGCGCTGTCCGTCGCGCGCGGCGAGCACGACGCGCGCGCCGAGCGCGATCAGTGCCGGCATCGAGTCGCCGATCGGACTCCCGTTCGCCACGTTGCCGCCAAGGGTGCCGGCGTTGCGCACCGGAACCGACGCGAAGCGCTCGTGGATCTCGCCGAGCTGCGGGTAGTGTGCGCACAGCGCGGCGAATCCATCGGAGAGCGACACCGCCGAACCGATCGAGAGCAGGCCCTCGCGGGTCTCGATGCGCAGCAGTTCGGCGACCTCGCCCAGGTAGATGACCTCGGGCAGCGCGCGCAACTGCTTGGTCGCCCACACGCCGACGTCGGTTCCCCCGGCGAGCACGACCGCCTGCGGATGCGCGGCGCGAAGGCCGACGAGTTCGTCGAGCGTGCGCGGCGCCCAGAAGCGCTGCCCGCGCGCCGCGTAGGCAAGCGAGTCGCGCCGCGCCACAGCGTCGAGCCGATCGCGCAACGCCGCGCGATCGAGCCGGCGCCCTCGCGCTTCGAACATGCGCGCGCCTGCTTCGAGAATCGGCCTGTACCCGGTGCAACGACAGAGATTGCCCGACAACGCGGTGCGCAACTGCGCGTCGTCGGGCCTGGTGCCCCGGTCGGTGTGTTCGACGAACAGCGCCCACAGCGACATGACGAAACCCGGCGTGCAGAAACCGCACTGCGATCCGTGGCAATCGACCATCGCCTGTTGCACCGGGTGCAGCGCGCGATCGTCGCCGCGCAGGTCCTCGACCGTGAACAGGGCCTTTCCGTCGAGCGTCGCCACGAACTGTATACATGCGTTGACCGCGCGCAGCCGCACGCCCTCGCCCTCGCGCTCGCGCTCGGCGAGCACCACGGTGCAGGCGCCGCAGTCACCTTCGGCGCAGCCCTCCTTCGTACCGACGCGGCGAAGGTCTTCACGCAGGTAGGCGAGCACCGATTTCGTCGGCGAAACGCCCGTCGCCTCGAGCACCTCGCCGCCGAGCACGAAACGAATCGCGCCGGACTGCGCCACGCTCGCGACCTCGCCTGCGGTCATCTCGTCACCCCCTTCGCCTGAACCCGCCGGATTCGCGCAGAACCGTCCGGCGACTCGAGTCGCTGCGCGAACCGGCCTGCTCCGATCGCCATCGGCTGCGGGAATGCTGGCACGGCGTTGCGCCGAGTGTCAACAATGAAACGGAGGAATTGGCGACAATCCATCTTGTTCGTGTCGCGCATCTTGTGTACATTTTCGTGGGAACGCTTCCGCGAAACGGCAACAGGGAGAATCCGCAGCACGATGGCCCAGACCAGCAGCCGAGACCCGATCGCCGATCGCCGTAGCTCGGGTACGCCGCGCGCTTTCGGTCGCGTCGCGCCCCGCCGCGCCGACGGCGACGACCGCGTCTATCGGGCGATCCACGAGGCGATCCTCGATCACCGGCTTCCGCCCGGAACGCGGCTGGCCGAGATCGCACTGGCGGGTCTGTTCGGCGCCACCAGGACGGTCGTGCGAAAGGCGCTCGCCCGACTCGAACACGAGCGGCTGGTCGAGTTGCGCGCCAACCGCGGCGCGGTGGTCGCGAGTCCGTCGATCGATGAGAGCCGGCATCTTTTCGCCGCTCGGCGCGCGATCGAGTGCGCGATCGTGCAGGCTCTGTCGCTCTCGATCACCAGGGCGCAGGCACGCGAGCTCAGGGCACTGGTGCGCGAGGAAGTGTCGGCCTACCGGCGCGGCGAGATGCGGCAGGGCCTCAAGCTGTCGATCGCGTTTCATCGAAGGATCGCGGCAATGGCGGGCAACACGGTGCTCTGCGAGTTCCTCGATCAGCTGGTCGCGCGCACGCCGCTGGTCCTTCTCGCGTATCGCGGCCCGCAGGGGCACGCGGCGTGCACCGACGACGAGCATTCGGCGATCACCGAGGCGATCGCCGCTGGAGAGGGCGACCGCGCGTCCCGGCTGATGAGCGCGCACCTGGACGCGATCGCCAGCCAGCTTCGCCTGGCGGACGAGGATCCGGCAACCGATCTGGCCACGATCTTCGCGGGGAAGCGCATTCGATGACCCGCCCGTCGCCGTCGTTTGGCTGCGGGCAAACCGGAGGATCGGATCATGGGCAGGCTATCGACGCATGTGCTCGACACGGCGAGCGGTATTCCCGCCGCGGGCGTGCGCATCGAACTGTGCGCACTCGAGCGCGGTCGCTGGAGCCTCGTCAAGGAGCTGCGCACGAACGCTGACGGGCGCACCGACGAGCCGCTGCTCTCGGGCGACGAGTTCCGCGCGGGGAAGTTCCGCCTCGAGTTCGACATGGGCGAGTACTTTCGCGCGCGTATCGCCGGCCTGCCCGATCCGCCCTTCGTCGACCGGGTGGCACTGCAGTTCGGCGTCGCCGACCCGAAGGGGAACTACCATGTTCCGCTGCTCGCCTCTCCCTGGAGTTACTCGACCTATCGCGGCAGTTGAACGCCGATCGCGATCCCGACCGCAGCGCCCATGAAACGCTATCCACGCGACCTCTACGGCTACGGACCCGAACCGCCGCACCCGCACTGGCCTGGCGACGCACGGGTCGCCTTGCAGTTCGTGCTCAACTTCGAGGAAGGCGGCGAGAACAGCGTGCTGCACGGCGATCCCGGCAGCGAGCAGTTCCTGTCGGAGCTGTTCGACCCGCCCGGCTACGCGTCGCGCCACCTGAGCATCGAGTCGGTCTACGAGTACGGATCGCGCGTCGGCGTCTGGCGCATCCTGCGCGAGTTCGAGCGTCGCGCGCTGCCGCTCACGGTGTTCGCGGTGTCGGACGCGCTCGAGCGCAACCCGGAGGTCGCCGCCGCCTTCGTCGCGATGGGGCACGAGATCGCCTGCCACGGCAAGCGCTGGATCAGCTACCAGGAAATCGGCGAGGACACCGAGCGCGCGCACATGCAGGCCGGCCTGCGCAGCATCGAGCGCATCACCGGCAAGCCGGCGCTCGGCTGGTACACCGGCCGCGACAGCCCGAACACGCGTCGACTGGTCGCAGACCAGGGAGGGCTGGAGTACGACAGCGACTACTACGGCGACGACCTCCCCTTCTGGCTGCAGGTGAGAAAGAGCGATCGCACGCTCGCGCCGCACCTGGTCGTTCCGTACACGCTCGACGCCAACGACATGCGCTTCGCGTTGCCGCAGGGCTTCTCGCACGCGGAGCCGTTTTTCCACTACCTGCGCGACGCCTTCGACCTGCACTGGGCCGAAGGCGAAACGCGTGCGTCGATGATGAGCGTGGGAATGCACTGCCGGCTGCTGGGTCGCCCGGGGCGGTTTCGCGCGCTGCAGCGATTCCTCGATCACGTCCAGGACCACGAGCGCGTGTGGGTGGCCAGGCGCATCGACATTGCCCGGCACTGGAAGTCGCAGCATCCCTTCGACGCCGCGCGCGCCTTCGTCTGGGAGTGAGCCGATGCCGCTGACGCTCGAGCAGCTGAATCGCGCGCCCCGGGCCGAGTTCGTGCGACTGCTCGATGGCACCTACGAGCACTCGGCGTGGATCGCCGAGCGCGCGTGGCAGGCGCGTCCGTTCGCGACGCTCGCCGCGCTCAAGCTCGCGCTCGTCGAGGTCGTGCGCAGCGCCGGAACCGACGAGCAGCTCGCGCTGATCCGCGCGCATCCGCAGCTCGCCGGCAAGGCGATGGTCTCGAATGCGCTGACCACCGAATCGTCCGGCGAGCAGAGCAAGGCGGGACTGTCGCAATGCACTCCAGCGCAGTTCGACGCGCTGCAGCGGCTGAACGCGCAATACAACGAGAAGTTCGGCTTTCCCTTCGTCCTCGCGGTGCGCGGGCCGCGACGCGAGGGCCTGTCGCGCGGCGAGATCATCGCCACCTTCGAGCGCCGGCTCGAAAACCATCCGCAGTTCGAGCGCGAGGAATGCCTGCGCGCGATCCACCGCATCGCCGAAATCCGCCTCGAGGACAGCTTCGGTCAGAAGCCTGAAGCGGGAGACCTGGTCTGGGACTGGGCCGAGGAGCTCGCGCGGCACAGCGATCCGGGCTTCCTGGAAAAGGGACAGCTCACCGTCACCTACCTGAGCGCCGCGCACCGGGCCTGCGCGGCGCAGATCGCCCTGTGGATGCGCGAGGACTGCGGCTTCGACAGCGTGCGGATCGACGCGGTCGGCAACGTCGTCGGCCGCTACGACGCCGCCGGCAGCGACGCGAAGTTCCTGATGACCGGGTCGCACTACGACACCGTGCGCAATGCGGGCCGGTACGATGGCCGGCTGGGCATCCTGGTGCCGATGGCCTGCGTGCGCGAGTTGCATCGTGCGGCGCGGCGACTGGCCTTCGGAATCGAGGTGATCGCATTCGCCGAGGAGGAGGGCCAGCGCTACAAGGCCGCCTTCCTGGGATCGGGGGCGCTCACCGGATCGTTCGACCCGCGCTGGCTCGATCAGGCCGACAAGGACGGCGTCACGATGCGCGAGGCGATGCGCGCTGCGGGGCTGGACGAGGGCGAGATCGCATCGCTCGCGCGCGATCGGTCGCGCTACCTCGGTTTCGTCGAGATCCACATCGAACAGGGTCCGGTCCTCAACGGGATCGGCCTCCCGCTGGGAGTCGTCACCTCGATCAACGGCGGCGTGCGCTGCGTGGGCGAGATCATCGGTCAGGCCAGCCACGCGGGGACCACGCCGATGGATCGGCGGCGCGACGCCGCCGCCGCGGCCGCGGAACTGGTCCTCTACGCGGAGCGCCGCGCGCGCGCCGCGCCCGACCTGGTCGCGACGGTCGGCATGCTCGAAGTGCCCGGCGGATCGGTCAACGTCGTCCCGGGGCGATGCGCGTTCAGCCTCGACGTGCGCAGCACTACGGACGCGGTGCGCGATGCCGCCGTCGCCGACGTTCTCGCCGAACTCGCCGCGATCTGCGAGCGCCGGGGCGTGGCGTTCAGGGTCGAGGAGACGATGCGCCAGCCCGCGGCACCGAGTGCGGCGCAATGGCAGCGGCGCTGGGAGCGCGCCGTCGCTTCGCTCGGCCTGCCGGTCTTTCGTCTCGCCAGCGGCGCCGGTCACGACGCGATGAAACTGCACGAGATCCTGCCGCAGGCGATGCTGTTCGTTCGCGGCGAGAACGCCGGGATCAGCCACAACCCGCTCGAAAGCAGCACGAGCAACGACATCGATCTCGCGGTCCGCGCGACGATGCACCTGCTCGACGAGCTCGCCGGGGAAGGCGACGCCGAATGAGCGATTACGAGAAACTCGACGCCTGGGTCGACGCGCACTTCGCCGAAGAGGTGGAGTTCCTGCGCGAACTCGTGCGCGTGCCTACCGACACGCCACCGGGGGACAACGCGCCGCACGCAGAACGCACCGCCGAGTTGCTCGCCGCGTTCGGCCTGCACGCCGAAAAGCACCCGGTCCCGAGTTCCGAGGTCCATGCCCGCGGGCTGGAGTCGATCACGAACCTGATCGTCAGACGCCGCTTCGGCGCCGGGCCCACCGTCGCGCTCAACGCGCACGGCGACGTCGTTCCGCCCGGCGATGGCTGGACGCACGATCCCTACGGCGGGCAGATCGTCGACGGGGCGCTCTACGGCCGCGCCGCCGCTGTCAGCAAGTCGGACTACGCCACCTACGCCTTCGCGCTGCGCGCGCTCGAGTCGCTCGGCGCGACGCTCGCCGGCTCGGTGGAACTGCACTTCACCTACGACGAGGAGTTCGGCGGCGAGCTCGGCCCGGGCTGGCTGCTGGCGAAGGGACTGACCCAGCCCGACTTGCTGATCGCCGCGGGCTTCAGTTACCAGGTCGTGACCGCGCACAACGGTTGCCTGCAGATGGAGGTCAGCGTCCTGGGCGTGATGGCACACGCGGCGATTCCCTCGTCCGGGGTCGACGCACTGCAGGGCGCGGTTCGCATCCTGAACGCGCTGTACCGGCGCAACGAGGCCTATCGCTCGATCGTCTCGCAGGTCCCCGGGATCACCCACCCCTACCTGAACGTGGGCCGGATCGAAGGCGGCACCAACACCAATGTCGTGCCGGGTAAGGTCAGCTTCAGGCTGGACCGCAGGATGATCCCGGAGGAAGACCCGGTGCAGGTCGAGGCAGAGATCAGGGGCGTGATCGACGAGGCGACGGCTGGTTTCGGCGGGATCACGGTGCAGGTGAGGCGATTGCTGCTCGCCCGGGCGCTGCGCCCCGATCCTGGCAATCGCACGCTCGTGCTTGCGCTGCGCAGGCACGCCGAAGCGGTGTTCGGCGAGCCGATTCCCGAGTCGGGCACGCCGTTGTACACCGACGTGAGGTTGTACGGCGCGCACGGCGTACCGGCGGCGATCTACGGAGCCGGTCCGCGCACAGTGCTCGAGAGCAACGCCAAACGCGCCGACGAGCACCTGCTGCTCGAGGACCTGCGCCGCGCGACCAAAGTGGTGGCACGCACGCTGTTCGACCTGCTCGGCTGAGCACCGCGACCCGAAGCGGCGATGCTTGATCGGCGTCAATCGTCGCGGTTCGATCGGTTTTTTCGATACCCGCGGGGCTTTACAGCGCCGCAGCTTGTGTACACAGTATCCACAAACGTACGCAGTACCCAAAAGCGCCCGACCAGTGCGCGCGCGGGAGACATTTTGTCCTTGCAGCCGCTCGAACCGCTCGATCGTCCTGTCGGCCTTGCCGAGCAGGTCTACCTGAACCTACGCGCGCACCTGCGCAACGGCGCGATCGTTCCCGGGCAGGCGCTGCACGAGACCCCGCTCGCCACGCGACTGGGCGTATCGCGCACGCCGGTGCGCGAAGCGCTCACGCGCCTGGCCAGCGAGGGGCTGCTCGTGTCCGGCGGACGCAGTTTCACCGTTCCCTCGCTCACGCGTGCCGACGTCGACGACATCTACGAGGTGCGCTTCCTGGTCGAACCGGCCGCGATCGCTCGCGTCGCCGCTCGGGCTGGCGATCCGGGGCAACGCGATGCGATCGAGTCGGCACTCGCGGCGGCCCGCGCCGCGCACGAATCGGCCGATGCGCAGGCGTTCACCCAGAGCAACGCGCAGTTCCACGATGCGTGGATCAAGCTGGTGTCGAACCCGCACCTGCTCAGGGTGATCGAGCGATACGCCGACCATATGCAGCAGATCCGTGCGCTCACGCTCGGCGATCCCGCGATCCGGCGGATCGTCCTCGGCGGGCTCGAGTCGATCACCTCCGCGCTGCGCGACGGTGACCGCGAAGGCGCGGCGGCGGCAATGCGCGCTCACCTCGAGAACGCCAAGCGCGCCTTCATCGCCGCGGTCGGCCTCGACCCCGGCGCCGCCAAGGAGCCCCTGTAGTGAAGCGGCGCACCGTCCTGTCGATGGAGCAGGCGCTTTCGCTGCCTCACGCGACGCTGCGCTTCGCCCAGCTCGGCTGGCGCGTGATCCGCCTCGAAGCCGCGCCGAGCGGACGCGGCCTTCCGGGCGACCCGAACCGCTACATCGGGTCGAGGGTCGCCGACGACGATCGCCGCAGCTATTTCATCGCGCAAAACGTCGGCAAGGAGGCGATCGCGCTCAACCTGAAGGACGCGCGCGGGCGCGAGGTGCTCGCACGGCTGATCCGCGCGCTCGACGTCGACGTGTTCTGCTGCAACACGGTGCCCTCGCGCTACCGCGCGCTGGGGATCGACCCCGAGACGCTTTGCGCGCTCAAGCCGGACCTGATCTGGGCGGGAATATCGGCGATGGGCCCTGAGTACCCGGACGCGCCGGGTTACGACCCGGTCACGCAGGCGATGGCAGGCTACATGGAGGTTACCGGTGCGCCGCACGGTCCGCCGACGCTCGCCGGCATCCCGGTGATCGACCTGAAGGCGGGTGACGAGGTCTACGCGAACGTGCTCGCCGCGCTGCTCGATCGACACGAGACCGGGCGCGGACG
>JAHDXY010000204.1:5540-8332 GCA_023384005.1 Burkholderiaceae bacterium | reverse complement strand
TCATGGAGATGAACACGCGGCTGCAGGTCGAGCACCCGGTCACCGAGATGATCACGGGCCAGGACCTGGTCGAGTGGCAGCTGCGCGTCGCGGCGGGCGAGCCGCTGCCGCTGGCACAGGACGCGCTTCGCATCGGCGGACACTCGATCGAAGCGCGGGTCTACGCGGAGAACACCGAGAAGGGGTTCCTGCCCTCGACCGGAACGCTGCGCCACCTCGCCACGCCCGACGCGGCCAGGTTCGAGGTGGGCGGGCGCGAAGGGATGCCGGCCGCGGTGCGCATCGACAGCGGCGTGCGCGCCGGCGATACGATCTCGCCCTACTACGACCCGATGATCGCGAAGCTGATCGTCTGGGGCGGCGACCGCGACGAAGCGATCCGCCGGATGCGCCAGGCGCTGGTGCGCTTCGAGGTCGTCGGGCTCGCGACCAACGTGGGTTTCCTGAGCCGGCTGATGGGCTGCCGCTCGTTTGTCGACGCCGATCTCGACACCGGGTTGATCGAACGCGAGCGCAGCGCGCTGCTTCCAGCGACCAGCGTTCCCACGCCGAGGCAGCTCGCGATCGCCTCGGCGGCGGTGCTCGCGATCGAGGCGCAAGCGCCGCAGCCGGGCGTTCCCGGCGACCCGTTCTCGTTGTGCAACGGCTGGCGCCCGACGGCGTGGCTGAGGCGCGGCTTCGAGTTCACACGCAAGCAGCAGGCCTGGGCGGTCGAGATCGAGTACGCGCGCAACGGGTACTCGGCGCGCGGCGCCGGGTCGACCTCCTGCATTTCCTCGCTCGCGTACGATCCGGCCACGCGGCGGGTGCGCGGCCTGCTCGACGCCGAATCGTTCGAGATCGGCGCGGTTCTCGAGCGCGAGACGCTGTCGCTGTTCCTCGCGGAGGGTCCGGTGCAACTGGGCTTCGCGCCGCGACTCGCACACGCCGGCGAGGAGGAGGCCGAGGGCGAGCGCCTGACCGCGCCAATGCCGGGCAAGGTGATCGCCGTCCTGTGCGAAAAGGGCGCAAGCGTGAGGAAGGGACAGGCGCTTCTGGTGATGGAAGCGATGAAGATGGAGCACACCCTCAGCGCCCCAGAGGATGGCGTGGTGGTCGAACTGCGCTACACGGTCGGCGACCAGGTGAACGAAGGCGCACAACTCGTGGAGATCCGCCCCGAATGAAGACCCGAATCGTCGTCACCCACTCCAGCGAAACCGTGCGACAGCGATGGGGGCAGGAACTGCGGCGCCACCTCGACGCCGACGTCGTGCCCTGCGACGTCGCCAGCGCGCCGGCCCCGGTGCGCGCCGACTACGCGATCGGCTGGCGGCCGCACGACGACTTCTTCAAGGCGGTGACCGGGTTGAAAGCGTACTTCAGCACGGGCGCCGGGGTCGACTTCCTGATGCGGCACCCGGGATTCCCGGCGACGGTGCCGATCGTTCGCCTCGAGAACGCCGGAATGGGCGTGCAGATGGCCGAGTATTGCCTGCACGCGGTGCTGCGCTCGTTTCGCCTCGCGGCCGAGTACGAGGCGCAGCAGCGCGAAGGCGTCTGGCGCACGCTCGAGCCGCCCGCGCGCGACACGTTCACCATCGGCGTGTTCGGGATCGGCGTGCTCGGCAGCGAGGTGGCGCGCCACCTGCGCGCCTTCGGCTTTCCGGTGCTCGCGTTCAGCCGCGGCGCGCGCAGCGAGCCCGGCGTCGAGTGCATCAGTGGCGAAGAGCGCCTGCCGGAATTCCTCGCAAGGTGTCGCGTGCTGATCCTGCTCGCCCCGCTCACGCCCGCCACGGCCGACCTGTTCGACGCGAAGCGTTTCGCGATGCTGCCGCGCGGGGCGTGGCTGATCAACGTCGCACGCGGCGGCCTCGTCGTGGAAGAAGACCTCGTAGCGGCGATCGATGCGGGACAGCTCGCCGGCGCGACGCTGGACGTCTTTCGCACCGAACCGCTTCCCCCGGGGCACCCGTTCTGGTCGCACCCGAAGGTGCGGGTCACCCCGCACGTGTCGGCGCGCACGCTCGTCGCCGAGTCGGCGCGGCAAGTCGCTGATAAGATTTTGCTGCTCGAAAGCGGCAAGCCGGTCGGCGGAGTCGTCGATCGCACCAGAGGATACTGAGACGATGGACCTTCCCGTACGAGTCACGATCACCGAAGTCGGTCCGCGCGATGGCTTGCAGAACGAAAAACAGCCGGTCGCGACGCGGGCCAAGATCGAGTTGTGCGAGCGCCTGCTGGCGGCCGGCGTGCGCAACCTCGAAGCCACCTCGTTCGTGTCGCCCAAGTGGGTGCCGCAGATGGCCGACGCGGCCGAAGTCATGGCCGGGATCCCCCGCGGCGGCGCGACGCGGATCTCGGTGCTCACGCCCAACATGAAGGGGCTGGAGAACGCGATCGCCGCGCACGCCGACGAGGTGGTGATCTTCGGCGCCGCAAGCGAGGCGTTCTCGCAACGAAATATCAACTGCTCGATCGCCGAGAGCATCGAGCGCTTCGGCCCGGTCGCGCGCGCCGCGCGCGAGGCCGGGTTGCGGGTGCGCGGCGCCGTGTCGGTGGCCTTCGGCTGCCCTTACCAGGGCGAGGTCGCGCTCGCGTCGGTGATCGACGTCGTGCGAAGGATGCGCGACCTGGACTGCGACGAGATCGGGATCGCCGGCAAGCTCGTAGCGCTCGTCGAGGACGACGTTCACGGCGACATGCCCGGCGAAGGACAGCTTGCGGCGGTCCTTGATGCCCATCGCCTCTTCCGAGCCGATCAGGATACCGTCCTTGAACAGGCGCCCGAACGGAACCTGGTCGATGATCTC
>JAHDXY010000204.1:0-5530 GCA_023384005.1 Burkholderiaceae bacterium | reverse complement strand
GATCGGCGTGGGCACCGCGGGACACGTCAAGCGCGTGATGGAAGCAGCGGCACGCGAGTACCCGCTGCAGGACCTCTCCGCGCACTTTCACGACACCTACGGACAGGCGCTCGCCAATGTCCTCGCCTGCCTGGAGGTCGGCATCGCGCGTTTCGACTCCTCGATCGCCGGGCTGGGCGGGTGCCCCTACGCGAAAGGCGCCACGGGCAACGTCGCCACCGAGGACGTCGTCTACCTTCTCCACGGACTCGGCATCGAGACCGGGCTCGACCTCGACCGGCTGGTCGACACCGGACAGTGGATCTCCTCGGTGCTCGGGCGCAAGAGCCTGTCGCGGGCCGCGAACGCGATCGCGGCGCGGCGCGCCAGCGCGCCGGCAGAGGCCTGAACGGCACATGCCGAGCGCTTCGCGCCCGCCGCCGCGCACGGTGCGATCGCCCTGCGTGTCGATCTGCAGGATCGTCGCGCAGACCGGATACTGCGAGGGTTGCCTGCGCACGATCGACGAAATCGCGAACTGGGGCACGATGAGCGACGCGCAACGCCACGAGATCTGGTCGGCGCTCAGAGTGCGCCGGGCCGAAGCCGCGCGCGCCCTCGCGCAACGATGATCTCCCCCGAGCAGCGCTTCGCGACCCCGGTCAGCGGGGCCTCGTACAGGCTGTCGGCCAGGATCGCGGCCGGCACGACGATCGCCACGCTCGTCGTCTACGGCTTGCGCGTGATCGACAAGATCATCGCGATGCCGTGGACGATGTCGCTGCTGATGGGCGCCGCGTTTCTCGGCGTGCTCGCAACCAGCTGGTACATCTTCAAGGGGCGCACGACGATCGACGCGCGCGGCGTGCGCCAGGAGTGGATCGTCGTCAAGGACTACGACTGGGGACGCATCTCGAAGGCGCGCCACCTGCGCCTGCCGTTCACGTCGCGCCTGATGCTGCGTGCCGGATTCGGCCCGGTCAAGGCGATCCAGAGCGGCACGCCCGAGCTCGACGCGGCGTTTCGCGAGATCGCCGCGTACTACAAGTCGCGGCAACCGAAGTGGCGGCGATGAGCACGGTGCCCGCGCTCCCGCGCTCGATCCAGCTGATCGAGCGCGACTGGCTGTCGTGCAACCAGGTGCTCCTGTTCGACGAAGCGCACGACCCCGGCGAGACTGCGGTGACGCTGATCGATTCGGGCTACGTCAAGCACGCCGCGCTCACCGTGTCGCTGGTCGAGCACGCGCTCGCGCGCCGCGCACTGCCGCGACGCGCGCTGCGCACGCTGATCAATACCCACCTGCACTCCGACCATTGCGGCGGCAACGCCGCGATCCGCGAGAACTTCGGCGTTCGCGTGCTCGTTCCGGCCGGCGAGTTCGACGCGGTTCGCCAGTGGGACGAATCCCGGCTCAGCTACCGCGCGAGCGGCCAGCGCTGCGCGCGCTTCGAAGCCGACCAGTCGCTCGCGCCCGGAGCACGGCTGCGCATGGGCGGCGCCGAGTGGGACGTGCTCGCGGCGCCCGGGCACGACTCGAATTCGCTGATCCTTCATTGCCCGGCGCACCGGATCCTGATCTCGGCCGACGCGCTGTGGGAGTCGGGATTCGGGCTGATCTTCCCCGAGCTCGAGGGCGGCTCGGGATTCGCCGAACAGCGTGCGGTGCTGCGCCTGATCGCAACCCTGGACGTGCGCACGGTGATTCCCGGGCACGGCCCTGCTTTTTCCGATGTCGCGGCGGCGCTCGGGCGGGCCCACGCACGGCTGGACGCGCTGGTAGCCGATCCGCGGCGCAACGCGCGCAGCGCTCTGCGGGTGCTGGTCAAGTTCATCCTGCTCGACCGCGAGTCGCTCGATCTCGCGCCGCTCGCCGCCGAGTTGTCCGAGGCGACGGTCATGACCAGCGCGGCGCGAATGGTCGGGATGTCGCTGGCGGACGCGCTCGACTGGGCCGCCGTCGAACTCGAGCGCCAGGGGCAGTTGCGGCGCGAGGGCGACACCCTGTTCAACCGCGAGCCCGAGCTCGCGGGAACCGACTGACCCGCGGCGCGACCACCGTGAGCCCGGACCGCGTGCCTGCCGCGTCCCGCGCCGCCGACCGGGTGTCCGGCAGCCAGCTGCGCGATTGCACCGAGAACGACCTGCCGGCGATCCAGGCGATCTACGCGCACCACGTGCTGCACGGCACGGCAAGCTTCGAGATCGACCCGCCCGACCTGAAGGAGATCGCCAGGCGCCACGCCGAGGTGCGCGGGCGCGGATTGCCGTACCTGGTCGCCGAGGCCGACGGCGTCGTGCTCGGCTACGCGTACGCGAATTTCTTTCGCGCCCGGCCTGCCTATCGTTTCACGCTCGAGGACTCGATCTACATCGCGCCCGATGCGCTCGGGCGCGGCGTGGGTCGGGCACTGCTGCCGGCGCTGGCCGACGCCTGCGAGGCGGTCGGTTGCCGCCAGCTGCTCGCCGTGATCGGCGACAGCGCGAACGTCGCTTCGATCGGCCTGCACGCGGCCTGCGGCTTTCGCTTCAGCGGCGTGATCCGCAACTCGGGCTGGAAATTCGGCCGCTGGCTCGACACGGTGTTCATGCAGCGTGCGCTCGGTGAAGGCGAGCGCAGCGCGCCCCTGACAGGCCCCGCGTCGACCTGAGCGTCCGGGCGCGCGCTCGCGGGCGGCCCCGGCGACGCCCCCGGTCGCGCGACGCGCCCGGTCCGGCGCTCAGCCCGCGGGACCGGGGTCGATTCCCTCGCGCGCGGCGGCGAGCGCAGCGCGCAGCACCGCGAGATCTCCGACCTGGTTGGCGAGCAGCAGGATCAGCTTGCAGTTGAGCAGTCGGCTGCGCTCGTCGTCGAGGTCGCGGTGCGCCTCGATCAGCGCTTCGTAGAAGTCGTCGCCCGGTCCGTAGGGCCAGAGATACGACTTCCCCGACTCGCCCAGGTTGGGCGCGGTGACGAGCCCCGATCCGCGGGCGCGTGCGCCGGCCTGCGAGCCGGCTTGCGAGCCGGCTTGCGGCCCGGCTTGCGAGCCCGGTGGCGCGCTTGTTGGCGCGCTTGTTGGCGCGCTTGTTGGCGCGCTTGGTTGCGCGCCTGGTTGCGCGCCTGGTTGCGTGTCGTGCGGATCGCTCATCGTTTCGTTCTCCTCGCACCAATCAACCCTGGGACAACTCGCTTCACGGCGCTTGACTTCGAAGACGATTACTCAGTCGATGCAAAGTGCGCGGCGCACCGCGTCGCGCGCGCGTGCGATGTCCGGTTCGCGCATCCGCGCGCAGACGTGCTGGTCGGGCCGCAGCAGGTGCACGGTGCCCTCGCGCGCATCGTAGCGCCTGGCCGCGAGGCCCTGCGCGTCGACCAGCACCCGCGCGCCTTCGACGTGGCCGGCGACGCGCGCGATCACCACCGTCTGCACCGATGGAGAGTCCTCGACCAGCGCGTCGATGAACTCGCGCGCCCCCTGCGGCAGCGCCTGCGGGTCGTCGACGAACAGCAGAGCCTGGAACCGCCCGCCCAGCACCTCGAGCAGCCACCTCGACTCGCCGTCGATCGTCACCGGCGCATCGTCGCAGGGCGCGCCGGGCATCATCCGCCCCGCGAAGGCTTCGCGGTCCTCGCTGTTGAGCTGCGACCCGAGGTAGAACGAGGGAACCGAGAGCCGGCCCGAGTTCACCAGAACCCGGGCGAACGCGTGATCGGCCGCGAGCGTGAGGGTCGCGTCGCGAAACGCGAGGCTGGTCGCGCTCTTCGGTGTGATGAAGTCGGTCGAGCGCGTGGAGTTCGCGATATTCTCGTCGGCCGCGAACTCGCGCTCCTCGGCGTAGCTGTCGAGCAGGCGCTCGGGTGCGTCGCCCGCGAGCACCATCGCGAGCTTCCAGGCGAGGTTGTCGGCGTCCTGGATCCCGGAATTCGCTCCGCGCGCCCCGAAGGGCGAGATCTGGTGCGCGGCGTCTCCCGCGAACAACATCCGCCCGTGCCTGAACGATTTCATCCGCCGGCACTGGAACGTGTAGACACTGACCCATTCGAGCTCGAACTCGCGGTCTTCGCCGAGCATCGCGCGGATTCGCGGAATCACTCGCTCGGGCTTCTTCTCCTCGTCGGGATCAGCGTCCCAGCCGAGCTGGAAATCGATCCGCCAGACATTGTCCGCCTGCTTGTGCAGCAGCACCGACTGCCCGCGATGGAACGGCGGATCGAACCAGAACCGGCGCTCGGTGGGGAAGTCGGCCTTCATCACGACGTCGGCGATCAGGAAACGGTCGCGAAAGACCTGACCCTCGACGTCGAGCCCGAGTTGCCGGCGCACCGGGCTGCGCGCGCCGTCGGCGACGATCAGCCAGTCCGCCGCGAGCGTGTAGCGACCGTCGGGCGTCTCGATTTCGACCAGCGCCCCGGATTCGATCGGCGTGACCGAAACGACCCGGTTCTTCCAGCGCAGGTCGAGCAGGTCGAGTTCGCCGATCCGCTCGACCAGGTACTGCTCGAGGTGGTACTGCTGCAGGTTGACCATGCCCGGGCGGCGGTGTCCGGTTTCGGGCTGCAGGTCGAAGGAATAGACCTCCTGCTCGCGCAGGAAGGTGCGTCCGACGTTCCACGACACGCCGTTGCGGGCCAGCGCGTCGCCACAACCGAGCCGGTCGAGGATCTCGATCGCGCGCTTGGCATAGCAGACGGCACGCGAGCCGGTGCTCACCGAATCCTCGTCGTCGAGCACGACCGCCGGCACGTTGTGCAGCGCGAGGTCGATCGCCGCGCACATTCCCACCGGCCCCGCGCCGACGATGAGCACCGGATGCCGGACCGGGCGATTGCGGTCGAGTTCCGGCGGCCGCCGGTACTGGTACTTCGGGTACTGGTACGCGCTTTGCATCGCCTGCTCGCTGTCGATCAGGCCCAGTATGCCAGCGCGAGGCGGCGGCGTTCAGAACGACCAGTTCGTGCGTCCCCGGTCCTGTTCCGGGCGCGTGAGCGGCTGCACCGCAGACATCCCGCCCAGACAGCGCCTGGCGAGTTCGACGTACAGATCGGTGCCCTGCTTCTTGAACGCGAGATCGGCCGCGCTCACTTCGCGCAGCATCCTGGCCGGAACGCCCGCGACCATCGTTCGCGGAGCGATTTCCTGTCCGATTCGCACGAACGACATCGCCGCGACGATCGCCTGTTCGCCGACGATCGCCCTGTCCATCACGACCGCGCTGATCCCGACCAGCGCGTCGCGCTCGACCGTGCAGTAGTGCAGGACGACGCCGTGGCCGATGTGCGCGCGCTCGCGCATCGTGCAGTCCAGCCGCGGCCCCGAGTGCACGATGCAGTTGTCCTGCAGGTTGGATTCGCGCTCCATGACGATGCGCCCGAAATCGCCCCGAAGCACCGCACCCGCGCCGACGTAGCAACCGGGACCGACGATCACGTCGCCGATCAGCACGGCGCTCGGGTGAACGAATGCGCTGGGATCGATCACCGGGACGATGCCCTCGAACGAGTACACCTGCGGGAGTGCGCGTAACGTCATCGTTCGTCCTCGTAATGTCATCGGGCGCTGCGCTGCGCGCG
>JAHDXY010000203.1 GCA_023384005.1 Burkholderiaceae bacterium | reverse complement strand
GACCCCGCGTCGCGCGACCCGATCGATTCCCGGGCCGGCGAGTTCGATTTCGACGAGCTGATCGAACGCGCGAGCGACCGGCGCCGCGCGACAGCGACGCTCGCGGGCGACGCGGCCTGCCTGATCTACACCAGCGGAACGACTGGTCCGCCCAAGGGCGCACTGATTCCGCACCAGGCGCTGATCGGCAACCTGAGCGGCTTCGTCGCGTCACAGAACTGGCTGCCGCAGCGCAACGACGTGTTCTGGTCGCCTGCCGACTGGGCCTGGACCGGCGGGTTGATGGATGCGCTGCTGCCCACGCTGTATTTCGGCCTGCCGATCGTCGCCTGCCGCGGACGTTTCGATCCCGACACCGCGTACCGGCTGATCGAGAAGTACCGCGTCACGAACGCCTTTCTCTTTCCGACCGCGCTGAAGATGATGATGAAGGCCGAGCCCGAGCCGCGCGCGCGTCGCGAGCTGCGGCTGCGGGCGATCATGAGCGCCGGCGAATCGGTGGGCGAGACGCTGTTCGACTGGTGCCGCGACGGACTCGGCGTGACGGTCAACGAGATGTTCGGCCAGACCGAGATCAACTACGTGGTCGGAAACTCGTCGTTGCGCTGGCCGGCGAAACCAGGATCGATCGGGCGCCCCTACCCGGGACACCGCGTGGCGGTCCTCGGCGAGGACGGCATCGAGGCGAGCGCGGGCACGCTGGGCGAAATCGCCGTGCATCGCAGCGACATCCACGGGCACCCCGACCCGGTGTTCTTCATCGAGTACTGGCGCAACCGGCAGGCGACGCGCGCGAAGTACAGCGGCCAGTGGTGCCGCACGGGCGATCTCGCGACCCGCGACGACGAGGGTTACCTCTGGTACGGGGGCCGCGCCGACGACATGTTCAAGGCCGCCGGATACCGGATCGGCCCGAGCGAAGTCGAGAACTGCCTGGTACGCCACGAGGCGGTGGCCAACGCGGCGGTCGTGCCCAAGCCCGACCGCGATCGCGGCAACCTGGTCAAAGCCTACGTGGTGCTCACCCCCGAGTACGCGAGGCTCGCCGGCGATTCGCAGGGAATGCAATCGCTCACCGCGCAACTGCAGGCGCACGTCCGCGGCAAGCTCGCTCCCTACGAGTACCCGAAGGAAATCGAATTCATCGACGCGCTGCCGATGACCACCACCGGCAAGGTCCAGCGCCGCGTGCTCAGGCTGCGCGAGGAGGAACGCGCGAAAGCTCTTCCGGGTTGATCGGGCGCGAGGCTCAGAACGATCGCGGCATGCCGAGCACATGCTCGGCGACGTACGACAGGATCAGGTTGGTCGAGATCGGCGCGATCTGGTACAGGCGGGTCTCGCGGAACTTGCGTTCGACGTCGTACTCGGCGGCGAACCCGAAGCCACCGTGCGTCTGCAGGCAGGCCTCGGCGGCCTCCCACGACGCCTTCGCGGCGAGGTACTTCGCCATGTTCGCCTCGGCGCCGCAGGGAGCGTGCGCGTCGAACAGCTCGCAGGCGCGCCAGCGCATCAGGTCGGCCGCTTCGGTCTCGATGTGAGCCTGCGCGATCGGGAACTGCACGCCCTGGTTCTGGCCGATCGGGCGATCGAACACGACCCTCTCGTTCGCGTAGCGCGACGCACGCGCGACGAACCATCGCGCGTCGCCTATGCATTCGGCGGCGATCAGGCTGCGCTCGGCGTTCAGTCCGTCGAGGATGTAGCGAAACCCCTTTCCCTCCTCCCCGATCAGGTTCTCGCGCGGGATTTCGAGGTCTTCAAAGAACAGTTCATTGGTCTCGTGATTGACCATGTTGCGGATCGGTTTCACGGTGAGCCCGTTGCCGATCGCCTCGCGCAGGTCGACGATGAACACCGACATGCCTTCGGACTTGCGCGTGACCTCGGCGAGCGCAGTCGTGCGCGCGAGCAGCACCATCAGTTCGGAATGCATCACGCGCGAGATCCAGACCTTCTGGCCGTTGACCACGTAGCGATCGCCCTTGCGCACCGCCACGGTCTTGATCCTCGTCGTGTCGGTTCCGGTGCTCGGTTCGGTGACCCCCATCGCCTGCAGGCGCAACTCGCCCGACGCGATCTTCGGCAGGTAGCGCGATTTCTGCTCGACCGAACCGTGGCGCAGCACGGTTCCCATGTTGTACATCTGGCCGTGGCAGAAGCCTGAGTTCCCTCCGCTGCGATTGATCTCCTCCATCACGACCGACGCCTCAGCGAGCCCCAGACCGGAGCCGCCGTATTCCTGGGGAATCAGCGCCGACAGCCAGCCTGCCGCGGTGAGCTCGTCCATGAAACGATCGGGAAAGCCGTGGCAAGCGTCGACCTCGCGCCAGTAGGCATCGGGAAAGCGCGCGCATAGCTCGCGCAGCGCGTCGCGCAACTCGGGAAAGCGTTCGGGCCCTGCAGTCATCGGAACTGTCTCCTCGATCGGATCAATGCTCGGAAGCGATGGCGGATCACGCCCCGAGACACGGTAGTTTGCATGAATCGCGCGCGGCGCGAGCGCGACCTACGCCCCTGAGCGCCAGCCTGCGATCGATCGCATAGAATCGGGCGAACGGAACGCGTCGGCGCGCTGGCGCGGCGTCAAGGCACCATCGGCGCACCAATCGACCACCAATCAACCACCATCAAGTCCCGATCGGCGCGACTTCGACGCCGGGTCGGGCAGTCCTGGGAGACGACTCATGGCGATATTCAGACTGGGCGACCTCGCGCCCGAGATCCACCCGGAGGCGTGGGTCGCGGACGCGGCGCAGGTGATCGGCCGCGTGCGCCTGGACGCTGGCGCCAGCGTCTGGTTCGGAGCGACCTTGCGAGGCGACAACGACCTGATCTGGATCGGCGAAGGCAGCAACGTGCAGGAAGGCGCCGTGTTGCACACCGACCCCGGCTTCACGCTCACGGTCGGGCGCCGCGTCACGATCGGCCACCAGGCGATGCTGCACGGCTGCACGGTGGGCGACGGCAGCCTGATCGGGATCCAGGCGATCATTCTCAACGGCGCGAAGATCGGTCGCAATTGCCTGATCGGCGCCGGCGCGCTGATCACCGAAGGCAAGGAGATCCCGGACAACAGCGTCGTCCTCGGTGCGCCGGGCAAGGTGGTTCGCGAACTCGACAGCGAGCAGGCCCAGCGGCACAAGAACGGCGCGCTCGCCTACGCCCAGCGCGCGCTCCGTTACCGGACACAACTCGACCGGATCGGATGAGCGACACACTTGTGCGCTTTCACCTGCGCGACGCGCCGGTGCGCGGCGGGATCGTCTCGCTCGATCGCGCGTGGCTCGAGATCGTGAACCGCCACGAGGTGCCCGCCAGCGTTCGCGACCGTCTGGGCGAGTTGTCCGCCGCCGCGATGCTGCTCGCCGCGAGCCTGAAGTTCGACGGGGCGCTGATCCTGCAGATCCATGGCGACGGACCGGTCGCGCTGTTCGTCGTCGAATGCGACGCGCGCGGGCGGTTTCGCGCGACCGTGAAGCTGCGCGAGGACATGGCGGCGAACGTCGACGCCACGCTCGCGCAGCTGGTCAATCGCAACGGTCGCGGCCGATTCGTCGTGACGCTCGATCCGCGCTCGGACGACAGCGCGCGCCGCACCTACCAGGGCATCGTTCCCTTCGCCGGGGCAACGGTCGCCGCCGCGCTCGAGCACTACATGGAGCGCTCCGAGCAAGTGCCGACCCGGCTGTGGCTCGCAGCGGACGGCACCCGCGCCACCGGCCTGCTGCTGCAGCAGCTCGCCGACGACGGCGCAAGGCGCGGCGCGCCGGGCGCGACGCGCGACGCCGACGGATGGAACAGGATGCAGCGGCTCGCCGAGACGCTCTCGAACGACGAACTGCTGCGCCTGGACTCGCAGGACGTGCTGCACAGGCTGTTCTGGCAGGAATCGATCGACGCGCTCGACCGGCGCGAGTGCCGCTTCGAGTGCCGCTGCAGCCGCGAAAAGGTGGCGGCGATGCTGCGCCTGCTCGGGCCGAAGGAGGTGCGCGAAATCGTCGCCGAGCAGGGGCGAATCGAAGTGCGCTGCGAGTTCTGCAACCTGCCCTACCGCTTCGACGCCGTCGACAGCGCCGGATTGTTCGTCGCGGGCCTGGAATCGACTCCGCTCAACGGGCCGCACTGAGTGGCGGCGCGTGCGCACTTGCCGTGCGCGTTTGGCCCGGCCCGGGGTCGGGCGCCGAAGGCTTGATGCGCTGCGCGCGCCCCTCGTTGATCTGGACGAAGATCTCGTCCGGGCGCACCATCCCGAGGTCGTAACGGGCACGCTCCTCGACCGCGAGCGAACCGGCGGCGAGGTCGCGCACCTCGCCCTCGAGCGCCGCGTTGCGTTCCGACAGGCGCGCGTTGCTCGCGAGTTGCGCCGAGACCTGACGGTCGAGCTCCCAGACCCGGAGCCAGCCCCCCTTTCCGAGCCAGAGCGGGTACTGGATCAGTGCGAGCAGCACCGCCAGTCCGCCCACGAGCAGCTTCATCTGCACCGGGACCGCCCGGATCGCAGCTCGACTCGCCCCGCGATGTCGCGCGTCTTCATCGGCGGGATTCTAGCGCCCCGGGGCGCCGTGCGCATCAACGCAAGTTGTAGAAAGCCGAACGCCCAGCGTACGACGCGACCTCGCCGAGATCCTCCTCGATGCGCAGCAGCTGGTTGTACTTGGCCACGCGGTCGGAGCGGCTCATCGATCCGGTCTTGATCTGCAGGGCGTTCGTTGCCACCGCGATGTCGGCGATCGTGGTGTCCTCGGTCTCGCCCGAGCGATGCGATACCACTGCCGTGTAGTTGTAGCGCTTGGCCAGTTCGATCGCCGCGAAAGTCTCGGTGAGCGTCCCGATCTGGTTGACCTTGATCAGGATCGAGTTGGCGATCCCCTCGTCGATGCCCTGCTGCAGCAGCTTCGTGCTGGTGACGAACAGGTCGTCGCCCACGAGCTGCACCTTGTCGCCCAGATCGTCGGTGAGGCGCTTCCAACCTTCCCAATCGTTCTCCGCCATGCCGTCCTCGATCGAGACGATCGGATACTTGTCGACCCAGGTCGCGAGCAGGCTCGAGAAGTCGCCCGCGTCGAGCACCAGTCCCTCGCCGTCGAGGTGATAGCGTCCGTCGCGAAAAAACTCCGAACTGGCGCAGTCCAGCCCGAGCGCGATCTGCGTACCCGGCTCGTAGCCGGCCCGAGCGATCGCCTCGAGGATCAGCTGGATCGCGGCCTCGTGGTTCGCGACCGAGGGCGCGAACCCGCCCTCGTCGCCCACCGCGGTGGACAGCCCGCGATCGTGCAGCAACTTCTTCAGCGCCTGGAACACCTCGGCGCCGTAGCGGATCGCCTCCCGCAAGCTGGGCGCTCCGACCGGGATGATCATGAACTCCTGCAGGTCGAGGTTGTTGTTGGCGTGCGCGCCGCCGTTGATCACGTTCATCATCGGAACCGGAAGCGACATCGCGCCCGATCCGCCGAAGTAGCGGTACAGCGGCAGCCCCGACTCCTCGGCGGCGGCCTTTGCCACCGCCATCGACACGGCGAGCGTCGCGTTCGCCCCGAGCCTGGACTTGTTTTCGGTTCCGTCGAGGTCGACCAGCGTGCGATCGATGTACGCCTGCTCGCAGGCGTCGAGCCCCATGATCGACTCCGAGATCTCGGTGTTGATGTTCTCCACCGCCTTGAGCACGCCCTTGCCCAGGTATCGCGCCTTGTCGCCGTCGCGCAACTCGACCGCTTCGCGCGCGCCGGTGGACGCGCCCGAGGGCACCGCCGCACGCCCCATGACGCCGGATTCGAGCAGTACGTCACACTCGACCGTGGGGTTTCCGCGCGAGTCGAGGATCTCGCGTCCGATGATGTCGACGATCGAGCTCATGGTGTCCTTCTTGCGTGAAATGGGCCGCGGATCGCTGACCTCGGCCCGGGTTCAGGTTGACTGCGATTCGGCGAAGCCGGTGCGCTTGACCACGGCGTCGAGTTCGACCAGGCAGGCAAGCAACTCGCGCATCCGGGCGAGCGGCCACGCGTTCGGTCCGTCCGATAGCGCGCGCTGCGGATCGGGGTGCGTTTCCATGAACAGCCCCGACACCCCGGCGGCCACAGCCGCGCGGGCGAGCACCGGGACGAACTCGCGCTGCCCGCCCGACACCGTACCGTTGCCCCCGGGCAGCTGAACCGAATGCGTCGCGTCGAAAACCACCGGGCAGTTCGTCTCGCGCATGATCGCGAGCGAGCGCATGTCCGACACGAGATTGCCGTAACCGAACGAGGCGCCGCGCTCGCACACCATGATGCTCTCGCCCGCGCTCGCGTCGCCCCCGGCGTGCTCGATCGCCGCTGCGCGCGCCTTGTCGACGACGTTCTTCATGTCCTGCGGGGCGAGGAACTGCCCTTTCTTGATGTTGACGGCACGACCGGCGCAGGCCACCGCCCGGATGAAATCGGTCTGGCGGCACAGGAACGCGGGCGTCTGCAACACGTCGACCACCGAGGCGACGCGCGCGATCTGGCCGGTCTCGTGCACGTCGGTGAGCACCGCCACGCCGAGCGCGGACTTCAGTTCGGAGAGGATCGCCAGGCCCTCCTCGATGCCCGGGCCACGGAACGAAGAACCCGAGCTGCGGTTGGCCTTGTCGAACGACGACTTGTAGATGAACGGCACGCCGAGTTCGGCGGTGATCCGCTGCAACTCGCCGGCCGTGTCGAAGGCCATCTGGTGCGACTCGATCACGCACGGGCCGGCGATCAGGAACAACGGCCGGTCGAGACCGACCTCGAATCCGCACAGGCGCATCGCGGAGGCCTCAGGCGGCCTTGAGGCCGCTGCGCGCCTCGGCCCGCCGGATCGCCGCTTCGATGTAGGCCTTGAACAGCGGGTGCCCGGCACGCGGCGTGGAGGTGAACTCCGGGTGGAACTGCACACCGACGAACCAGGGGTGCGCGCCCTTGCCGGATTGCGGCAATTCGACGATCTCGGTCAGGCCCTCGGTGGGAGTGCGCGCCGAAACGCGCAGTCCCGCCTGTATCAGACGCCCGACGTAGTGATTGTTCACCTCGTAGCGGTGGCGATGGCGCTCGCACACCGACGTGCCGTAGATCGCCGCGGCGAGCGTGCCGGGTTCGACCGGGCAGCGCTGCGAGCCCAGGCGCATCGTGCCGCCCAGGTCCGAACTCGCGTCGCGGTGTTCGATGCGCCCGTCGTGCTCGACCCACTCGGTGATCAGCGCCACCACCGGGTGCGGCGTGGCCGGATCGAACTCGGTACTGTTCGCCCCCGCAAGCGCGCTCGCGTTGCGAGCGAACTCGATCACTGCCAGCTGCATTCCGAGGCAGATTCCCAGATAGGGAATGCCCCGTTCGCGCGCGAGCCGGATCGCGGCGATCTTGCCCTCGACACCGCGGCGACCGAAACCGCCCGGGACGAGGATCGCGTCGAACTGCGACAGGGCCTCGAGCGACTCCGCCGGTTTGGCCTCGATCTGCTCGGAATCGATGTACTGGATCTGGACCCGGCTCTCGGTGTGGATGCCGGCGTGCACCAGCGCCTCGGTGAGCGACTTGTAGGACTCGGTGAGGTCGACGTACTTGCCCACCATCGCCACGCGCACGTCGCGCCTGGGGTGCTCGAGCGCCGACACGAGGCGGTCCCACATCGACAGGTCCGCCGGCGGCGGATCGAGCCTGAGGATCTCGCACAGCAGGCTGTCCACGCGCTGGTCGTGAAGCATGCGCGGCACCTTGTAGATGCTCGACGCGTCGGCCACCGAGATCACCGAGTCGAGCTGCACGTTCGAGAACAGCGAGATCTTCGCGCGTTCGTCGTCGGGGATGACGCGGTCGGCGCGGCAAAGCAGCAGATCGGCCTGGATGCCGATCTCGCGCAGCTTCTGCACCGAGTGCTGGGTCGGCTTGGTCTTCAGTTCGCCCGCCGAGGCGATGAACGGCACCAGCGTGAGGTGCACGAAGCAGCAGTTGCCGCGGCCGAGCTTGAGGCTCATCTGGCGCACCGCCTCGAGAAAGGGCAACGACTCGATGTCGCCGACCGTGCCGCCGATCTCGACGATCGCGACTTCGGCCGCTTCCGGGGTGCCCACGCCGGCGCCGCGCTCGATCGACGACTGGATCTCGTTGGTGATGTGCGGAATCACCTGCACGGTGCGTCCGAGGTACTCGCCGCGACGTTCCTTGCGGATGACCGAATCGTAGATCTGGCCGGTGGTGAAATTGTTGAAGCGGCGCATCTTGGCGCTGATGAAGCGCTCGTAGTGGCCGAGGTCGAGATCGGTTTCCGCACCGTCTTCGGTGACGAACACCTCGCCGTGCTGGAACGGGCTCATCGTGCCCGGATCGACGTTGA
>JAHDXY010000202.1 GCA_023384005.1 Burkholderiaceae bacterium | reverse complement strand
CTCGGGCGCGGCTGTGCGCGACTCCGCGCGACGCGGCGAGTGGTTGCGTCACGGCGACGGCGGGCACGCCTACGCGCTGCGGCTCGACGACGGACGCGTGCTGGTCACTTCGCGCGCCTGGCGCAGCGCGATGTTCGGGCGCCCGCCGCTGCCTGGCGTGGTCACGACGATGGTGCTGATCGCGCTGGCGATCGGCATCGGTGCCTACCCGGTCGTGCGCAGGCTGACGCGGCGGCTCGAGAAACTGCAGGCGACGGTCGAGCGGCTCGGTGCGGGCGAGCTCGACGCGCGCGTCGAGGTGTCGGGCCGCGACGAGGTCGCCGCGCTCGCCGAGAGCTTCAACCGCTCGGCCCAGAGGATCGAGGCGCTGGTGAACTCGCACAAGACCCTGCTGGCCAACGCCTCGCACGAACTGCGCTCGCCGCTGGCCAGGATCAGGATGGCGATCGAGCTGATCGGCCCCGAGGCGCCCGCGGCGACCCGCGCCGAACTTGCGCGCAACGTCGCCGAGCTCGACCAGCTGGTCGACGAGATCCTGCTGGCGAGCCGGCTGGACGCGACCACGACACAGGCCGATGCGGCGCGAAGCGGCTTCGACGAGGTCGACCTCACCGCGATCGCCGCGGAGGAAGCGGCGCGCACGATGGCGCAGGTGCGCGGCGAGCCGATCACCGTGCGCGGCGACGCGCTGCTGTTGCGCCGCCTGGTTCGCAACCTGCTCGAGAACGCGCAGCGCCACGGTCGCGACGCCGAGGTCGAGTTGTCGGTGTGCGCGGGCGTCGAAGCGGGCGCGGGCGGCCAGGCAATGCCGGGCGCGCGGGCGGGAACCGGCAGCGAGGCGAGGACCGGCGACGGACAGCGCGTCGCGATTCTCTCGGTTTGCGACCGCGGTCCCGGCGTGGCGCGGGGCGACCGCGAGCGGATTTTCGAGCCCTTCTACCGCGCGTGCGGGGCGAGCGAACGCCAGGGCGGCGTCGGGCTGGGGCTGGCGCTGGTGCGCCAGATCGCCGCCCACCCCGGCGGCACCGTCAGCTGCGAGGAGCGCGACGGCGGCGGGAGCTGCTTCGTCGCGCGCCTGCCGCTAACGCAACGCTGAGCCCGCGTCGGGCCCGCGCCGGGAGAACACCGGGAAAACGCCGGAAGAACACTGGGAAAACGCCAGAAGAGCACTGGGAAAACGCCGGAACAACGCCGGCAAAACGCCGGCAAAACACCTGGAAAACGCGGTGAGGAATGCCGGGAAAACGCCGGCAAAAAGCCTGGAAAACCCCGCGAAGGCGCCACGCAGGCGCCACGCAGGCGCCGCGCAGGCGCCGCGCTTTCGTTTCGATCAGGGGCGGGCTCGACCCGTGCTGGCGCGACCCTGGCCACCGCGACCCTGGCTGCTGCGCCCCCGGGCATCGCCGCCCGGGCGTGAGACCTGCCCCGACGACGGGCGCCGTTGCGGATGTCCGCCGCGCGGCGCGAGCGCTGCGCCCAGGCCGTCGTCGTACTGCTGGCCGCGGCTCTGGCGCCCCATCGGGATCGCGACCGCCCGGATCGTCGGATCCGGCTCGAAACCAGGCATCGTCTGGCGTGGAATCGGGCGCTTGAGAAGCCGATCGATGTCGGCCAGGAACTTCAGCTCGTCCACGCACACCAGCGAGACCGCTTCGCCGGTGCATCCGGCGCGACCGGTGCGACCGATCCGGTGGACGTAGTCCTCCGGAACGTTCGGCAGCTCGAAATTGACGACGTGCGGCAACTCTTCGATGTCGAGCCCGCGCGCCGCGATGTCGGTCGCCACCAGAACCTGGAGACTGGAATCCTTGAACTGCGCCAGCGCGCGCGTGCGCGCCGCCTGGCTCTTGTTGCCGTGGATCGGCAGCGCGGTGATGCCGTCGCGCACCAGTTGCTCGGCGAGGCGGTTCGCGCCGTGCTTGGTGCGGGTGAACACCAGCACCTGGAACCAGTTGTGGTCCTTGATCATCCTGGAGAGGAGCTCGCGCTTGCGGCTCTTGTCGACCAGGATCACGCGCTGCTCGACCAGTTCGGTCGGCGCGTTGCGTCGCGCGACTTCGATCATCGCCGGGTTGTTCAGCAGGCGGTCGGCGAGCGTCCTGATCTCGTCGGAGAAGGTGGCCGAGAACAGCAGGTTCTGGCGCTTCCTGGGCAACAACGCGAGCACCTTCTTGATGTCATGGATGAAGCCCATGTCGAGCATGCGGTCGGCTTCGTCGAGCACCAGCACCTCGACGTGCGACAGATCCACGGTGCGCTGGCCGACGTGGTCGAGCAGCCTGCCCGGGGTCGCGACGAGGATGTCGACGCGGCCCTGGAGCTGGCGGATCTGCGGGTTGATGTTGACGCCGCCGAACACCGTCATCGAGTTGAACTTGAGGTGCTTGCCGTAGTCGCGCACGCTTTCCTCGACCTGCGCGGCGAGTTCGCGCGTCGGCGTGAGCACGAGCACGCGCACCGGCCAGCGGCCCGAAGCGGTCTTTTGTGGCGCGGGCGAAGTCGCGAGGCGGTGCAGGATCGGCAGCACGAAGCCGGCGGTCTTGCCGGTTCCGGTTTGCGCGCCGGCGAGCAGGTCGCCGCCGGCGAGCACCGCCGGAATCGCCTGCAGCTGGATCGGAGTGGGTTGCGTGTAGCCGAGTTCGGATACCGCGCGTACGAGGGGCTCGGCAAGGCCGAGCGTTTCGAATGACATGAGACGCCTTGTGAGTAGACCTGCGTCGACCTGCCGCTGCAGGCTTTGCCCGGCGGCACCAGTCGGGAAGACGAAGAGGGTTTTTGAAACCAGGTCGGTAGACGGCGGCTGGAGACTGGTGATCAGTGCCGCTGGGGCGCAGTCTAGCTGGTATTGTTGCGTCGCACAATACGCGCGCCGATTTCGAGGCTGGCGCGCGACACTCGCGGGCGACCGCTGCCGCCGTCAGCTGTGCGGCGGGGGTCGTCGCGTGCCTTCGCACACCGGGTAGTCTGGTCGTCCGGTGCGCATCCAGTTGACGATGTTCATCGCCGCCTTTCGGCGCAATTCCACTTCCGATTCGACCGAGTAGAACGCGCTGTGCGGCGTGAAGACGACGCGCGGGTCGCCGAGCAGGGGATGCCCCGGCGGCACCGGTTCCTGCGGCAGCACGTCGAGTCCGACGCCGCCGAGGCGGTCGCGCGCGACCGCCTCGCTGAGCGCGTCGATGTCGATCACCGCACCGCGCGCGGTGTTCACCAGGTACGAGCCGGGCTTCATCAGTGCGAGCAGGCGCTGGCCCACCAGCTTGCGCGTCTCGTCGCTGAGCAGGCAGTGAATCGAGATCGCGTCGGCCTGCGAGAACAGCTCGTCGAGCGAGACGCGCGCGACGTACGCGGGGAAGTCGCCGTCGATCAGGTAGGGGTCGTGCGCGATCACGCGCGCGAAGGTGTTGCGAGCGAGGTGCGCGAAGCGCTTGCCGATGCGGCCCAGCCCGAGGATTCCCACGGTCAGGTTCGAAGCGCGCGGGATCGGACCGACGGTCGTGTAGTGCCAGCGCCCGGCGCGCACGTCGCGGTCGTAGCGTGCGACGTTGCGAATCGTCGCGAGCATCATCGCCAGCGCGTGCGTCGCGACTTCGCCCACGCCGTAGTCGGGCGAGTTGGCGACCCACACGCCGTGGCGCTTCGCGCTGGCGACGTCGATCGTGTCGTAGCCGGCGCCGATGCGCGCGCACAGCCCGATCTCGGGCCGCGCGGTGAACACCCGGTCGGCGATCGGCGCGTACTGCACGAGAAGCGCGCTGCAGGCCTCGGAGGCGCTGATCACCTCGTCCTCGCTGCGGCACTGCGCCTCGACCAGCTCGATCCCGGCGTCGGCGAAGATCCTGCGCTCGAGCGTCACGTCGAGCATGTCGAAATCGGTGAAAAGGACCTTCATCGTTCGTTCCCCGTGGCAAGCGCGGAATGTACCATCGGGGCCTCGAAGGGGAGAGTGATGAATCGAATCGATCTGAGCGGGCGCTGCGCCGTCGTGACCGGTGGCGCGTCCGGTATCGGCCTGGCGGTGTGCGAGCGCCTTGCCGCGAGCGGGGCGAGAGTCGCGATCTGGGACTTGAGCGCCGATGCGGCGGCGAGAGCTGCGGCGTCGTTGCCCGCCGTGCCGACGCGCGCGCACCTCGCGGTGGTGGTCGACGTGTCCGACGAGCACTCGGTGGGCCAGGCGATGTCCGACACGGTCGCTGCCTTCGGCAGGCTCGACATCCAGGTGTGCAGCGCCGGCGTCGCCGGCCCTAACGCCCTGACCTGGGAGTTCCCGGTGGCCGCGTGGCGCAGCGTGATGGCGATCAATGTCGACGGCGTGTTCCTCTGCAACCGGGCGGCGGTGCCCGCGATGCTGGCCAACGACTACGGGCGCATCGTCAACATCGCGTCGGTCGCGGGCAAGGAAGGCAACCCGACCGCGTCGGCGTACAGCGCTTCGAAGGCGGCCGTGATCGGCTTGACCAAGTCGCTCGGCAAGGAGACCGCGAAATCCGGCATCCGCGTCAACTGCATCACGCCTGCGGCGGTGCGCACGGCGATCTTCGACCAGATCACGCAGCAGCACATCGACTTCATGCTCTCGAAGATCCCGATCGGGCGATTCGGACTGGTCGAGGAGATCGCGGCGATGGTCGCGTGGCTGGTCTCCGAGGAGTGCTCGTTCTCCACCGGTGCGGTGTTCGACCTGTCGGGCGGAAGGGCGACCTACTGATGAATCCTCCGTCGCGGGGCGAGCACCGCGCTGGCGCGACGCGGGGCGACGGCGAGGAACGCTTCGACGCCACCGAGCTGACCGGATTCGCGTCGCGGCTGCTCGAAGCGGCGGGCGTCGACGGCACGATCGCGCGCGACGTGGCCGAGGTCCTGGTCGAGGGCGACCTGCTCGGACACGACACCCACGGCCTGCAACTGCTCGCGCCCTACCTGGGCGAGATCGGCAAGGAGTCGATGACCCGCCGCGGCGAGCCGCTGGTCGTGGCCGAACGCGCTGCCGTCGCGACCTGGGACGGCCGGCGCCTGCCAGGTCCCTGGCTGGTGCGCCGGGCGATCGCCTGGGCCGCGCCGCGTGCGCGAACGCACGGCGCGGCAACGGTCGTGATCCGGCGCAGCCACCACATCGCCTGCCTGGCCGCGTACCTGGAGCCGGTCGCGCGCGAAGGGCTTGTCGTGCTGCTGTCGTGCTCGGATCCCGAGGTGGCGAGCGTCGCGCCCTACGGCGGCACACGGGCGGTGTTCACCCCCGATCCGATCGCGATCGGTTTCCCGACCTCGGGCGATCCGGTGATGGTCGACGTGTCGGCCTCGATCACCACCAACGGCATGAGCGCGCGGCTGCACAAGGCTGGTGAGCGCGGCGCGCACCGCTGGTGGCTGGACGCGCAGGGTCGCCCGACCGACGATCCGGGCGTGATCTTCGACGACGCCGGGGGCACGATCCTTCCGCTCGGCGGGCTCGACGCCGGACACAAGGGCTACGGACTCGCGCTGACGATCGAGGCGCTCACCGGGGCGCTCGCCGGCCACGGCCGTGCCGACCCGCACGAGGGATGGGGCGCGACCGTCTACCTCCAGCTCTACGATCCGGCGGCCTTCGCCGGCGCCGACGCCTTCGTCGCGCAGACCGACTGGATCGCGCAGGCTTGCAGGGGGTCGCCCGCGGTCGACCCGGCGCGACCGGTGCGGCTGCCGGGCGAGCGCGGCCTGGCGCGCAAGCGCGAGCAACTCGCCGCCGGCGTGCAGCTGCAGCCGACGATCATGCCCGCGCTCGCCGATTGGGCGCAGCGCCTGGGCGTCAGCGCTGCGGCGCCGATCCGCGCGCGCCCGCAGAGCGCGCGAAGGCAGTAGCAATCGGCGAACCGAGGAACGAACCGGGAGCGAGCGCGACATGACGAGCAAAGCCGACATCCTGCTGATGGGCCCGATCTATCAGCCCAAGCTCGAGGAACTCGAGTCCGCGTACGCCTGCCACCGGTACTGGTCGAGCGAGGATCCCGAAGCGCTCGTCGCGTCGCTCTCGGGGCGCTGCGAGATCGCGGTCACGAACGGCGGGCGCGGGATGAGCGCCGCGGAGATGGACATGCTGCCGAAGCTGCGACTGATCGCCTGCTTCGGCGTAGGCGTGGACGCGATCGACCTCGCGCACGCGCGCTCGCGCGGCATTGCCGTGAGCAACACCCCCGAGGTGCTCACCGAGGACGTCGCCGACATGGCGCTCGCGCTGCTGCTGGCCGCGGTGCGCAGGGTCGCGCAGGGGGATCGCTTCGTGCGCGACGGGCGCTGGAAGCGCGCCGGATTCGGCATCACGCGCAGCCTGCAGGGCCGGCGCGTGGGAATCGTCGGACTGGGCCGGATCGGACGCGCGATCGCGCGGCGCTGCGAGGCCTTCAACTGCGAGATCGGCTATTTCGGGCCGAATCGCAAGGACGACGTCGACTACCGCTATTTCGACGACATCGTCGCACTCGCCGAGTGGTCGAACGCGCTCGTCGCCGCCTGCCCCGGCGGCGCCGCGACCAACCGGATCGTGTCGCGGGAGGCGCTGCGCGCGCTCGGCGCCGACGGCATCTTCGTCAACATCTCGCGCGGCTCGGTCGTGGACCAGCCCTCGATGGTCGAGCTGCTGGTTTCGGGCGCTCTGGGAGGCGCGGGGCTGGACGTGTTCGACGACGAACCGAACGTGCCCGAGCAGCTGCTCGCGCTCGACACGGTCGCGCTGCAGCCGCACCAGGGCAGCGCAACGCATCCGACGCGCACCGCGATGGGCCAGCTGGTGCTGGACAACGTCGCCGCGTTCGTCGCCGGCCGCGCGCTGGTCACGCCGGTCTGACCCGCGGGCGGCGAAGCCGCGATCGCGCGTCCTGCCGCGCCTGCGGCCAGCCCGCCTCGCGTCGTGCGCGAGCGGCCGAGCCGCCCGCCGCGGCGCGTTTCAGTACCGCCGCTCGGGGCCGCTGCGCAAGCGCGCGAGCAGGCGTGCGGTGTCGAGCGCCGCCGCAGCGCCGCCGCTGCAAAGCCGTGCGAACAGCTCCGGATGCTGGCGGTTGACCGTATCGCCGGTGTTCAGGCGGCGCCACTGGCTGTTGCGCAGCACCGACCAGCTGTCGTCGGCGCGCGCGACCGCGAGCAGGCGCTGTTCGCCGCGGTCGCATCGAATCGCTTCGTAGGTCGCGTTGCGCACGCCCGAGCCGCTGGTCACGATCAGCGTGAACTGGACGACCTTCTCGCTTTCCACGCGCAGGCTCGCCGGGTCGATCGCGAATCGGTTGGTGGTGACCGGGCTGACGTAGAACTCGATGGTGTCCCCGGCCTTCGGCACTGCCGGCATCGGCTCGGGCAGGCGTGCCTCGAAGGCGCGCTCGCCGGGCCCCGAAATGCCCACGTTCTGCGCGCCCGCGCTGCCCGCCGCGAGCGCGAGCAGGCTGAGGCGCAGCACCGCCGCGAGGACTGCGCCGGCGCTCACGGCGGATCGCTGCCGTCGGTCGGCGTGGGCGTCGCCGCGACCTGCACGGCGTCGCGGCGGTCGGTACGGTGACGCTGGCGGGCGCGCTGGCGAAGGAAGCGTGCCGGGCCCTGGTCGGCGAACACGTGACTGGAGAGCTCGTCGAGCGCCTGTCGGTAGACCTCGCGCTTGAACTCGATCACCGCGTCGAGCGGGATCCAGTAGTCGTGCCAGCGCCAGGCGTCGAACTCGGGGTGCGTGGACGCGCGCAAACTCACGTCGGTGTCGCGACCGACCATCCGAAGCAGAAACCAGATCTGCTTCTGCCCCCTATAGTGTCCCCGCCACTCTCGCCGCACCCAATGGTCGGGCACCTCGTAGCGCAACCAGTCGCGTGTCCGGGCGATGATTCGCACATGGTCGGGCATCAGCCCGACTTCCTCGTGCAGTTCGCGGTACATCGCCTGTTCGGGCGTTTCTCCGCGCTTGATGCCGCCTTGAGGAAATTGCCATGAGTGCTCGCGAACCCTCTTGCCCCAGAAAACCTCGTTCCTGCCGTTGACCAGAATGATGCCGACATTGGGGCGGAAGCCGTCTCGATCCAGCATTCCGGCACCCCTCGATACTTTAGAATCGCTTCGATTATAAGGCGCGAGCGCCGCGAGCGTCGCGTTCTTTCACCCTCGAGAAAACGAATCCATGAGAGCAAGCAGGTTTCACGTCTCCACGCTGAAGGAAGCGCCCGCCGACGCCGAGGTGGCGAGCCACAAGCTGATGACCCGCGCCGGGATGATCAAGCGCCTCGCCGGCGGCATCTACAGCTATCTGCCGATGGGCCTGCGCGTGATCCGGCGCATAGAGAACATCGTGCGCGAGGAGATGAACCGCGCCGGTGCGATCGAGTTGCTGATGCCGGTGGTGCAGCC
>JAHDXY010000201.1:5981-8365 GCA_023384005.1 Burkholderiaceae bacterium | reverse complement strand
GCGATAAAACGCCACTGACTCGAGCACCGGCCCGCGCGCGCGCGTGTCGTAGAGGTCGACCTGCACGACTGCGTAGCCCTCGCCCTCGCCCTCGCCCTTACCCAGAGCGTTTCGCTGTTGCGCGAGGAACTCGGCTGCGTCGGCATGCACGACGCGCAACATCCTTCCCTCGCGCGGCAGCGCGAACCAGTGCCGCGCGGTCGCGATCACGTCGGCGCTGCACTCGACGACCGTGACCTGCGCGCCGGGAACCCGGGCGCGCGTGTACCTCGTCAGCGCGCCCGCGCCCAGACCGAGCTGCAGGATCCGGCGCGGGGATTCCAGAAAGAGCTGCCAGCCCATCATCCGCGCGACGTAGTCGATCACGATCGCCTCGGGCGCGTCGAGCAGCATCGCCCCCTGCACCCACGGCGACCCGAAGTGCAGGAAGCGTATCCCGTCGTGCTCGGACAGCGTGATCGCAACCCTCTGCGGCAGCGCCCGCGCGCGCCTGGGCCGCGGCTTCACGCCGCTCATTGCCCGGACACCGCCGCCGCGCACGCCGCGGATCGGGGCGATCCGGAATCGGCGCCACGCAGCGCCGCGCTCCAGAGCGCGCGCTTCTCGTCGATCCGCATCGTGGCGAAGGCCGGGCTGGTCGAGGGAAGTACGACAGTTTCGAAACCGGCATCGGCGAAGCGGCCCTGCAGGCGCCCGGCCCTGCCGCCGTTGAACAGCACGCGCCGGATCATCGGTCCGCGCGCGAGCAGCGGCCCGAATTCGTTCGCCGCAGCACTGCGGATCGACGCATCGAGACTGTCGCTGCGCTCGCAGGCCGCGATCACGTCCCACAGCGCGATCCGGTGCGCGAGCAATCGCGGGTAACGCGCCTCGATTGCAAGGTCGACAAGCGATTCGCCGATCGCGGCGCCGACGATCGGCCAGAACTGGTTGCGCGGATGCGCGTAGTAGTGGCCGGCCGCCAGCGAGGCGCGGCTCGGGAAACTGCCCAGGATCAGCGTCTCGCAGCGCGCATCGATGACCGGCGCAAAGCCCTCGAGCCGGGGATTGCGTCGCCGCGCCACCGCCGGGCCTCAGGCCCCGGCGCCGGTCGCGACGAGCATCGCGTTCAGGCGCCTGACGAAACCCGCGGGATCGTCGAGCTGGCCCCCCTCGGCGAGCAGCGCCTGGTCGAACAGCAGTCGCGACCAGTCGTCGAAACGCGCGTCCTCGTCTTGCAGCCTGCGCACAAGCGGGTGCTGCGGATTGATTTCGAGAATGGGCTTGCGATCGGGCGTCTTCTGTCCGGCCTGGCGCAGGAGACGCTCGAGGTGCCCGCTCATGTCGCCCTCGTCGGCCACCAGGCAGGCGGGGGACTCGGTCAGGCGGTCGGTGACGCGCACCGCCTTGACCCGCTCGGCGAGCGACTTGGCCACCCGCTCGACGAGCGGCGCCCACTCCTCGGCGACCTTCTTCGTCGCGACCTTTTCCTGCTCGTCCTGCAGCGAGCCGAGGTCGAGCCCGCCTCGGGCCACCGAGACCAGCGGCTTCGCGTCGAACTCGCGCAGGAACGAGAGCATCCACTCGTCGACCCGGTCGGTGAGCAGCAGGACTTCGATGCCCTTCTTCGCGAACACTTCCAGATGCGGACTGTTGCGCGCGCTCGCCGGGCTGTCGGCCGTGACGTAGTAGATCGCGCTCTGCCCATCCTTGATCCGCGCGACATACTGCGCGAGTGACACGGTCGCGGCGTCGTCGTCCGACGCGGTAGACGCGAAACGCAGCAGCTTCGAGAGGCGCTCGGCGTTGCCGAAGTCCTCGCCGACGCCTTCCTTGAGCACCTGGCCGAACTCGGACCAGAACTGCGCGTAGCGCTCGGGCTGATCGCGCTCGAGGTCCTCGAGCATCGAGAGCACGCGACGGGTGCATCCGTCCCGGATCGCCTTCACGTCGCGGCTCTCCTGCAGGATCTCGCGCGACACGTTCAGCGGCAAGTCGCTCGAATCGACCACGCCGCGCACGAAACGCAGGTACGCGGGCAGCAGCTGCTCGGCGTCGTCCATGATGAACACGCGCCGCACGTAGAGCTTGATTCCGTGGCGACGCTGGCGGTCGTAGAGGTCGAAAGGCGCCTTCGCCGGGATGTAGAGCAGCTGCGTGTACTCGGTTCGCCCCTCGACCCGGTTGTGCGTGTACGCGAGCGGCTCGCCGGAATCGTGCGAGACGTGCTGGTAGAAGCTCTTGTACTGATCGTCGGTGATTTCGGACTTGGGCCGCGACCAGAGTGCGCTGGCCTGGTTGACCGTCTCGAACCTGTCGAGCGTACGCATCGCGCCGGCATCCTTGTCCCATTCCTCCACGGGCATCAGGATCGGCAGCGAGATATGGTCCGAATAGCGGCGCAG
>JAHDXY010000201.1:0-5971 GCA_023384005.1 Burkholderiaceae bacterium | reverse complement strand
AGCTGTCGAGCAGGTCGGCGAACGAGACCTTCTCGTCGCCCTCGCCCTCGTCTTCGCGCAGGTGCAGGATCACGTCTGTGCCGCGGCGCTCGCGTTCGACAGGCTCGACCGTGAACTCGCCGCTGCCGTCGGACTCCCAGCGCACGCCCTCCGAGGGCGGCGCGCCAGCCCTGCGCGTGAGCACGGTGACCCGGTCGGAGACGATGAACGACGAATAGAAGCCGACTCCGAACTGACCGATCAGCTGGGCGTCGCGCGCCTGGTCGCCGCTGAGCCGGCCGAAGAACTCGCGCGTGCCCGAGCGCGCGATCGTGCCGAGGTGCTCGATCACCTCCTGGCGCGACATTCCGATGCCGTCGTCGGAGATCGTGATCGTGCGCGCCGCGCGATCGATCGAGACGCGAATCGCCATCTCGGGCGCGTCTTCGAACAGCGACTGGTCGTCGATCGCCTCGAAGCGAAGCTTGTCGCATGCATCGGAGGCGTTCGACACGAGTTCGCGCAGGAAGATCTCGCGGTTGCTGTAAAGCGAATGGATCATCAGCTTTAGCAGCTGCTTGACCTCGGTCTGAAACCCCAGTGTTTCCTTCATGGATTGGTCACTCATTTCGACTCTTCGGTTCGTGGTCAGGTCTTGCGATCACGCACCGGTTCGTGCGCTCGCGGCTCGGCAGTCGCGCAAAGCCCCGCCTTGCACGCTTGAGCGTGCAGTTGGGGCCGCGGCCGGGCGATTTCAAGGGCGCCTCAGGCGCCGCGCGCCCGATCGAGCGTCCTGGCGAGGCGATCGACCATTTTCGGGTTGGCGCTCGTGGCCAGGTTGAATCGCATCCAGCTGCTCGGGCGCTGGTCGGGCAGAAAGAGGCTGCCCGGGGCCATCAGGAATCCGTGCTCGAGCATCGCCTGGGCGATCGGGTTCGCGTCCACTCCGGCGTCGGCCCAAGCGAACATCCCCGCTTCGGGAGTGGCGAACAGGCGAAACCCGAGCCGCTCGATCATTCGCAACACCGGTTCGCGCGACCGCGCCAGCCGATCGCGAAGCCGCTGCAGGTGCCTGCGGTAGTGCCCCTCGGAGAGCACCCGGTAGACGATCCGCTCGCCCAGCTCCGGGCTCGTCAGACCGACCAGCATCTTCAGGTCGGTCAGCTCCCGCGCCAGATCGGCGTCGCAGGCGATGAACCCGACCCGCAGGCTCGCGGCCAGCGTCTTCGAGAATCCGCCCAGGTAGATCACGCGATCGAGCTGATCGAGCCCCGCGAGGCGCACCGAGGGCTGCGTCGCGCCCGAGCCGCCGTGCAGGTCGCAGTAGACGTCGTCCTCGACCACGTGAAAGTCGAACTCAGCGGCAAGCCTGAGCACCTGATAGGCCTTGGCAACCGACATTGTCGTGCTGGTCGGGTTGTGCAGCGCGGAGGTCGTGACGAAGAACTTGGGGCGGTGCTCGGCCGCGAGCGCGCGCAGCCGTTCGAGGTCCGGACCGTCGGCGCGACGCGGTACGCCCATCACGCGAATCCCCAGTCGCGCGTAGCGCCCGAAGAGCAGGAACCACGACGGCTCGTCGACCAGCACCACGTCGCCGGGGCGCAGCAGGTGCTGCGCGACGAGATCGAGCCCCTGCGTCACGCCGGAGGTGGTCAGGATCTGCGCCGGACCGGCACGCACCCCGAGTTCGGCGAGCTTGAGTTCGAGTTGCTGGCGCAGCGGAAGATAGCCCTGCGGATGCCCGTAGTCGAGCAGCGCGCCGGCGCTCTGGCGCCCGATCGCTCGCAGGCTCGACGAGATCAGCCCCTCGTCGAGCCAGTCCGGGGGCAGCACGCCGCCGCCGGGCATGTCGCGCGCGGGCAGGCGTTTGAACATGTTGCGCAACAGCCAGACGACGTCGATCTCGCCGCGCGGCGCTTCCGGCCAGGCGCGCGCGCCGTGCGCGAGGGCGCCGGGAGCGCGGTCGCGCACGAAGAAACCCGCGCCGCGGCGCGACTCGAGAAAGCCGCGCGCGACGAGCCGATCGTAGGCCTCGACGACGGTGAATCGCGAGACCCGGTGCTTGGCGGCGAACTGCCGGATCGAGGGCATCCTCGTCCCGGGGCGCACCAGGCGCTCGTCGATCTGCGCAGCGTACCATCGCACGATCTGCTCGACCAGCGTGACATCGCTCCCGGGAGTGAGAAACGATCGCTCCGAATGCACGCTTCGCGCTTCGGGCGACAGCGCCAGGCTCGCGGCTGTCACGGTCCGATTCCCGGGCCGGTGGGGTGTTTTGTCCAGTCCACTGTACTGGAACTGTACTCCTGAGTTCGGATAGGCTGCAAGCATGGTCGAGATCGAATGGATCAAGTTCGCCACCTTCGTCTGGTTTGCCTGGATCGGGTCGGTGACCCCGGGCCCGAACAACGCCGTCGCCCTCTCGACCGCGGTGAACTTCGGCCTGCGCGCGGTGGCTCCGCACTCGCTCGGCGTCGCGATCGGTTTCTCGTCGCTGCTGCTCGCCGCCGGACTGGGCGCGCTGACGCTGCTTGCAGCCGTTCCTGCGCTGGGCAGCGCCCTGAAGCTGTTCGGCATCCTGTACCTGTGCTGGCTTGGCCTGCAACTGATCCGCTCGGGGCGCGTCGTCGAACGATGCGTCGCGCGTCCGCCTCGCTGGTTCGAGACGGCGGCGTTTCAGTACGCCAATCCGAAAGCCTGGGTCCTGGCCGCGGCGACGGTGGGCGCCTATCACGGGATGGCGACGCCGCCCTGGGTCGAGCAGGTGCTGATCGTGCTGACCTTCGCCGCGAGTTGCGCGTTTGCGAACCTGATCTGGGCGCTCGCCGGAATGAGGCTCAAGCGCTGGTTGTCGGTCGACTCCCGGCTGCGGGTGTTCAATTCGCTCTCGGGCGCGACGCTGATCGCGACCGCGTTCTGGCTATGGGCCGGATGAAGCGCTCGTGACGCAGCAGGAACGCGAATTGCGAGGGATGCTGCTCGCGCTCGTGGGCGTGATGATCTTCGCCGGCACGCTGCCCGCGACGCGAATCGCGGTCGCGGAACTCGACCCCACCTGGCTCGCGCTCGCGCGTGCGGAGCTCGCCGCCGTGCTGGGCGCGTTCGCGCTCTGGGCCAGCGGTGCGCGCCGGCCGCTGCGCCGGCACATCGCCCCGCTCGCACTGACCTCGCTCGGAGTAGTCGTCGGCTTTCCGCTGTTCTCGTCGATTGCGATGCGCGACGCGAGCGCGTCGCACGGGGCGGTGGTCGTCGGCCTGCTGCCCTTCGCGACTGTCGTTGCCGCCGCCGTTTTCGGCGGCGAACGCCCGAGCCGCGCGTTCTGGATCGCGGCATTCGCCGGCAGCCTGATCGTGGTCGTGTTCGCGCTGCACGCCGGCGGCGGGGAGTTTCGCCCGAGCGACTGGTCGCTGGTCGCCGCGGTGGTCGCGGCTGCGGTGGGCTACGCGGTCGGCGGTCGGCTGGCGCGCGAGCTCGGCGGCTGGCAGACGATCGCCTGGGCGCTGCTGCTCGCCGCGCCGCTGCTGATCGTGCCAGCGCTTTGGCTGACACACCTCGAACCGATGGCGGGCGTGTCGTTGCGTGCGTGGGCGGGGTTCGCTTACGTCACGGTGTTCAGCCAGCTGATCGGATTCCTCTTCTGGTATGGCGGAATGGCGATCGGCGGAGTCGCGCGCGTGTCCCAGACGCAGCTGCTGCAGCTGTTCTTCACGCTGATCTTCGCGTGGCTGCTGCTCGGCGAACCGGTGCGCGCGAGCACCTGGTTCGCCGGAAGCGCGGTGGTCGCGCTGATCGCGATCGGTCGCCGCGCCGGCGTGCGCGCTGGCGTGCAACCCGCCCCGCCCGCCGCTGGCTCCTGAGCGCTTGCAGGCCAGCAAGGAGAGTGATCGACGCGCAAGCGAAGCTTCGAGCAGTTCGACCCGTTCGGCGCGACGCCGCGGCGTGCGCCGCGGCTTCAGATGCGCTTTCCGCTATCCGCGTCGAACACGTGCATCGCGCGCGGGCGCGGCGCCAGCGTGATCCTGTCGCCCGGACGAAGCGCGCGGCGCTCGCGCAACCTCGCCACCAGCGGCCCCGCGGCGCTCTCGCAAGACACCAGCGTGTCGGCCCCGATCGCTTCGACCAGCGACACTTGCACCCTGATCCCGTCGTCGCCCAGCGCCAGGTGCTCGGGGCGCACGCCGAGTACCGCCTCGGTCCCCGGCGGGGCGTGCCAGTCGGGCACGGGGATCGTCGCCTCGGCGATGTCCACCGAGGCCCCGTCGATCCCGACGCGGGCCCTGAGCTGGTTCATCGCCGGCGAGCCGATATAGCCGGCGACGAAAGTATTGGCCGGGCGATCGTACAGATCGCGCGGGGAACCGGTCTGCTCGACGATCCCGCCGTGCATCACGACGATCCTGTCGGCCATCGTCATCGCTTCGGCCTGGTCGCTGGTGACGTAGATCGAAGTGGTCTTCAGCCGCCGGTGCAGTTCCCTGATCTCGACGCGCATCCGCGCGCGCAGCTTCGCGTCGAGGCTCGACAGCGGATCGTCGAACAGGAACACCTGAGGCTTGCGCACGATCGCCCGGCCGATCGCCACCTGCTGGCGGTGCCCTCCCGAGAGCTGGCGCGGGAGCCGCTCGAGCAGTTGCGACAGGTCGAGGACGCGCGCTGCATCGCCGACCCGCGCGTCGATCTCTGCCCGGTCGGCGCCTGCCAGCCCGAGGCCGAACGCCATGTTGGCGAAGACCTTCATGTGCGGGTACAGCGCGGAGTTCCCGAACACCATCGCGATGTCGCGCTCCTTCGGTGCGAGGTCGTTGACGTCGCGCGAACCGATCCACACGTGCCCTTGCGAGATCTCCTCGAGGCCGGCGATCAGCCTGAGCAGCGTCGACTTGCCGCAACCCGAGGGTCCCACCAGCACGCAGAACTCGCCGTCGCCGACCGACAGGTCGACTCCGCTGATCGCGCGCGTGTCGCCGAAGTGCTTGTGAACGCCTTCGATGCGCAGTTCAGCCATTTGTGGGCGGCAACTACGCGCCAGCCGGGGGAGTCGCCACCGCCCCGACCGGCAAGGACAAGCGGGGCTCGCGCACGCGCGGCTCGATCAGACGGCCCTTGCGCGCCCGCGCGGCGGCGAATGCCGCGAGCTCGCGCGCGCTGAATGCGCGGCGAATCGGCTTCGCGCCGCGCCCGACTCCCTCGATCACCACGCCCTGCGTCCCGTAGGCGATCGCCTGCGCCAGCCGTTCACCGGAATCGAGCCCCATGAAGATCACTCCACGCCCGCCATTGCGCAGCACCTTCGCCTGGCCGAGTTCGAACACCAGCGCGCGCCCCTTCTCGGACACGCACAGGATGTGAGCTGCCTCGCGATCGAACAACGCCGGGCGCAGAGGCCTGTGCTGCCCGTCGACCGAAAGGAAGGCCTTTCCCTGGCGCGTACGCCCGATCAGGTCGCGCGCCTGGCACAGCAACCCGGTGCCCGCCGAAGTGGCGAGCAGCACGCCGGTTTCGGCGCCTGCCGCGAACACGTGCTCGACGCGCGTGCCGGACTCGAGCTCGATGAAGGCCGTCACCGGGGCGCCGTCGCCGCGCGCCGCTGGGAGCTGCGACACCGCGACCGAGTAGGCGCGCCCGTTGCTCGAGATCGCGAACAGCTGATCGGTTGTCCGGACCTCGTACGCGCGCTGCAGCGAGTCGCCGGCCTTGAACGTGAACTGCCCGGGATCATGACCGTGCCCCTGGCGCACGCGCACCCATCCGCGATCGGAGACGACCACTGTCACCGGCTCGTCGGCGACGCGGATCTCGACGCTCGCGCGCTCTGCCGCCTCGATCAGCGTGCGTCGCGCGTCGCCGTAGTTCTTCGCGTCTTGTTCGATCTCGCGCACGACCTGGCGGCGCATCGCCGCCGGACTCGCGAGCAGCGCCTCTAGCGTATCGCGTTCGCCGCCCAGCCTCTCGAGTTCCTGCTCGACCTTGATCGCTTCCAGGCGAGCCAGCT
>JAHDXY010000200.1 GCA_023384005.1 Burkholderiaceae bacterium | reverse complement strand
GCGCTGCGCGATGTCGATCTTCACCTTGCCCGACGCCACCACCTTCATCAGATCGGCCGACATCTCCTCGAGGTTTGACCGGCTCGCGGTGTGCGCCATCAGCGACGGGCGCGTGACATAGAGCGAACCCTTCAAGGACATCAGCGACATCGGCGGGACCGCCCCGGAGGCGTTGCCGAAACTCACCAGCAATCCGAAGGGCTGCAGGCAATCGAGCGACGCGTCGAAGGTGTCCTTGCCGACCCCGTCGTAGACCACCGGCACCATCTTCCCGTTGGTGATCTCGCGCACGCGCTCGACGATGTTCTCCTCGCGATACAGGATCGTGTGGTCGCAGCCGTGGCGCCGGGCGAGCGCTGCCTTCTCCTGCGAGCCCACCGTCCCGATCACGGTCACGCCCAGCGCCTTCGCCCACTGCATCGCGATCAGGCCGACTCCCCCGGCCGCCGCGTGAAAAAGGATCGTCTGCCCTTTCTGCAGCTTGTAGGTGCGCCGGAACAGGTACTGGACGGTGAGGCCCTTGAGCATCATCGCCGCGGCGGTCTCGTAGCCGATCGACGCGGGCAGCTTCACGAGCGGCTTGGCCGGCATGTTTCTAAGCTGCGAATACGAGCCGGGAGGGCGGTCGGCGTAGGCGACGCGATCGCCCACCGCCAGGCCGCTCACCCCCGAACCGATCGCGGTCACCTCCCCCGCGCCTTCCAGGCCGATTCCCGCGGGCAGCGGCTGCGGGTACAGGCCCGTGCGGAAGTACACGTCGATGTAGTTCAGGCCGATCGCGTGCTGGCGAACCTGCACTTCGCCTGCGCCGGGAGCGCCGACTTCCACGTCGACATACTTCATGACCTCCGGGCCGCCGGTTTTCTCGATCCTGATCGCCTTGGTCATCGTGCGCCTCGCTGGGTTCGGTGGGCAGTTCCGCCCGCGGGGCACGTGGCTCGGCGGGCGGGTCGCAACGTTCAAGTAGTATAGCGAGCGAGGACGTGCAAGCCGGCGCCGTCGATCGCCCCTCTATCCTCGCGGGCGCATCGAAGCGCCGCGGCAGGCGCTTTGCTTCGACGCGAAGCGACCAATGCCCCGATCGCAGCGCTCACGCGAGAATCTCCTGCGCACTGCGCCCGACGATGTCGCGGTAGATCTGCGGATCGGTGTCCCCCTCGCTGCCGAGCAGCAGCACCCGCGAGGCGGCATCGAGCTGCAGCGCCGCGCGAAGCTGCGCACTGTCACGGGTGGCGAGCAGCGCCGCGAGCCCGGCCGCGCCGGTTTCTCCCGAGACGACCGCGCGGTCGCCCCTGGCCGGATTGGCGAACGCGCGCACGCCCTCCAGCGCGAAACGGTCGTCGAGAACGACATAGGCGTTCGCGGCGGCCGACACGATCTCCCAGGCCAGCGGCGAGACTTCGCCACAGGCCAGCCCGGCCATCACGGTATCCAGATCGCCGTGCACGACGACCGGTTTGCCGGCCTGCGCGCTCTGGAAGAAGCAATCGGCGCGCTCGGGCTCGACGACGACGGTGATCGGCCGGCGCTCGCCCCATTCGAGCCAGAAATTCGCGCAGACCGACGCGGCAAGCGCGCCGACGCCAGCTTGCACGAAGACGTGAGTGGGCGGTTTGCGCCCAAGTTGTGAGATCAGCTCGCGCGACATCACGCCATAGCCGTGCATCACGTCCACCGGAACGTCACGATAACCCTCGTAGGTGGTGTCGGACACCACGGTCCAGCCCCGGCTCGCGGCCTGCCCGGCGGCGTGGCGCACCGAATCGTCGTAGTTGCCGGCGACGCGAATCACCTCGGCGCCATAGCGCGCGATCGCCGCGCGCCGGCTTTCGCTCACCGTCTGGTGAATGAAGACCACGCAGCGGCAGCCAAAGAGCTGCGCGCCCCAGGACACCGAGCGGCCGTGGTTGCCGTCGGTGGCGCAGGTGACCGTGACGTCGGCCACCAGTTCGCGCCAGCGCCCGCCGAGCACGTCGGCGGAAGTCACCGCAACGCCGCCGTTGGCCGCCTCGATCCTGGACTTCAGCAGCCTGAACACCGCGTATGCGCCGCCCAGTGCCTTGAAGCTCTTCAGGCCGAAGCGATCTCCTTCATCCTTGCAATACAGCTCTCCAAGGCCCAGCGTTGCGGCCAGACCCGGCAAGCGACGAAGCGTCGTTGGCGCATAACCGGGCCAACTCGCGATCTCGCGCTGCGCGGCGTCGAACCCCGCCTCGTTGAGGATCGCGGAGCGGTCTGCACCGTAAGCCTGCCCGCGCGCAGCCGCGCGCGGGTTCGGAAATACGCGCACGCCGTCCGCCTGCAAGACACTCATTTTCGAGGCTTTCCGTGCCTACTTGCCGCGCTTGGCGATGTCGGCAAGCGCCGCCCTCTCCTTGGTCTTTCTTGCGCGCTTCGGAAGCTGCTTCCTGGGGAACGTTCAGAACGTCCCCGGATACGCTCCTCCGTCGATCAGAAAGTTCTGCCCGGTGACGTAGGCCGCCTGCGCGCTGCACAGATACGCGCAGGCCTGCCCGAATTCGGTCGGGTCTCCCAGTCGGCCCGCGGGAACGGCCGCGAGCCGGCGCTTCGTCGCTTCCTCGACACTCACGCCCTGGCTCTTGGCCACCGCTGCGATCGTTCCCACGAGCCGGTCGGTGTTGAAGATCCCAGGCAGGAGGTTGTTGATCGTGACGTTGTGCGCCACTGTCTTTCGCGCAAGACCCGCGACGAATCCGGTCAGGCCGCTGCGCGCGCCGTTGGATAGCCCGAGCACCTCGATCGGCGACTTCACCGCACTCGAGGTGATGTTCACCACCCGCCCGAACTTGCGCTCGATCATCGCGTCCACGGTGGCCTTGATCAGTTCGATTGGCGTGAGCATGTTCGCGTCGATCGCCTTGATCCAGTCGTCGCGCGTGAAGTTGCGGAAGTCGCCTGGCGGCGGGCCACCGGCGTTGTTGACCAGGATGTCGAGCTTCGGCGCCTCGGCGAGCGCCTTGGCTCGCCCTTCCTGCGTGGTGATGTCGACCGCGACCGCGATCACCTGCACGCCGGTCTCGGCGACGATTCGCTCGGCGGCGGCATTCAGCGTCGCTTCCGTGCGCGCGTTGATCACCAGGTTGACGCCTTCGCCGGCAAGCGCGCGTGCGCAGCCGTAGCCAAGCCCCTTGCTCGCGCCGCATACGAGCGCCCACTTTCCCTTGATCCCGAAATCCATCCTTGCCTCCTAGTCTCGCTTGATCGTCAGAAGGAATACGCCAGTCAGCACGATCGCGGTGCCCAGGAGCTGGGTCGCGGACACCGGTTCGTCTAGCAGCAGCGCCGCGAGCCCGATCGTGGCGGCAGGGCCGAGCATACCGGTTTGGGCGGCGGCCGATGATCCGACACGCGCCACTCCCACCATCACCATGAAGATCGGAATCACCGTGCACACTACCGCGTTGACGATCGACAATCCGTACACCGGCGCCGGCTGGCTGACCAGCGCCGCCGCGTCGAGCGCGAGCGCCTGCACCAGGCAGGCGACGCAGGCGACGATGCTCGCCCAGGCGGTCAGCCTTATCGGACCGATTCGCCCGACCAACTCTCCACCGGCGACCAGGTACACCGCGTAGGCGAGCGCGCTCGCGAACACCAGCGCGGCGCCAAGCGGCACGTCTTCGCCCGACACGCTCAGGTCGTGCCAGAACACGAACAGCACTCCCGAATAGGCGACGAACAGCGCGACCCACTCCAGCGGCACGATGCGCTTGCGCAGCACCAGCACCGAAATCAGGACCACCAGCGTCGGATTGAGGTAGAGGATCACCCGCTCGAGTCCGGCGGAGATGTACTGCAGCCCGATGAAGTCGAGCAGGCTCGCCAGGTAGTACCCGACCAGCCCCATTCCGACGATCGGCGCGACGTCGCGCGTGCCGAGCCGGTACGACGCGTCGCGCCCGGCCAGCCAGGCCGCGAGCGCGAACAGCGGAAGCGCGAACACCATCCGAAGCGCGATCAGCGTCACCGGGTCGACGCCGTAACGATACGACAGCTTGACGATGATCGCCTTGACCGAAAACAGCACCGAACCGGTGGCGGCAAGCGCGAGACCGCCGAGGCGCGCGCGCCGCGCGCTCACGCGAGGGTCAACGCTTGCGCAGGATCGAACCCAGCACGCCGCGGATGATTTCGCGCCCCAGCGTGGATCCGATCGTGCGAGCGGCGCTCTTCGCGACCGCCTCGATCAGCGAATCCTTGCGACCGGTTCCGTGCAGGATTCCCCCGAGCATGCCGCCACCCGAGGACGTGGACTTGTTCGCCTCCTTGCGCGCCGCGACTTCGGCAGCCTCCTGCTCGATGGCCTTCGCCTTGGCGGCAGCGTCGGCCGCGAGCTTCTCGTAGGCCGATTCGCGATCGAGCACCTTATCGTAGACGCCCGCGACGACCGACTTTCGCATCACGTCGGCGCGTTCGGCATCGTCGATCGGGCCGATCCGCGTCGCCGGGGGCACGATGAACGCGCGTTCGACGATGTTGGGCCGGCCCTTCGCGTCGAGAAACGACACCAGCGCCTCGCCCACCCCGAGTTCGGTGATCACCTGCCCGGCGTCGAACTTCGGGTTCTGTCGCATGGTGTCAGCGGCGGATTTCACGGCCTTCTGGTCGCGCGGAGTGAAGGCCCGCAGCGCGTGCTGCACGCGGTTTCCCAGTTGCCCGAGCACCGTCTCGGGCACGTCCAGCGGATTCTGCGTCACGAAGTAAACACCCACGCCCTTGGACCGAATCAGGCGGACCACCTGCTCGACCTTTTCGAGCAACGCGCGCGGCGCCTCGTTGAACAGCAGGTGCGCCTCGTCGAAGAAGAACACGAACCTTGGCTTTTCCGGATCGCCGATCTCGGGCAGATTCTCGAACAGCTCCGACAGCAGCCACAACAGGAACGCTCCGTACAGCCGCGGCGAGTTCATCAGCTTGTCGGCCGCGAGAACGTTCAGCACCCCCCGTCCGCTGGAATCGGTTTGCAGCATGTCGTCTAGGTTGAGCATCGGTTCGCCGAAGAACCGGTCGCCGCCCTGCGCATCCAGCGTGAGGAGCCCACGCTGAATCGCCCCGACCGACGCGCTCGAGATGTTCCCGTACTCGGTCGTGAACTGGCGCGCGTTGTCGCCCACGAACTGCAGCATCGCGCGAAGGTCCTTGGCGTCGAGCAGCAGCAGCCCGCGCTCGTCGGCGATCCTGAACACCAGATGCAGAACGCCCTCCTGTGTATCGTTCAGGCCCAGCATGCGCGACAGAAGCAGCGGCCCCATGTCCGAGACTGTCGCCCGCAACGGGTGGCCCTTTTCGCCGAATACGTCCCACAGCGTGACCGGAAACGCCTTGAAATCCGGCTCGGGGACTCCCAGTCGATCGAGTCGCTCCTTGAACTTGGGGCTGATCGATCCGGCACGCGCGACGCCCGCGAGGTCGCCCTTGACGTCGGACATGAACACCGGCACTCCGAGCGAGGAAAATGCCTCGGCGAGAACCTGCAGCGTGACAGTCTTGCCCGTGCCGGTGGCGCCAGTAATCAGGCCGTGGCGGTTGGCCAGCGCGGGCAGGATGCCCAGTTCGGCGCCCGCGCTGAGGGCGATCTTCATCGGTTCTTGCATGGCGTCCGGGCGCGGCGGCGAGCGCGGCGCGAAAAAATGGTGGGAGGCGTCGATGCTAAAATGACGGGTTAGTTCCTGACGGGTTAGTTCCGCAATTCGACCACGCTGCGCGCGCGAAACGCAAGCGGGCGCCGAAAAAGGTTTCGTTATGGCCGGCCATTCGAAGTGGGCCAACATCCAGCATCGCAAGAATCGCCAGGACGCCAAGCGCGGCAAGCTGTTCACCAGAGTGATCAAGGAGATCACCGTCGCCGCGCGCATGGGAGGGTCGGACCCGGGCATCAACCCTCGCCTGCGCCTGGCGATCGAGAAGGCGTCCGACGCGAACATGTCCAAGGATACGGTCACCAAGGCGATCCAGCGTGGCGCGGGCGAGCTCGACGGCGCGAACTACGAGGAGATCCGCTACGAGGGCTACGGAGTAGGGGGAGCGGCAGTCATCGTCGATTGCATGACCGACAACCGTACCCGCACCGTCGCGGACGTGCGCCATGCGTTCTCCAAGTACGGCGGCAACCTCGGCACCGATGGCTCGGTCGCGTTCCTTTTCCGGCACTGCGGGCAATTCCTGTTCGCCCCGGGAACCCCTGAGGACGCCGTGATGGAGGTTGCGGCCGAAGCCGGCGCGGACGACGTCGCCATCGACGAGGAAGGCGGCATCGAGGCCACCTGCCCCGTGGCGGAGTTCGCGGCGCTCAAGCAGGCTTTCGAGCGCGCCGGGCTCAGGGCGGAAGTGGCCGAAATCACCATGAAACCGCTCGCCGAGACCGAGATCACGGGAGACGCGGCCGCGTCGATGCGCAAGCTCGTCGATGCGCTCGAAGACCTGGACGACGTGCAACAGGTCTACGCGAACGTCGTGTTCGACGAAGGCGAATGAACACGCACCCGCGCCCGGTCCTCCCTGGTCTTCCGGGAACACCGCGTTGAAAGTCCTGGTGATCGGCGCAGGGGGGCGCGAGCACGCGATGGCGTGGCGCCTGGCGCAGTCTGCGCGCGTGCAGACCGTCTACGTGGCTCCCGGAAACGGCGGCACCGCGACCGAGCCGCTGCTGCGCAACGTTGCGATCACCGATCTCTCGGCGCTGGCCGATTTCGCGCTTTCCGAGGACATCGCCTTCACCGTCGTCGGACCCGAGGCGCCGCTCGCAGCGGGCGTCGTCGACCTGTTTCGCGCCCGCGGCCTGCCGATCTTCGGGCCGACCAAGGCGGCGGCGCAACTCGAGTCGTCGAAGGACTTCGCCAAGTCCTTCATGAAGCGCCACGGCATCCCCACCGCCGACTACCAGACTTTCACCGACGCCGCGGCAGCGCATGCCTACGTCGAGCAGCGCGGCGCACCGATCGTCGTCAAGGCAGACGGTCTGGCGGCAGGCAAGGGAGTCGTGGTCGCCGCCAGCGTCGAACAGGCGCACGCCGCGATCGACGCGATGCTGGTGGGCGCGAGCATGGGCGCGGCCGGCGCGCGCGTCGTGATCGAGGAGTGCCTGCAAGGCGAGGAGGCCAGCTTCATCGTGATGGTCGACGGGCGCAACGTTCTCGCGCTCGCGTCGAGCCAGGATCACAAGCGGCTGCTCGACGGCGATCAGGGGCCCAACACCGGCGGAATGGGCGCATATTCGCCGGCTCCGGTCGTCACCCCCGAGATCCACGCGAAGGTGTTGCGCGAGATCATCATGCCCACCGTCAGCGCAATGGCGCGCGAGGGAATGCAGTTCACCGGATTCCTCTACGCGGGTCTGATGATCGACGCGAGCGGGCAGCCGCGCACGCTCGAGTTCAACTGCCGGATGGGCGACCCGGAAACGCAGCCGATCATGGCGCGCATCAAGAGCGACCTCGCGACGGTGTTCGAGTTGGCGATCGAGGGGCGACTCGACGAAGCCGAGATCGCCTGGGACCGGCGCACCGCACTCGGCGTCGTGCTCGCCGCGTCGGGGTACCCGGACGCGCCGCGACCGGGCGACCCGATCCGAGGGCTTGCGCCCGCGGGCAACGCGCCCGACGCCGACTGCCTGGTGTTTCACGCCGGAACGCGCGAGCAGGGCGGCGACATCGTTACCAGCGGAGGCCGCGTGCTGTGCGTAACGGCCCTGGGCGACTCGGTCAAGATCGCGCAGTCGATCGCATACCAGACGGTCGAGCGGATCTCGTTCGACGGCATGCAGTACAGGCGCGACATCGGTCACAGGGCGCTCGCACGCAAGCGCTGATCGATGCCCGCCTCTGTCCGAACTCCCCCGCCGGGCGCCACGTCTGCCGAGTCGGTGGCCGTGCGCGACTACCTGATCGCGCTGCAGGCCCGGATCGTCGCCGAGCTCGAGTCGATCGACGGCACGCCGTTTCGCAGCGATCAATGGCAGCGCCCGCAAGGCGGCGGCGGGACCACGCGCGTGATCGAGGAGGGCGCGGTGTTCGAGCGCGGCGGGGTGAACTTCTCCCACGTGTTCGGCGATCGCCTGCCGCCTTCGGCCAGCGCGCAGCGCCCGCAACTGGCAGGTCAGCGCTTCGAGGCGATGGGCGTGTCGCTGGTGCTGCACCCGCGCAACCCCTATGTGCCGACGGTGCACATGAACGTTCGCTACTTCGCGACGCGCGGACTGGGCGAGCCTGTGTGGTGGTTCGGCGGCGGAATGGACCTCACGCCCTACTACGCATACGAGAAAGACGTCGTGCGCTTTCACGGCGCGTGCCGCGACGCGCTCGCGCCGCACGGCGCGCACCTGCACCCGCGGTTCAAGAAGTGGTGCGACGAGTATTTCTTCCTCAAGCATCGCAAC
>JAHDXY010000199.1 GCA_023384005.1 Burkholderiaceae bacterium | reverse complement strand
ATCAGCGTGTCGCAGCCGGCCTCGATCGCCTCGTCCACCGCGTACTGGATGATCGGCCGGTCGACGATCGGCAGCATCTCCTTCGGAATGGACTTCGTCGCCGGCAGGAAGCGCGTGCCCATGCCGGCGACGGGAAAGACGGCCTTGGTCAGTCGCATGTCTGGGACCCAGGTTTGACGGACATCCCGGATTTTCGAACAGCCTCCGGGCATTGGTGGCCAAATAGTACCGGCATCGCGAAATCCCCCGCATGCAAGGCCGAACCGGATTCGCCGCGACCGCCTGGCGCGACGGTCCTAGCGAGGAGCACGGTAGCTGATGACCAACCGCGGCGGAGGGTTTGGAATGCGGATCAGCGGCACGCTCCAGCCCTCGACCACGAGCGGAACCAGTTCGACGGGCGGGGTTGAAACGAGGCCGGGGACGAAGTTGTAGCGAAGCACCGCCTCGGCGCCGGTCGTCGTCTCGAGTTCGAGCGAGTTGGGTTGCCGCGCCACGATTCGTCCGGCGCCCTTGACAAAGAAGCCAGGAGGATCTTTCACCCGGAACACGGCCCATTCGCCGTGCCTCGCGACGGTTCGCATGAACGAAACCGCGGCGAATCTCGCCCTGCTGCGCTCGCTTGCCGCGACGACGATGCCAACGTTGAGAATCCGAAGCAGCGCGCTCAGCGCTTCGTCCGAATACTCCTCGACCGCGCGGCCGAAAAGCATCGCGGCGACGAAGGAGTCGGGGCCGCTCGTCGCGTAAGCACCGCCGACCATCTCGATGCCGGTGTTCGCACGCAGCCACCCGACGACATGCGTTCGATCGGAGGCGCGCAATGAATGCTCGTACAGCACCCTGCTGTCGTCGTCTGCGTTGGCCGACAGCCACCGTGTCAGCCAGGCCGTATTGGGCCCTGGTCCGCGTACCGCCGGCGCAGAACGCGCGATGTGCGGGTGCGGTCCGTACGACACCTCGCGCAGCACCTCGCGAACATAGAACGCGGCGACGACACCGCAGGAAACGACCGCGGAGAGCGCCAGTGCGCTCCATCTCCCGCGCCCGCGGGCGGGCACGATCGACGCCAGAACAGCCGTGATCGCGATGCCAGCCGGTACGCACAGGAAGAGCAATCCGGCAACGACGAAACGATTGGGCTGCAGCGTCGCGAGCGATGTGCTGAATGCGGCGAACGCCGAATAGACGAAAGCGATCGCCGCAGCGACCAGGTGATAGCTGGCAACTCGCTTGCGCGAATCGCTTGTCGCGACAAACGGCGCCGCGGCGCCGGCCAGCAGGAGCATCCAGCGAAACGCGCCGCCGTTTCCGAACGCGCCGAAATGCTCGGAGAACACACCCAGACCAACGGCCTTCTGGAAGGCGAAGGCGCTCCACGACGCCATCGCACCGCTACGCAGCGTCGGCTCGATCCAGATCCAGTTCAACGCAGCAACCGCCACTGCGGCACAGCCGGCATGCAGCACGGCGCTTGTCGCGACGAGTTGACGCGAATGGGTCAACGCGATCGCGACCGCCAGCATCGCGAACGCGACCGCAAACAAAGGGTGATAGAGCGTTGCCAGTCCGATGAACAACCCGTGCGCGAGCGCCGGAACCAGCCGTGGCTGGGCGCACCAGAACCTTCTCGCGCTCGCCGCGGTCGCGACCGCGGCGAATACCGCCAATCCGTACGACAGCTGGCCCCATGAGTGATATACGCGGAACTCGGAGGTCCACCAGAGAACGAGAGCGAGCGCACCGACAAGCACCGCTTCGCGCAGCCGCGATCCGGCCCAACAGGCGGCGAAAAAGATGACGACCGGCGCCAGGCACGCCGACGTGAAGCTGAACACCTTGTAGACGACCGACACGTCCACGTCCGGGCCGAACAGGAATGCGTAGAGCGCCGGGAACTTCGCGCTCGCGTTGGTCGAGAGACCGACGACCTGCCCGGCCGACATCGCGGGGTCGTACCCAACCAGCGCCCCGAACGGGGCGAGTTCCCGCGCGATCCAGATCTGGTACCAGTGATACGCGGAGTCCATCCACATCAGCGGCAGCGAGGTCCAGAGTTCCGACACCGGGAACTCGTAGCCGATCAGCGCGCACTGGACGATCACGAACAGCAATGCGCCGCCGACCCAGCCCAGGTGCCCGCTGCAGGGCGCGGCGTCCCGGCGCGCCTTGTTGCCCGAAGTCATTGCCGCGATTCGTGACGCCCCTGCGCCTAGCCGCGCCCGACGAGGAATACACCGGCGCAGATCAGCGCCACGCCGGCGACGCGGGAAAAGGTCACGTTCTCACCGATCATCGACCCGATCGCGACGGTGAACACGAAGCCCAGGCCGACCAGGGGGTAGGCCTTGCTCACATCCCATTTCGCGAGCACGGCGAGCCAGACGATCGCGCCCAGACCGTAGAGCAGGAATCCCCCAAGGACGTACTTGTCCGTGAGGACGACGAACGCCGAGCGCGCGCTGAAGGGTTGCGCGAGGATCTCCCTGACGACTTCGCCGGACATTCCCGCCTTGAGGGAAAACTGCGCGGCGACCGAGAGCGCCACGCTGACGATGGCGACGACGAACATGTTCACCGAGCCGCTTCCAGTGGAGCGAAATGCGCTGCCAGAGTGATCATGACCATCGCCACGATCGTCAGGCGGCTGCCGTTGTCCTTGAAGGTGAATACGACGGGATCGTCGTCCATCTCGCCTCGCGAAGTCTTGATCCACATCCGAGCCGACCAGTAGATCAGCGCGAGGGCGACAAGCCACAACAGCTGCGGGTTGGCGTATCGCTCGACGGTTTCGCCAGCGTTGATGAACAAACCGAACACAACGACCGCTGACAGCGCCGCCCCCACGCCCAGCGGCCACAACACGGCCAGGTCGCCGACGCAATAGTCGCGCCCCGGCGCGGATCCGCCCGCGCCGCGCTCGAGCGAGACGAGTTCCGCGCATCTCTTTACCAACGCCAGGCTCAGGAACATGAAGACCGAGAACGCAAGCAGCCACGAACTCGTCACGATTCCGACCGCCACCGAGCCCGCCAGGACACGCAGCGTATAGAGCAGCGACAACACGAGCACGTCGAGCACGACGAATCCCTTCAAACCCAGGCTGTAGCAACTGGTCAGGACAAGATAGACGAGCAGAAGGAGAAGAAACCCGCTGGACACTGTCGACGCCATCGCCAAGCCGAGCACCAGCGCAACGGTGGCCGCCGCCAGCCCATGCGGAATCGGAATTCTTGCGCTGGCGAACGCGCGCGTTCGCTTGCGCGGATGGAGTCTGTCGCTCTCCAGATCCCAAAGGTCGTTGACGATGTAGGTTGCCGAGGCGGCGAAAGAAAACGAGAAGAAGGCGACCATCATCGCCGCGACCTTTCCCAGGTCCAGGAACGAGAACGCCGTGAGCAATGGCACGAACAGCAGGAGATTCTTCAGCCACTGGTGAACGCGCAGGGCGCGGACCCACACTTGCAGCGAAGCACCCTCCCCGGCGAACTCGCGCTCGATCGGCACCACGCGCCGCACCGACGCGGCGACCCGGGTCGAAGCGTCGACCAGGACCGCACCCTTCGCGGCCTGCCAGATCGGAATGTCGGCGCTGCTGTCGCCCGCGTAGACGAAATCGGCGCCCACCTTGTTCCTGATCGCGTCCAGTTTCGCCGTTCCCTTGGCATTGACGCCTGCGTCGGTCGCGATCACATCGTCGAACAAACCCAGGTGCAGCGATACCGCCTCGGCGATCGACCTGTGCGCCGCAGTGGCGAGAACGATGCGCCGTCCGCGGGCTCGCTCCTGTCGCAGGTAAGCAAGAAGCGGCTCACGATACGGGAGAAGTTCGACCGAGACGCTCGCGCAACCGGCGAGCGACTCCTTGAACCGAGCACGACCCCCCAGCAACCAGACCGGAAGGAGAAACAGGCTCAGCGGGGATCTCTTCAACAGCGTGATCGCCGACTCGACGAGAGTGTCGGACGGAGTCAAGGTGCCGTCCAGATCGACGACCAGCGGTGCATCAGACGTGGTGATCATTCCCCCGCCTCCCCAGTTCGCCGCTACCTGAAGGCCCGGGCCACGCCCGCGTGCAACCCCGCCGCCACGCGCCGCGCCATCGCCGCGGAGCCGGCGTCGGTGAAGTGGACCGAATCGGTGAAATGCGCCGCGTCGCCGGGCACGTCGTCCTCGCCGTCGATCAGGATGATCGATTCGCCGCGCGCGACCTCGCGAATGATCTGGTTGTAGCGCGCGAACGCCGCGATCAGCCCGTCCGGGTCCATGAACGGCACGTAGTAAAGAGCGCTCGACGCAGCCCGCAGCTTCTCGTCGGGCGGTTGCTGCGCGCGCATCCTGGTCGAGAACGTCGCCACCGCGACGATTCCGGCCTTCGCCTTGGCGGCGCGAACGAGGTCGGTGAGCGCGCCGCGAAACGGCTCGCCGATCCTGCTGAAATCGGCCCTCAGCACCCCGGCGCCGGACTCGGCGCGCCGCCGGGCGAGCGCGATTCGGATGTTCTTCTCCGCCAGGTCCCACAGCAGCGAGTAGCGCGACGGCCAGAACTGCGCGCCGACGCGCGCCTCGGAGATCAGTCCGGCGGCCAGCGCGAGCTCGCGCAGTTCGCCCGACAGGTCGTTGGTCGCGTGGTAGATCACGATCACGTCGGGCGCGAGCGACGCGATCCGGTGCTCCAGGTTCAGGAGCGAGGAGCGAAGCGTATAGCCGGGCACTCCCCCGTTGACGAAGTCGAAGCGCCGGTTCGGGAAGTCGCTCGCGAGTTGCGCGGCGACGCGCTCGGTCCAGACGGCGGCATTGGACGACACTTCCGCGCACCAGGTGGTCGAAGCCCCAAGAAAGGCGAGCCGGATCGCTCCGGCTGGCTTGTCGCCTGAGATCTCCGGCCCGCGAAATCCCAGGCTGTTGGTCTGGATCCGTCCGGTGTCCAGATTCGCCTTCGGCACGCGCAGGCCGATCCGCGCGTCGGTCTCGTAGACCTGTTCGGCAGGCTGCTGGATCCCGTACCTGAGCTGCTGCCTGACCCGCAGGCCAACCTCTGCCACCACCACCAGCGCCGCGAGCAAGCCCAGCGTCACGAGCGCGAGCAGCAGCCATTTCGCGCGCTCGGACAAGCGCGGTTCTCCGGGCGAACGCGCCACGGGAGTCGCCATCAGTCGAGTTCGAATTTCGTTTCGTAGTTCTGCCTGAGCGACGGATCCTGGTCGCCCTTCTCGAGCCAGCAGTTGCCGATCGCCAGGGATTCGATCTCGGTGCCCATGAAGCACCGGAACGCGTCCTCCGGAGATCCGACGATCGGTTCGCCGCGGACGTTGAAACTGGTGTTGACGATCACCGCGCAACCGGTCAGCATCTCGAAGGCCTCGATCAGCGCGTGGTAGCGCGGGTTGGTTTCGCGGTGCACGGTCTGCACGCGCGCCGAGTAGTCGACGTGCGTCACCGCCGGGATGTCGGAGCGGGCAACGTTGAGCCGATCGATTCCGAACAGACCGGCCTGCTCGGGCGTCGTCTCCTTCCTGCGCGCGGCGACGACATCGGCCACCAGGAGCATGTACGGGCTGTCTTCGTCGAGCTCGAAGTACTCCGAGACGCGTTCACGCAGCACCGAAGGCGCGAACGGGCGAAACGATTCGCGATACTTCACCTTGAGGTTGAGCACCGACTGCATCGTGGGCGACTGCGCGTTGCCCAGGATCGAGCGTCCACCCAGGGCGCGTGGGCCGAACTCCATCCGGCCCTGGAACCAGCCCAGCGCCTTGTCCTGCGAGAGCGCCAGCGCCGCACGGGCGATCAACTCGTCGTCGGCCAGCACCTCGAAGCTGGCGCCCGCGGCGGCGAGACGACGTTCGACCTCGGCTTGCCCGAACTCCGGGCCCAGGTACGCGCCCTTCATCCGGTCGCTGCGCCCGTCGCGCGGGCTTCGCGCCTGCCCCTTGTTCAGGTGGTACGCCCCCAGCGCCGCCCCGAGCGCCCCGCCGGCGTCTCCGGCAGCGGGCTGCACCCAGATCCGTTCGAAGGCCCCGTCGCGCAGGACCTTGCCGTTGGCCACGCAGTTCAGCGCCACGCCCCCGGCGAGGCAGAGGTTGCGCGCGCCTGTCTCGCGTGCGACCGAGCGCGCCAGGCGAAGAACCACCTCCTCGGTCACCGCCTGGATCGACGCGGCGAGGTCCATCTCGCGCTGCGTGAGCCGTTGCTCGGGCTTCCTCGGCGGGGCGCCGAACAGCGCGTCGAAGCGCTGGTTCGTCATCGTGAGTCCGGCGCAATAGTCGAAGTAGCCCATGTCCAGGCGAAACGACCCGTCCGGCTTCAGGTCGAGCAGGTGCTCGAGGATGAGCGGCGCGAACCTGGGTTCGCCGTAGGGCGCCAGTCCCATCACCTTGTACTCGCCCGAGTTCACCTTGAACCCGGTGTAGTAGGTGAAGGCCGAGTAGAGCAGGCCCAGCGAGTGGGGGAAATGGATCTCCTTGTGCACGTTGAGCGCGCTGCCTTCGCCGATCGCGAGCGAGGTCGTCGCCCACTCGCCCACGCCGTCCATCGTCAGGACCGCGGCGCGCTCGAAGGGCGACGGGAAGTACGCGCTCGCCGCGTGCGACAGGTGGTGCTCGGAGAACAGCACCCTCGAGGCGATCGACTTGCGCTCGCCGCCGATCGCCGCAAGCTCGCGCGACAGAAGATCCTTCAGGAACAACTTCTCTCGCAGCCAGACCGGAATCGCCATCGAGAAGCTCCGAAAGCCGCGCGGTGCGAAGGCGAGGTACGACTCGAGCAGGCGCTCGAACTTGAGCAGCGGCTTGTCGTAGAACGCGATGACGTCGATCTGCTCGAGCCCGCCGCCAGACTCCGAGAGGCAATACTCGATCGCGCGGCGCGGGAAGCCCGGGTCGTGCTTCTTGCGGGTGAAACGCTCCTCCTGCGCCGCGGCGACGACATCGCCGTCGACGACCAGCGCGGCGGCGCTGTCGTGATAAAAGGCCGAAACCCCGAGAACGCGCACCGCTCAGAACAGCGTATAGATGAACGGAGCCACGGCCGAGCCTTGTACGAGGATCAGCAGCCCTCCGAGCAGGAACATCACGACGAGGATCGGCACGAGCCAGTACTTCTTGCGCGCTCGCATGAAGCGCCACAGTTCACCGAGAAGACCCATCGCTGCGTTCCCCTGATTTCCGGCTTTTCAGAACTGATCCTTGAACGACTCCGCGGGCGGACCCGGCGGTTGTCGCTGCACCCAGTAGCTCGTCGCCTCGCGATCGAAGTCCAGCTTCAGGGGCCTCTTGCCCAGCGCACGCATCAGCAGCCCGATCGGCGTGACCACGACGAAGAACATCAGCCCGAGCACCACGGGGTTGACCACCTTGTGAAGCAGCATCCCGAATCGCGTCCAGACGCGGTTCAGCGGGCTGAGCGCCTGCGGCACGAGAATCGCGAGCGCAGCGCAGACCACTGCCGCGATTACGGCCCAGGGGAGCGGCGGCTCGCCGCCGACCAGCGGGTACCCGGCGATCAGCGCGAAAACGCAGGCGAAGACCATGCCGAAAGTCCGGTTCGAAGACCCCTCGACCGGCTGGTCCCTGTCGACTGATTCGTGGAGCACGCGCGATTCCTCCAGTGTGGCGCCGGCCGGAGGCGACGCCCAGCTCTCTGTTTGCTTCTACCGTTGCCGCTCGGCTCGTCGCCGTTCTTGTAAGCGGGTCTTTTTAGCAGTTCTCGGTGCCGGGCGCAAAGCAATAGTCCACGAACGGCGCGTGCCGATCGACACGATCGGCGATTCGGGTACTTTTCGATCACCGCGGGAGCCGATGAACGCTAGAATCGGTCCGCTTCGATACGGACAGGCTGATGACCGAGAACCCGACCACCGACTCCATCCTCCGCGCGATCCTCGAATCGGCGATCGGCAAGCGCTCGGTGCCAGCGACGCTCACCGATGCTACCGCGCTGCTGGGCGCGATCCCCGAACTCGACTCGATGGCGGTGCTTGGAGTGCTGACCCAGATACAGGACGACTTCGGCGTACAGATCGACGACGACGAGGTCAGCGCCGACATTTTCCAGACCTTCGGCGATCTGCGCCGATTCGTCGAGTCCAAGCTCGGCTGAGGGCCAAGCGCCGGTGGTTCGTGTCGGTGATTGAGCCGGTCTTCCTCGGGGGTTTCGCGCGCGGCGCGCGCTTCGCGCTGTGGGTCGCGCCCGAGGCCGGCGTGCAGTCGCGTGGATCGATCCTTTGCATCCAGCCATTGGGCGACGAGGCCACTCTCGCGCGGCGAACGTTGGTCGCGCAGGCGAGGCGCCTGGCCGATGCCGGCTGGACGACGTTGATCGTCGACCTGTTCGGAACCGGCGACTCGCGCGGAGAAACCCGCGAGGCGACGCTCGACCAGTGGCGCGCCGACCTGCCGCTCGCCAGCAGCGCCCCGCGCGCGCGCGCGCCCGG
>JAHDXY010000198.1 GCA_023384005.1 Burkholderiaceae bacterium | reverse complement strand
GCGGCCGCGCGCGCGCTGCGCGCGGCCCGCCAACCGCTGATCGTCGTCGGCAGCCAGGCACTGGCGCAGGCGGGCCGCGCACCCGAAATCGCCGCAGCGCTCGCGCGACTGGGCGTCCCGGTCTACCTGTCCGGGATGGCGCGCGGCCTGCTTGGGCCGAAGCACCCGCTGCAGTTGCGGCAACACCGCCGCAGCGCGCTGCGCGAGGCCGACGTCGTCGTTCTCGCGGGCGTTCCCTGCGATTTCAGGCTCGACTACGGGCGGCACGTGCGCCGATCGGCAACGCTGATCGCCGCCAATCGCAGCGCGAAAGAGGCGCGAATGAATCGCAGGCCCGACATCGCCGCGATCGGGGACGCCGGTGCCTTCCTCGAACGCCTCGCCGAGCGGCTCTCCGACCAGGGCCCGCGCCTGCAGCCCTGGATCGACCAGCTCCGCGCCCGCGACGACGAGCGCGAGAAAGGAATCGATACCCAGGCCGCGGACGCGGGCGAATTCGTCAACCCGATCGCGTTCTTTCGCGCGATGGACCTTGCGCTCGGCGACGATGCGATTCTCGTTGCCGACGGAGGCGATTTCGTCGCGACGGCGTCGTACATCCTGCGCCCGCGCACGCCGCTCGCGTGGCTCGATCCCGGCGCGTTCGGAACGCTGGGCGTGGGCGCGGGTTTCGCGCTGGGCGCCGCCGCGCACCGCGCCGATGCCCAGGTCTGGATCGTTTTCGGTGACGGCGCCTGCGGCTTCAGCCTGGCCGAGTTCGACACTTTCGTGCGCCACGGGATCGCGGTGATCGCGGTGGTGGGCAACGACGTGGGCTGGACCCAGATCGCGCGCGAGCAGGTCAAGATGCTGGGCGACGACGTGGCGACCGTGCTCGGGCGCACCGACTACCACGAGGTGGCCCGCGGATTCGGCGCCGAGGGAATCCTGGTGAAGACGGCCGCGGAGGTGGCACCGGCCCTGGCGCGCGCCAGGGCGACCGCGCGCGCCGGACGGCCGGTGCTGGTCAACGTCTGGCTCGACCGAACGGAGTTCCGCGAGGGTTCGATCTCGATGTAGCGCTTCGCGCGCGGCGACAACCGCAGGCCCCCCCGACGACCCACGAGCCCGGATCTCGCGCGCTGATCACTGCCCACACGAGCGCGAACCCAGGTGCGCGCCACGCGAGCGCACGCAGATCGTCCAATCGCCGAAGCCTGGTCGTGATATCGGTCTCCCGCCGCAGGCGATCCCGGCAGGATCCCGTATTATCTGCAAGGATCGCCCCGCCGGAACCGCCTTCGCACCGGGGGCTGCGATCGAAACGCACGATGAGCGACAACGACCCCAGGCTCGGCCTTCCCCAGTCGGGCGGCGAACCCGCCGCGCCGCTGCTGGCGCGCGTCTTCGCGTTCGCTACCGCAGCGGTGGTGCTCGTTGCCGCGCTGTTCTTCTCGGTGATCGTCTTCGCGGTGCTGCTCGTCGTCGGCGCAGTGGCCGGCGCATGGCTGTGGTGGCAGACGCGCGAGGTGCGCGGCGAGTTGCGTGCGCGAATGCGCGAGGCGCAGCGAAACGCGCCTCCAGGCGACCTGCGCGGGGGCGACGTGATCGAGGGGGACTACATTCGCGAAACCGACGCGGGTAGCGCAGGGACGCGCCCGGACCGCGCCGCCGACAGCGGCAACGGCGCTCCTGCGCGGGAGCCCGACGACCCGCGTTGACGCTGCGTCGACGCTCTCGCGTCGACCCCCTTGCGTCGCCCCCTTCGACCCCCTTGCGTCGAGCCATTCGCGTCGCCATCTTGCGTGGGCCCTGGCGAATCAACCGAAGGCGGCCGCGATTTGGGCGGTTCGTGCCCGCCTGTTCGAGCCTTCGACCCGGATCGCGAGATCTAGACTCGCGGGAGTGAGCCGGCGGACCGCCTTCGCCCGTCGCTGAAGGATCAGTGATGAACACGCAAGCCCCGAACCGAATCCTCCTCGCGGCAGATTTCCTGCGCCCGCTGGTCGGCGACGTCTGCCGATCGAGCACCGTGCCGCACGTGCGCTGGCTGCAGGCGTTGCTCGAGTGGCCGTTGTCGCAGATCTGCGCGCTCGAAGTCGGAACGATCGCCTGGGGCGATGGCTTCGATACCGAGCGCTTCTACCGCACGCTGCGAAGACCGACCAGCATCGAGAGCTGGGCGGCGGTGCACTACTCGACCGAACTGCCGGGCGAAGCGGAGGCGATGATCGTCGAGGCCTTCGAAGGCAGCCTGGTCATCGGTTACGAGCTGCCGCCGTGCGTGGTCAGCGCGCTGCACCGCAACGGCATTGCGGTCATCGACATGGTCGTGACGCCGCTGCGCTTCCTGGACGACATCCTGATCGCTCTGCGCTCCACGGTGCCGGCCGTTCAGGATCGCATCGAGAAGTACCGCTTCGACGATTCGCTCGCGCACCAGCAGGCCGGACTGCTGCGCGCCAAGATGGCCTGGTCGCCTTTCGAACCGATTCCGCGGGACACCGCACTGATCGTCGGCCAGGTCGGCGCGGACAGCGCATTGATCCACAGGGAAAAAGGCCGTCTGCTCAGTTTCGCGGACTACGTCGAGGAACTGTTCGACGTGGCCGCACGCCACGAATCGGTGCTCTACAAACCCCATCCTTACGAGGTGCAGTACGGCGAGTCTGCCTCCGTGATCGCGCGATTCAAGTCGTTCCGTCGCACCGACGCGAACTTCTACCAGCTGCTTTCCCAGCCAGGACTCGGCGCCGTCTACGCGATCAGTTCGGGCTGCGTCAGCGAGGCGCCCTACTTCGGCAAGTCGGGCGAGTGCTTCTATCAGACGCTGCACTCTCTCGAGGAGCACACGACGCAGGACTGGGGCCTGCTTGCGCTCGTCGCGGTCGACCAGAACTGGATCACACCGGGATTCTGGCGCGACGTGATCGAGCCGTTGGCCGAGGTTCGCGCCGGTCGCTGGAACACGCTCCCGTCGCGGGCGCATCGAATCCGCCGCTCGCTCAACGCGGACTGGGGATTCATGCCGGTAGACGACGTGGTCGCGTCGCGGCTGCGCCCAACGCTATCGCGAGGGCTCGCGCGATGAGCGAACTCGCCGGCGCCACCCGGATCGACGAGTCGGGCGCGAGCGCCGACGGCTTCCGGGTTCGCGGCCTCGAAGCCTACGTGTCGGGCGATCTCGCAGGCGCCCATACGCACTTCCTCGAGGCGGTTCGGATCGATCCCCTGAACGCCGACGCGATGTGCGACCTCGCCGCAGCCGAACTCGAACGCGGCGAGTTCGTCCAGGCGGCGCATTGGGTCGACCGCGCGCTCGTGCCCGAGCACGACGCGGGACGCTTCACCTGCGCGATGGCCCATCAGGGCTGCGGCCGCCTCGACGCCGCAATCGCGAAGCTCGAGGCGCTGCTCGCCGACCAGGCGTTCGTGCAACGCAACCCCGAGCTCGCCGGCGCGGCGCGGCAGCGCCTGATCGAGTGGCGCAGCGCCGACTCAGCCGGCGCGAGCCGGTTTCGGATCGTCGATCCGGCGCAGGCGAGCTTCAAGCACCGTTTCGACATTCTCGCGAAATACCTCTACGCGTTGCGTTACCTGGGCCTGCAACCCGACTGGGTGAACGTGGACATCGCGACGATGTACCGAAAGCACATCCATCTGCGCACCGGCGGAATCGAGCCCGGCAGCGAGCTGAGCAAGTCCTCGGTCGACGATTACGTCCGGGATTTCGAGTCGCTGATCGCGGGCATGGCCGACAGGGGATTCGACCCGATGCACCCGGTGCCGGTCTCGAACGAGAACGGACTGCCCCGAAACGGAGCGCATCGAATCGCCGCGGCGCTCGCCGCGCGCTGCCACGTGGCGGTGCAGGTCGAGGACGGCCCGGGCTGGAGCTGGGACGACGAGTGGTTTCGCCTGCTCGGGTTCTCCACCGAAGAACGCAACGTGCTGCTGCGCGCGTGGGCCTCGATCAAGAAGCAAGACGCGAGCGTGGTCTTGCTGTGGAGTCCGGTCAAGAGCGCCTGGGCGGAGATCGAAGCGGCGATCGACGCGGCGATGCCGGTGGTCTCGCGCCGTACGCTCGAGTTCTCGCACGCATCGCTCGCCGAGTTCGTGCACGACGTCTACGCCTACGATTGGGGGCCAAAGACAGGCGAGAACATCGAACGCAAGATCGGGTTGCTTCGCGCGCACGACGCGAGCGTGCGCGTGCTGTTCGTCGAGCGGCCCAGCGGAGCCGACGACGACCTGGCACGACGGACCAAACTCGCCGTGCGCGAGCGCTTCTGCGGATTGTGTCCGGTTGATCAGTTCACCACGCTGCACGTGAGCGAGTCCGAGGCCGAAATGCTTCACCTGCTCGACATCGTCGCGAGCGAGAACAACCTGCGCTGGCTCGCGCACCGCGTCGCGCCGCGCCGCGCGATGATCGAGCGCCTCGCCGAGTTGCACGCGTCGCTGGTCACGCGCGGGGTAGCACCTTCGCAATGCTGCGTCGTGGGCGGCAGCGTACTCGACGCGCTCGGGTTGCGCGCGGCGGACGACGTCGATTTCACGTTGCGCGGCGAGCTTCGCGAAGCGCACTTCGACCAGGGCGTCACGCGCCTGTCGGAAAACCTCGACGTCGTCGCGCGCGGCTACTCGAGGAGCTTCGGCGGCGACACCCCGCCGGACGACGACGCGCTGATCGCGAATCCCTCGAATCACTTCGTCGTTCGCGGCCTGCGCTTTGCCGATCCCCGCATCGTGCTGACACGCAAGCAGCACCAGCGCCGCGACAAGGACCTGCGCGACGTGCCCCTTCTTGCCGGGCTCCTGGAGCGGATCGCGATCGGGTAGCGAGGCCTCTCTTCGCCGTTCTCCGGCCAGTCCGCTCTGCTCAGAGCTCCTTGCGGATCGTCATCGCGCCGCGAATCTGGCCCACCGCGTATCCGGTGGCGCGATCGGCCGGGTACAGCTCGCGCAACCGGGCGACGACCGCGGCGTCGAGCTTCTCGAGCGGTCCGTGGCAGCGCAGGCACAGTTCCTGCGTCGGCAGCGCCTTCATGTAGCGATACGAGCGCTTGCCCGCTTCGTCGACGAGTTCGCCTTTCTCCAGCGAGGCAGGGTTTGCTCCGGCGCTCGCGCGGCGATCGAACTCCTCGAGCGCCGCGCGCTCCCAGGCGTCGGGCACGGCCTTGGGATTGCGGTTGTTCAGGCTCACCCTGCGAATCGACCAGCCGGTACTCTGCGAAGCCGCGCTCGCCATCTTCGGCGCCTGATCGCGGCACGCCGCGATCGCCCCTTGCGCACCGCCCTTGCCGATCTCGTCGAGCAGCACCTGCAGAAGCTTCGGCGGAACGGTGCTGGCGACCGATCGCGCTTCGTCGAGAAGCTTCGCTTCGTCGGCCAAAGCAGGCGCGGCCACGCCGAGAACTGCCACCGCGACGAACGACCAGAGACGATTGCCTTGCATGCCGTACTCCTGCTCGGTTGAAGCCTGTCAACCACATTGTGGAAAGCCGGGCAGGTCGAAACCTTGATCCCGGTCAGGTGCCTTTTTTATCGCCCGCAGGCGATGCTTCGCGCAGCGCGAGGTCCTTCAGGGTCATGCCCTCGAGGGCGCTCTCGAGCGCGCTCTCGACCAGCGCAAGAACGTCGTCGGCAGCCTCGTCGCTCGCGACCGACCCGGGACCGACGAAGCGCCGCTCGCCCGTCGCGCGGACGACGCCGACGATCTGCGCGACCGCGATCAGCGACGGGTCGCGCGCCGGGAGCAGGGCGGGCGGATCGGCCGCTGTCAGCGTGAGCAGTCCGCGACGCTCGAGCGCGTCGATCACCGTGCCGAGCGCGTGCGCCGGAACGCCCAGCGAGCGGCTGAGCGAGCCGATCGTCGGAGCGGGGGCACCCTGCACGAAGGGACGCGCGATCGCGGTCATCGCCGACACGGCGAGCCGCTCGCGCATCCGGTTGCTCAGTTCGGGTTCCCCCGCTTTCGCGAACGCGTACTCGGGGTGCTGCCAGTAGAACGCGACGCTTGCGCCGAGCAGCAGGATCAGCCAGCTCAGGTAGACCCAGATCATGAACAGGATCAGGATCGCGAAGCCGGAGTAGATCGCGGCGTACTTCCCCGAAGACGCGACGAAGGTCGCGAACGCCCAACCCGCCGTCTGCCAGGCGATCCCGCCCACGGCACCGCCGATCAGCGCCGCGACGAACCCGACGCGAGTGTTCGGGATGAACAGATAGACGAAGGCGAAGGCGGCGATCACGAACAGGTACGGTGCGAGCCTGCCGAGCACGACCGCGACCCGACCCAATGCGTCGATCGCGAGCAGGCCCTGGATCGCGTCGATGCTGGTGACGGTCGCCGTCATTCCGATGGCCGAGAACACCAGGATCGGCCCCACCAGCAGCGCGCTGATGTAGCGGCTGAATCGCTCCGCGAACGCGCGCGCGCGCGCGACGTGCCAGAGGAAATTGAGCGACTCCTCGATCTTCTGCATCAGCGACACCGCCGTGTACAGCAACAGCGCGAGACCGACCGCTCCGAGGACGCCGACGTTCGTGTTCTCGATGAACTGGACGATCCTCAGCGTCACTTCCTCGCTCTTTTCTCCCAGCGGCTCGAGAAAGCCCAGCAGCATCGGCTGGATCTGGTTGTAGACGCCGAATCCCTTGAGAACGGAGAAACTGAGCGCCAACAGCGGCACGATCGAAAGCAGCGTCGTATAAACGAGGCTCATCGCTCGCAGCGTGAGCTGCCCCAGCGCCAGATCGCGCACCACGAGGACCGCGACGCGCAGCGCGCGCAGCGCGACGCCCGACGCGATCGATCCGGTCGATGTGCTGCTGCCCCAGAGCGCGCGTTCCACGCGCTGCGTGAGCGCGCGCCCGGAATTCACTTCCCGGCCTCGAGCTGCAGTCGCATCGTGACGCTCGCGCCCACTGCCCTGCTCACCGGCGCCGCGGCCTTGGGCTGGGCGGGGGGTGCACCTTCGCCTGTCGCAGCCCGCACCGGTGCGTCGCGCGCTGCGTCGGCCGACGCTTCGCGAACTTCGCCCAGCGCGACGCGCGTCGCCGCCAAACCCGCGGCGCCAGTCCGGTCGGCGACGACCGCTTCGGCGCGCTTCCTTGCCAGCTGCGCGAGCGCGAAGCGCTCGATCGTCGTTTCCTCGATCATCCGCTGAACGAGGTTCTCGTAGAACTCGTCGGGGATCCCCGGGGTCGTCGCCGGCGCTGACGAAGGATCCGGCTTCGCCGCGCCGGGCGCCTGGCCCGCTGCCGCGGGCGCCGCGCCGGAAGCCGCAGCGGCCGAAGCCGCGCGCGTTGCCGCTTGCGTCGCGCGGCTCTTGAGCACCGACAGCACCTGCGGTGCGTAGCGCCTGGAGAACTCGGCTTCGATCGCCGAGCGCGTGCGCGGGTTGGCGGCGTCGAGCGGACCAGGGTCTTCCTGCGCGTCGATCTTCACGCCCATCGCGATGACGACCGCCCTGCGCACCGCGTCGGACTTCATCGCGGCCTCGTCGACGCGCAGCGAATAGGTCGGCGGAACGACGAGTTCGAGCTTTGGCCGTTTCGCGAGCGCTGCCGCGATCGACTTGAGCTTGGCCTTCTGGGGCGGCTCGAGCGCGGCGCTGCCGGCAGTGAACTCGATCGAATCGATCTCCTCCGAGTCGCCCGCGCCGAACAGCGCGCCCAACGCGCGAAACGGGGCAGTCACGATCCTGGCGATCAGGTTTCCGATCGCCTTCCAGATCACCGACCCGTAGCTGAACTGCGGGTCCTCGAGATCTCCGGACACCGGAACCTCGACGTCGATGATCCCGTCGGCATCCTTGAGCAGCGCGATCGCCAGTTCCAGCGGCAGGTCGAGCGCGTCGGGACTCTCGACGCGCTCGCCGAGTTCGATCTGGCTCAGTACCGCCTTGTTCTCGCCCTTTAGCTTGCCCGATTCGACCTTGTACTGCAGGTCGAGCGAGAGTTTTCCCGACTCGATCCTGTGACCGGCGAACTTGATCGAGTACGGCGACATCGAGGTCATCTCGAGATTGCGAAAGGCCATTTCGATGTCGGTGAACTCGCGCGCGCGAAACGGGAGGATCTCGCCGGAGATCCTGGCCGAACCGAACTCGTCGACGCGTGCTTCCAGTTGCAGCTTTGCGCGCGTGCGCACGCTGGTGCCCAGACCGGTGATCACGCCCTTGAGCTCGTGCATCCGGGTGCCGAACTGCGGGCGAAGGCTCAGGTCCGCGAACTCGAGCTCGCCGCGATCGATGCGCAGCCTCGCGATCGTGACCGGGAACGGATCGCCCTGGCCGGCGTCGGCGGCCGGCGGCGGCACGCGCGCCGATGTTCCCCCGGAGGCGGCAGGCTCGCGCTTGAGCACGTCGCTCAGGTTCACGCTCTGGTCCTGCGCGATCACCAGCCTGGAGACGAGACCGTCGACCCGCAACTCGCCGATGTCGACCCGGTCTGGCCCGAGCGTGAGCTTCATGTCGTCGGGGGGCACCCACTTACACGACA
>JAHDXY010000197.1 GCA_023384005.1 Burkholderiaceae bacterium | reverse complement strand
GCGGCCGGGCCGCTGGACGCCGCCGCGCGCGAGGACTTCGGGCGTCGCGCCTTCTCGGCGCTTGCCGCCGGCAATGTCGCCGCATACAAGATGATGCTGTGCCGGGCGACCCTGCTCAACTACCAGAGGCCGGGCCTGGAACGCGTGCTCGACGACTTCTCGCATCGCATCCGCGTCGACCAGGTCGAACTGACCGACGTCGCGGGACGCAAGAGCCAGAGGGTGTACTTCAACGCGACCGAAGTCGCCGACAGGCGCAGCGGCAAGCGCGAGGCCTACAGCGGCGTGTACGCGATCGAGGTAGAGCAGGAGGCCGACGGCAGGACCTGCACCAACGGGTTGTCCGTTACGAACCGCAGGAGTGCGTGGTGATCGCGCGCCCGAGGGGCCTGGTCGTCGCGCTGCTGGCGCTTGCGGCCATCGCGTGTTCGAAAGGGGGAAACGAGAACGCAAAGGGCGGAAACGAGAACGTGCTGGCCCGCGTCGAAGGCAGCCACCTGCTGATCGAAAACCGCAGCGGCGAAGCGGTCCACGTGCAACTGGTGCAGGCAAGGGTGGCGTGGATCCCGGCGAGCCTTCCCGGCAACCGTATGGCCGACGGGCAGTCCAGGCGCTTGCGCATCGCTCCTTCGGATCGGGGGCAGTCGGTCGAACTCTTCTGGTGGCGCCCGGGCAAGAAGATCGGCGACAGCGACGTCAGGGGGCCGGACCGGATGCGCCGCGTCACGGTCGCGCTGCCGGCGTTGACCGAGCCGCTGGCCGATGACGAGCTGCTGATCCGGAACTGCGTCGCGCTCGGCAGCGAGTCCGAGGCCGAGTTCCGCGAACGCCCGCCGGTTCGCTCCCCGGTCCATCCCGTAATACCGCCGCGGCAGGTCTCGGAACGCTCCTGCGTCGAGATGGCCGAGCTCAGTTGCGCCAGCGGCCGCTGCGCGCAGGAACTGCAAACGCAGGAACGGCAGCTGCAATCGGTTCGCGACGCGCGCAAACGTCATCGCGGCGACGCCGGGACGCTGTCCTCGGCAGCGGGTCCGGGTGCGGGTGCCGGCGCGGGCGCGGTTGCGGGCGTGCTCGCGGCCGCGCCCTCGCTGCCCGCCACCGCTTCGCCGCTCTCCGCGACCGCCAGGGAAGCCTTCGACGACCTCGCAGCGGGGCGGATCGAGGCTTATCTTGCGCGCATGTGCCCGTCGTTGCGCGAGACCTACTCCGGCAGCTTCATGCAGGGCCAGCTTCGCAAGACGGCCGATGAGTTCGGGCACCGGGGCCTGGTGCTGGGCAAGGCATCCGAGGAAGGCAAGGAGGCGGTGGCTTTCGCGGTCGCCGGCCAGGACGCGGCGCCGGGCGGCAAGCCGGCCGATCCGCTGCTCGCGATCAGGGCCACATTCGGCAGCGCGGACGGTCGTCCGTGCCTGACCGGAATCGACCAGATCCGCTAGCTGCGGTCCCGGTCCCGGAAGTCGGCGCCCGGGCGCGATTCGGGCTGTTTCCCCATCGCTCTAAAAGAAGTAGAATAAGCGCATGTTTACTGGTCCGACCCCGCGCACCACCCCGGCGCTGCCTTTGGTCTATTCGTGCTCGGGTTGCTCGAGCGCGGCACAACTGGCCAATCACGTGGCCGTGCGGCTCGATCGCGAGGGGGTCGCCGAGATGTCGTGCATCGCGGGCCTCGGAGGCGACGTGCCCAGCCTCGTGCGCAAGGCCGAAGACGCGGTCGCCGCGGGGCGTGCGGTGCTCGCGATCGACGGCTGCGTTCTGGCCTGCGTCAGGAACACGCTGGCGCGCCACGGTGTCGTGCCCTCGCATCACGTCGAGCTCTGGCGGCTGGGCGTACGCAAGCGCCAGCACGAGGATTTCAGCCCGGCGGAAGCGGCCGAGGCGCTGGCCCACTGCAGGTCGATCGCCGGTTGTCCCGGCGTGCCCGAATCGCGATGAGAACTCCGGTCGGAGCACCGGGCTTCTTCGATGTGCCTGCGCCGATCGTCGCCGATGATGCGCTGGCCGAGCTACGTGGCGTATCTGCCACCGGCCCGTCTCGTGCTCGCTAGAGGTCCCGCGCCTGTGGCGCCAGTTGCGCCAGCAGATAGGTGATGAACGGCCCGACGCAGCCGAGGTGGCTCGACGGCGTGGCCGGGCAATCGCTAAGGCCGACCATTCCCCCGGCGCCGCGCGCCCGCATCGCCTGCAGCGCGCTCGACGCGCTTGCGTAGGGCACGGTTCGGTCGTCCCGGCCGTGGAACAGCAGCACCGGCAATTCAGGCTTCCAGTCGTGCACGCTGCTCAGTTGCGCGACCGCCTGCGCGTCGTCGGCCAGGTAGTTGTCGATGAAGGTCGTGTCGAAGGACACGTCGGCATCGTCGGGAAGCAGTCGCCTGAGCAGCGCGCGGCGCAACTCGTTGCGCACCGTTGAACCGAGGTGGCGCAGAAAGCCGGGGTCGAGCAGCGCGCCGAGCACCGGTTCCTCGTCGCGCACGAGGTCGAGCAGGCCGTCGAGGGTAGCCTGCACGTCGTAGGGCCCGCCGCCCGCGATCTCGCCATGCAGTTGCTGCAAATGCGGCGAGCCAATCGCCTGCAACGCCCGGTGCGCGGCCATCGTCGCGTAGGCTCCCTCGGAGTAACCGGTCAGGAACAGCTGCCCGTTGTCGGCGACCGCGTTCCCGCGCCGCCAGGTGCCGGTTGCGGTGAGGAAGTCGACCACGGCCGCGGCCGTGGGGCCCGCCAACAGGTAGGGGTGGGGGCTGCCCAGCGAAGCGCCGTAGCCGACATAGTCGGGTGCGACGACAATGAACCCGAGCGAGGCCAGCACCACCGATACCTCGGACGCCACCGCGTTGTTGCTCGGCGCTTCGGCGTTGCGGAAGATCGTGCCGTGCTGGTAGCCGAGCACCGGACTGCGTGCGCCGGGGGCCTTGATCGGCACGTTCACGAGCCCCGAGGCTAGGATCGGCGCGCCGCGCGCGTCGCTGGTGAGGTACTCGAGCCGATACGAGGCCACGCCGTAGACGGGCGCCACGCCCGCGTCCGACAGCTTCGCATCGGTCAGTGCCCGCGCGATCTGCGCGGCCGAAGTCGTTCCGACCAGCGCCCACGCCTTGAGCTCGCCAGACCCGACCGGGTTGGCCGGTGCGTCGTCGCCGCCGCTGCCGCAGGCGGCGATCACGCTCGCCATGACGAGCGTGATCGCGACACGCGGGCGGCGTAGGGTCGACTCGTGTAGCGCCCGCGCGATGCGGCGCACCTGCGCCGCGGCGAACTCGATGGTCATGAATGGGTCCTTGGATTGCGGGTTGGCGCTTCGCCCGCTCTTGCGGCGGGCGACGGGCTCGATCACCGGTGTCTGCCGCCGCGCAGTGCAGTCGCGGCCTGCGCGCGGCAACTGGCCCTGGAATCGATCGTACCCGGGGCATTCGCACGAGGCAACCATATGATTCAGTCGACACCATATGATTCAGTCGACTCGTGCGAGGGGAGAAGTCGACTGTCAGGCCCGCGGCCCGATACATGGGGCGCGGCAACGGCGCACCGGTCCCGGTGTTCGACGCTGGCACCAGAACGCCGGACCTCGCGCGGATGTGCACAATCTCGCAGGGAGCGGGTCGCGACACTGCTAGATTCTGCGTTGCGTCACGCATGTGGAAGCGAACGAGCGCCAGTCCGGTGCCCGATCTCGAATCCACCCGAGCCAACTTCCAGACTTCGCCGGTACGAGATGACCCAGGAGATGAACGAGCTGCGAGGCGAGCCGATGCTGGTCACCGGCGGTGCGGGATTCCTGGGCCGCTATGTCGCAGCCGCGCTCGCCGCTCGCGGGCACCCGGTGACGGTGCTCGACAACCTGCTCAGCACCAACAGCAGCTTCGCCGCCCAACAACTCGACCACCCCCTGATCGCCCACCAGCGGGGATCGGTGTTCGATCGCGAGCTGGTCGCCGATCTCGTCTCCCGGCACCGATCGATCGTGCACCTCGCGACGGTCGTCGGGGTCGAGGAGACGATCTCCCAAACCGTCGCGACGATGGAGAACCTCGCCGGAACGATGAACCTCGTGCGTTGTCTGACCCCCGACCACGCGATCCTGTTCAGCTCTTCGGCGGACGTCTACGGCGCGCACTCGATGCTCTACGACCGGCCGATGCGCGAGACCGACTTCTTCGTCTTCGAGCACGGTCTGGTGAACCGGTGGGTCTACCCGCACGTGAAGGCTCTGGAGGAGAACCTCGTCAGCAACAGCGCGGCGCGCAGCGTGGTCATCCGCGTCTTCAACACCTACGGCCCGGCGATGGACTACCCTGACCCGAAGCGCGTGATTCCGCACTTCGTCGCGAACCTGCTGACCGGGACGCCGCTGCTGCTGAGCGGCGACGGCAGCCAGACGCGAAGCTTCTGCTACGTCGACGACATGGTGCGCGGCATGATCGCGGCCTTCGACTTCGTGCGATCGAAGTCTGCGCCATGCGCCGAGTGCTTCAACATTGGCAACGACGATACTGTGACGATCCGCTCGCTGGCGCAGAAAATGGCCGCGCTCGGCAGCGAACTCGGACTGAGCGCCGGCGAGTTGCCGATCGTCCCGGGCGGATTCACCTACAGCCAGAGCTTCAACGACACCTGGAACCGCGTTCCGGACATCACGCACGCGCGCCAGGTGCTCGGCTTCAGGCCGACCGTGTCGCTCGACGAGGGGTTGCGCCGTACGCTCGATCACCATCTTCGTTCGGGCACGCGCGCGCCGGCGCGCGGCGATGCCGGCGAAGGCTTCAGGCACGGGTAGCGGGCCGCCGCAGGCGCGCGGCGCGTTGCGCGCGTCCGGAGAACGCGAAATGGTTCAGGAGACGAACGAGTTCACGATCGAGCGATACCGGGCGATTCTCGTGCGCGCGGGGTCGCTCGGATACAGGATTGGGCCGTTTCGAGCCTTCGACGGCGCGCGCGATCGCCCGGCGCTGCTGCTGCGCCACGATCTCGATCACGCGATCGAGCCTGCGCTGCGCATCGCGCGGCTCGAGGCGGATCTGGGGGTCGCGTCGACCTTCTTCGTCCAGACCGCTTGCGCCTTCTACAACCTGCTCGCCGACGAGGAGCGCGCGAGAATCGCGACGATCGTCGAACTGGGCCACGAGATCGGGCTGCACTACGTGTCCGCGCGCTACACCGGAGCGAAAGGGAGCGAGCATCTTCGCGCTGACATCGCGCTGCTCGAAGACCTCAGCGGCCAGCCGGTCACCGCGGCGGCGCAGCACGTCCCTACCGATGGCGAGCCGGTGAGCCTGGAACCCGAGATCGCGATCGAGGCCTACCAGCCGCGCTTCACCGAACATCCGATGTCCTATCTCTCGGACTCGCTGATGGCCTGGCGCGACACGCGCCCGGAGGAACTGCTCGACGCGCGCGCGTCGTTCCAGTTCCTCACGCATCCGGAGAACTGGACCGAAGGGGCGAACGGCATCGGCGCCGTTCTGGACAGCCTCAAGCGCGCGGCGCTCGACGCCACCGAGCGGCGCTACGAAGAAGTCGCCGCCTACTATCAGCGACTGCTGGCCGAGCGCGCCGAGCGCGACCGGCTGTTTCGCGCCCGCCGGGGCCTGCCGCCGCGCCGATGACGGACACGAGCGCGCCCGCACCGGCCGTCGAGGTGCTGATGCCCACGCTGTGCAGCGCTGCGCGGCGCGCGTCGATCGAGCGCGCGATCGAGTCGATCCTCTCGCAGACCGGATGCGTCGCGACACCGGTGCTCGTGATCAACGGCGAGCGCTTCGACCCGCAGTTTCGCAGCGAGCTCGAGCAGCGCCCCGGCCTGCGCGTGCACCACCTGCCCGAGCCCGACCTGTTCGCCGCGCGGCGCTTCGCGCGCCGGTCGGTGAGCGCGGAGTTCTTCGGCTGGCTCGACGACGACGACGTCTACCTGCAGGGGGCACTGCAGCGCCGGCTCGCGCCGCTGCTGTCCGATCCGGCGCTCGACGTAGTCGTCTCCAACGGCTGGATCGTCGAAGGCGAAAAGACGAGGCCGCTGTTCGAGGACGCAGCGGCGGTGGCGAGCGCGCCGCTCGCGGCACTGATGAAGGCGAACTGGCTCGGCGCGGCGGGCGGGCTGTACCGCACGGCTTCGGTGTCGCCCGATTACTTCGACGCCTCGGTGCGCTCGCTCGACATGACCTTCCTCGCGTTTCGCCTGGCGCTCGAGCGAAAGATCGCTTTCGTCGCCGAGCCAACCTTCCGCAAGAACCGCACGCCCGGCTCGGTCTCGGCGAGCGTAGGGTGGATGCTTCCCGCGGCCGGCGTGCTCGAGCGCATGTCCACCTTCCCGATGGATCCGGCGCTTCGGCGCGCGCTGCTGCGCAAGCTGAGCGCCGCGCACCACGACATCGCCGAGCACTACCGCAACCGGGGCGATGCGCCGCTGGCGTGGCGCCACCACCTGCGCAGCGTTTCGGGGCCCTCCGGCCTGTGGCGCTACGGCCCGTACACGCGCAAGCTCCTCGGCCTGAGCCTGCGCCGCGCGCTCGAGCGCGACCGCGACTAGGCCGCGACGCGCGGCAGCCCGGCACCGCTCGCTGCGGTACTGCCGCGCCCGGTATTGTTGCGCCCTGTTTCGCAGCGCCCAGTACTGCTTCGTTCAGTACTGGTCCGAGTAGATCATCCTGAGGTCCCAGCGACCGGCGTCGCCGCAGGCCTGGGCGAGCGCGGCCTCGAGCGGATCGTCGCCGGCATCGCGCAGCGTCCGCACCAGAAGCCCCGGAGTGAAGCCCTTGATGTTGCGCGTGGCGTCGATCTCGCCGAATCCCAGGCCCGCCATCATCGCGATCATCGCGGGCGCAAGCGTCGCAGACCAAAGTGTGATCGAGTCGAAAGCGCCGCTACGCTGCACCGCTTCGAGCATCTTCCGCAGCACCCCCGGCTCGTCGGCTTCCCAGTCGACGATCGCGGCATCTGCTGCGCGGCCGGCACGCGCGGTTCGCAGCACCATGTACCCGGCGGGCGTGCCTGCCCCGGCGAACACGAAACAGTAGTCGCTCTGCGGGTTGCGGTAGCGCCACCGCGCGTAGCTCTCGTCGCGCAGGTGTCGCACACGGTCGTGCCCGCCCGCGTTGCGCCGCGCGATCGCCGCCATTACCTCGGGCCGGGGCGTTCGCTCGACCTCGATGTCGATTCCCGTGTGCGCGCCGCGTTGCGAGAGCCGGGATTCGAGTCGGGAAAAGCAGTGCGCCGGGTCGCGATCGAGCAGCGGGATGCGGCGATCGGCGTAGCGCCACAGAAGCGGCCGACCGGCCATGCGCGCGCGCATCCGGGCGGCGTTCGCGCTGCGCCGGGTCTGCCAGCGCAGCGGTCGGTAGGGCGCGACCAGCCGCCAGCCCGAGCGGATCGAACTGAGGAAGGTGAATGGACTCGCGCTGAAACTGAACAGGCGATCGTGTCCGCGGCGGCGCAGATCGTCGATCGCGCAGTTCATCAGCGGCCGCACCAGGTTGCGCCCCCGATGCTCGGGACTCGAGACCAGGTCGCATGCGCACAGGACCGGAAGCGGCGGTCGCTCCGCTCCCGGGTGCCAGATCGCGCCCATCATGCCGCGCATCGCGACGACCTCGCCGTCGTGCAGCGCGAGGTGGATCGCGATGTCCTTCGCGTAGGGGTTCTCTTCGTACTTCCACGCGAAATACGCCGCGTTGCGCTGCGCGTCGGCTCCCCAGAGGTGCTGCTGGAGCGCGATCACCTGTTCGCGATCGGAGGGTTCGTAGGGACGGAACTCGTAAGCGTCTGACATCGGGCAAGGCCTCGTGCAACCGGCGGCGTGAATTCGACGCTATCCCAATCCGCGCGCGCTGCCGAGGAATTTGCACGCGAATCGCGCACGGCGGTCCTAGAATCGCTGCACATCAGGCACGAGGTGAACGCCCGCAAAGGGTGCGCACCGCGCAGCCGCCGATTCGGAGGAACTGGAAGATGGGGGAACGCTTCCCGCGTGGCGCGATCGAGCAGTCGATCGCGCAGCGCTTCGGGCAGGCCTGCGCACAGGACCCGCAGCGCGTCGCGGTCCTCACGCGCGACGCCGCGTTCAGCTATCGCGAGATCGACCAGTGGGCCAATGCGATCGCGGCGAGCCTTCTCGATCGCCTCGGGCGCGGTTCCGAGCCGGTGCCCTTGCTCGGCGCACAAGGTCCGTGGGCGATTGCTACGACCCTCGGGATCCTGAAAGCGGGGAAGTTCTACGTCGCACTCGATCCATCGTGGACGATCGGCCGGGTCTGCGAACTGCTGGCGCAGGTGTCGGCGCGCATCGTCGTCGCCGACGGCGAGTTCGCGCCGCTGCTGCGCGAGCAACTCGGCAGCGGCCTCGTCTTCGAGCCGGCGCCGTACGAGCCCGGCGCATCGGTCGAGCCGCTCGCATCGGTCGTGCAAGTCGCGCCGAACCAGCCGGCGTACCTGTACTTCACCTCGGGCTCCACCGGTACGCCCAAGGGGGTGATCGACTGTCATCGCAACGTGCTGCACAACGTGATGCGCTACACGAACGCGCTGGAGATCGACCGCGACGACAGGTTGACGCTGATGCAGTCGGTCGGATTCAGCGGGGCCGTGTC
>JAHDXY010000196.1 GCA_023384005.1 Burkholderiaceae bacterium | reverse complement strand
CAAACGCTACGCCACTCGACGTTTGAAGTCGATGCAACGTCGGCCCGCTCTGATCGCAGCGTTCTGGAAGCAGGCTGAATTGCCGATCTAACGTCATGTATTTACGTAAAGCTCAGTAAAGCCCATCGACGAGGATGAGGTCGGTATCGGACACTTTCTCCCTGACGGCACGAGCCTCACTGTATGCGTCCGACTCATAGAAAGCGCGAGCTGCATCGATGCTCTCGAATTCGATCACTATTGCCAGACCCTGAGCGCCACCTTCTCGATGATCGGGAGCCGGGTTTCTGACCAGGACCGTTCCGTTGTGAGCCTTTATCGCAGCGCCGGAAAGCTGCTTGAACTGTTCAAAGGCATCCTTGTCGTGCACGCGAATATGAGCGATGAGATAACCCTTGGGCATGATCCGAACCTCCCACTCGTGCAGCCGTCATCGACAACGGGAATTCTGTGAGGTTTTGTTGACCGTGTCCACCGTCGTGACTGTTCGCCGACAAGGGCCGGTAGTTCGCGGTCGACCTGTGCATCCGGGGTTCTCGCTTCGCGTCGAATGCGAACTCTAGGCTAGGTGCTTGTCCAGGAATGCACGCAAGGCAGTGTTGAAAATCTCAGGGTGCGTCGCGCTCATCGAATGGCCGGCGCCCGAGATCGTCACCCGTTCCGAAGTCGGCAAGCACGCCTGGATCGCGTCCAGGACTCCCTTGAGGCGAGCCGTGCCACGGTCACCGCCGAAGAGCAGGATCGGCATTTTTAGGGGCTTCAAGTCGGCGCAGGACAACTGCGGCCGGTGTTCCCGCGCCTGCCCTACCAGTGTCCATGCGTTGCTGCGCCGAAGCGCACGCCTTGCTTGCGGCGTGGCGTCCCAGGCGCCCGCTCCGCCAGCAAAGTCGATGAAGTATCGAAGACCGCCATCGACGTCGCCGATGCGGATGAGTTCGGCTGCCTTCGCGGCCGCGGCTGTACCGGGATCCTCGAAAGGCCTGCCGTCGCAGGGGACGGACACGGCAGGGAGGGAAGCGACTGCAACGACAAGAACCGCGAAGAAATCCGCGGAAAAGCTTGGCTGAGGTAGCCTCTGCGGGCCGGTCGGACTTGGACGATCATGCTGGGTCAGTTCGAAGCGATCGCCAACGGATCGTGCGATCACAGCCAGGAACCTGATGTACAGCCCCTATCTCACCGTCGCCGCGGTCATCGCCGGAGCAATGCTCCTTCAGGCCGCGAGTGGTCTGCTGCTGGTGCTGCTGCCGCTGCGCATGACGGCCGAAGGTTTTTCCGTTCAGTCGATGGGATGGGTTGCGGCCGCGCATGGCGCGGGATTTCTGGCCGGCTGCGTGATTACCAGCCGCATGGTTTCGGCGATCGGGCACGTGCGCGCGTTTGCCGCGCTTGCGGCCGCTCTGTCGGCGATCGCGCTGTCCTTCGCGACCTTCGATTCGCCTCTAGCCTGGTTCGCGCTTCGTCTTGCCGGCGGGGTCAGCTTTGCCGGCCTGTACGCCGTCGCGGAAAGCTGGATCGCCGAGTGCACGCCGCGTACGCTGCGCGGGCGCGTACTGGGTTTCTACACGGTGTGCACGAGGGTGGCACTCGTGATCGCGCCGTTGTCGCTTGGCTGGTTTGCGCTCGAGGGGCCATGGGCCTTCATGTTGATCAGCGCCTTGTGCTCGCTTGCCTTGCTTCCTGTCACGACGACCCGAAGCGCCAGCCCGGCCACGACGGTCCAACGCGCGTTGAACATTGGCCGCCTCTACCGCTTGACGCCCGTCGGCCTGCTGGGCTGCTTTTCGGTCGGGCTGATCAATGCGCCGCTGCTCTCGCTGGTCCCGGTCTACGGGGGAGTCATCGGCCTGGATGTCGACACGATCGTGGTGCTGTTCCCGGTACTGCAACTGGGCAGCCTGGTACTGCAATGGCCGCTGGGTCGGTGGTCGGACCGCGTCGATCGTCGACGAATCATTTGCGGCCAATGCGTGGCGGTGGCGGTGCTCTCACTGCCCCTCGCACTGCTCGATACACCGCAGCTTTGGCTGCTGCTGCCGCTGCTCTTCCTGCTCGGCGGTGCGGCGCTCTCGATCTACGCAATCTGTGTTGCCCACGCGGGCGACCACGCATCGTCCGATCAAATGGTTTCGCTCTTGAGCGGCCTGCTGCTCGCGTGGGGTGTCGGGGCGGCCATCGGGCCGGCAGCGGCGGCAGCGGTGATGGACAGGGTCGGTGCCGGTGGACTCTTCATGTACATCAGCGTCGTCGCGCTCGCCTTCGCCCTTTACGTGGTGCACCGGATGTGGGCGCGCCTGCCAGCGCCGATCGACGAGCACGTACGTTTCGTCGACGTTCCCCCGACCTCAGCCGCGGCAGCCGAGCTCAGCGTCAACGAGCGCGCTGCGGGGTCGCGAGTTCGCGAATAGGCGCGCAGCCGAATTCGCGGATGCGCTTGCCAGGATCCCCGAGGGGTCGCTCGCGTGGCACTTCGACATTGCTTTCAATGCCGCACGCCGAAGTCCATTGTGCGTCGGTTACGGAAGTTGACCGGTCCCGAAAGCAGACGTTCACAGTTGTGCCCGCTTGAACCGAGTCTCGCTGCCCGAGATCTGCTCGAAGCGCAAGTCCGGAATTCTCCCGGCGGCGTTTGACGAGATCGCGGGGTTGCACATCGCGCGCGCAACGCCTCTCGTCCTTCCGACGCGCCGGGAAGGCCCGCGCCTCTGGTCGACCCTAGAGGATCGACATCACCCTCTCGGCCTGCGTGTAGAGCTCGACGTGCCGGTCGCGGCTCTGCGAAACGGTATCGCCACCCGGCAGGAGCGCGCCTCGGCTTGCCTGCGCACGCGCGGCTACGCGCACGATTGCGGCCAAGAACCCGTTGATCCGCGTCCTGATCAGCCTGCCCGCGGCCGGCGCGGCAGGACGTGACGTGGCGGGTGCAAAGCTCGGAAGATGGATCGTGCTCATCTGCGACTCCTCGGAACGGTGGCCCCGCAGGGGCGTTGTCGATGGCTCGACTGTCGCCTGCGACCCCACCCAAGGTCTTGAAGCCGCTGCGAAATCTTCGGAAAAGCTCCGAATTCCGATTGCTCGGCATATATTTGCGCTCAGGCAATCGACCGGCTGCGCACCTCGGGGCTCAAATGCCGCGTACCTACTGTTTCGGGCGCATCGAAGTCAGGCCGGACGAACGCCGCGTCGTCGATTCGGGTGCGGCTGTGGCGCTCGGAGCCCGCGCCTTCGACCTGCTGCTCGCGCTGATCGAGCACCGCGACCGGGTGATCGGCAAGGACGAGCTGATCGCGCTGGTGTGGCCGGACACGGTGGTGGAAGAGAGCAACCTCACCGTGCAGGTGTCGGCGCTGCGAAAGGTGCTCGGCGCGGAGTCGATCAGCACGGTGCCGGGACGCGGCTACCGGTTCGCGCTCGCGCCCGACGCGCCGCGCCAGGCGGCACACGCGAGCATCGGCAACGGCGCAATCGCGCCGGCGCTTCCGGACAAACCTTCGATCGCGGTGCTGCCGTTCGCGAACCTCGGCGCGGATCCGGAGCAGGAGTTCTTCACCGACGGGATCACCGACGACATCATCGCCGACCTGTCACGGTTTCATTCGTTGTTCGTGATCGCGCGAAACAGCTCGTTCACCTACAAGGGCAAGGCGGTGGACGTGCGCACCGTGGGCAGCGAACTGGGAGTGCGCTACGTGCTCGAAGGAAGCATCCGCCGCTCCGCGAATCGCGTGCGTGTCAACGCGCAGCTGATCGACGCAGTAGACGGAAAGAGCGTCTGGGCGGAAAAGTACGACCGCGTGCTCGAGGACATCTTCGCCGTGCAGGAGGAAATCGCGCTCGCGATCGAGCCGGACAACGTGATCGCGCTGGTTGCGATCGCTTACTGCGAGTTCCAGCAGTTGTACTTGTGGATCGCGCCCGACCGCGATCGGGTATGGCACAACGCGACGGAGGCGACCGCGCGCGCGATTGCATCCGATCCATCGGCGAGCCTTGCCTACTCGTGGCGAGGACTTCTGCAGCTCTACTCGGCACCGCCGGTTCGCTGGGACGAGGCCTGCAGAACCTGCGTCGAGGCGTGGAACTGAACCCGTACGACGTCAGTTCGCTGGTGGGCGTCGCGTTTGGCGAAGCGGTAGGCGGCAATCCGCGCCTGGGCCTTGAGTATCTCGACCACGTTGCTCGAATCAACCCGCGCGACCCATGGACGTTCATGGCCGACAATGTGCGCGCGATCAGCCATTTCCTCGCCAAGGATTACCGCTCGAGCATCGCCTGCGCGGTTGCGTCGAACAGTGCGGCCCCGCGGCTGCCGCAACCCGAGCTCTTTATTGCACTGTCGTCGGTCGGCCTGGGTGATCTCGCCGCGGCGAGCGAGGCGCTCGAGCGTGCGCGGCGCCTCGCGACATCCTATGTCCAGGCGCGCATCGACGACGCCGTCTCGTTTCGGTTCCGATCGAAGGCCGATCTTGACCGCGCCCGCGTGTTCCTGCGCATTGCGGCGGGCCTGGAGCCTCTGAGCGCCGCGGAGGCGTTCCGGTAGTTTCGCTCCGGGTTGGGCCTTCACCTGGAGGCCCAGCCATGCAATCAGTCGCTACTGCGTTCCACCGAGTCGACACTCGCGAGAGTGGACCCGTCACGTCGCCAGCGACGCATTGCATCCGAAGCAACCCGAAGACGCCTCGTCTGGTCTCGGTCCACCGCTGCGGCGAATGGCAAGCCCTGGACGCTATGAGTCGCATGGCTAGCCCTTGGCAGGGAATCGTCCCGACTCAACTGTGAATCGGCTGTGCCACGAGGCGCACGCCAAGCGCTGCGCAGACACGCAAAACCGTGTCGAAGCGCGGTGCGCTGTCCGGTCGCAGTGCCTTGTAAAGGGCCTCCCGCGTGATTCCCGCAGACTTGGCGATCTCGGTCATGCCGCGCGCGCGTGCAATGTCTCCGAGCGCCGCGGCGAGAAGGGACGCATCGTTGGCTTCGAGAATGTCGGTCAGATAGGACGCAATGGAGGTTTCGCTATCCAGATACGCCGCCGCGTCGAACTCCGGTAGCTCGTCGATCTTGATTCGTTTGGTCACGTTCATCTCCCCTAGGAGTCCAGCAACGCGGCAAGCGCCTTGGCACGCTTGATGTCTGCCTTTTGCGTGCGCTTGGATCCCCCACGCAGCAGCACGACAATCCTCTTGCCTCGCTTCGTGAAATACAGCCGCCAACCCGCGCCGAAGTGAATCCGAAGCTCGGAAACCCCCTCGCCGACGGACTCGACGTCACCCATTAGACCTCGCTCCAGCCGCTTGATGCGCGCAACCACGACGCCGCGCACCGCCGGGTCGGCCAATTCATCCAGCCACGTGGCGAATTGCGGTAGTGGTCTGATCGAGAACACTCGCGCAGTGTAATCGTTCGATTACGCATAGGCAAGCTGTTGGGAGCCGGTGATCGGACCCATAAGCCTGCCCCAGGCCCGGTCCCTGGTGCACTTCGATAGTCCGCGTTCGGCAATACGATTGCGTAGGCGGTGGCAAGTACTGGAGAAGTTCTCGAACGCATGGGCCTCGCGGATGCCGAGAAATACGTCGGGGCCTGGCGGCTCGCCTGGCGTCGCGGGCCCAATGTCCGCGATCGAAAGCTGTTGATGCCGGTTTCGCCAGTTCCCATGATCTTCGAGATCGCGTATCCAGTTTGCGGAGTCCCATTCGCTCAGGGAGAAGGCGATGTCTGACCTGCAGGCGGCTTCGGGGGCTTGGCTCGGCGTCGCTGAAAGGATCAATCACGCGCGACCGTCATGCAACGAGGCGCCACGAAGCAGGGTCATTGCGAGCGTAACGCAAACGCAATACACTCCCTTCATGAAGTCCGCCGTCATACCCCAAATCCGCGTCGAGCCGGAGTTGCGCTCCGAGCTCGAGTCCGTGCTCGAGAAAGGCGAAACGCTGACCGATTTCGTAGAAATGTCGGTGCGAAACGCCATCGCCTTTCGGCGCGTGCAAACCGCGTTCCATGCTCGGGCGCAAGCGGCATCGATCGAATACCACCGGACGGGCGTTTCCGTACCTGTCGAGACCGTCCTGGAAAAACTGCAATCCAGGCTTGACGCCAGGCGCAAACAGCTGCGCCGATGAGCTTCGTCGTTCGGCTGTCTCCCGCGGCTGGAGCTGACCTGGAACGCCTCTTCGAGTTCCTGCTCGACCGGGCCGAAACAACCGAAGACCTCGATCGCGCCCAGGCCGCGATCGACGCAGTCAGGGCGGCAACGCAGCACCTGCTGGCGACAACACCCTTCAGTTTTCGCAAGGCTGCGCAGAACCCCGCTCAGCGGGAACTGATCATTCCGTTCGTGGGCACCGGGTACGTCGCGCTATTCGAGATCGTCAGTGCGTCTAAAGTCATCGTGCTGGCGGTGCGCCATCAGCGTGAAGAGGACTATCACTGACGCCGACGACGACCTGCGGGCGTCGACCCCGCCCCTACGGCGACAGCCGCGTCCGTGCCCAGGCGCCCTCGACCAGCGTGTACGCCAGCCGGTCGTGCAGCCGCGAGCGCCGACCCTGCCAGAACTCCCAGTAGTCGGGCGTGAGGCGGTAGCCGCCCCAGTGCGGCGGGCGCGGCGGGTTGAGCGCGTACCTCAGCCCGTACTCGGCCGCTTTCGCGACCAGCGACGCGCGCGATGGCAGCGGCTGGCTCTGCTCCGAGGCCCACGCGCCGATACGCGAAGCGAGCGGGCGGCTCGCGTAGTAGGCATCCGAATCGGCGTCCTCGACCATCGTGACGCTGCCCTCGATGCGCACCACGCGCTCGAGTTCCACCCAGTGGAACTGCAGTGCCGCACGCGCGTTCTGCGCTAATTCGCGGCCCTTGCGGCTGCGATAGTTGGTGTACCAGACCAGTCCGCGCTCGTCGTTGCCCTTGAGGAGCACGATGCGCGTCGACGGCCTTCCGCCCTCGCCCACGGTGGCGAGCGTCATCGCGGTGGGTTCGGGCACCTCGAGCTCGATCGCCTGCGCCATCCACTGGTCGAATTGCAGGCGGGGGTCTTTGCTGGCGTGCTCTTCGTCGAGTTCGCCGCGCTCGTAGTTCTTGCGGAAGTCGGCCAATGGTTTCATCCGTTCAGTGTATCCGCGCACCGGGCCCTCGGACGATAGACTGGATCGTCGCGCGTACCGATTCGCGCATCCCGCACCGGAGTCACGATGCCGCTGTCCCCCCGCCGCCGCGCCGCGATCCTGATGGCGCTGGCCTGCGCGCTGCTGGCCGCCGCGCGGCCGGCGGTGCTCGCCGGCGAAACGGCCGGTGCCACCGGCGGGACGGGTGCGGCCGGTGCAGCCGGTGCGACCAACGCGGCCGCGAAAGCGCCGGTCGAAGTCATCGTCGGCAACCGCGGCGCCGCGCCGCCCGCCCCGCGCGCCGGCTCGGGCGCGGCCACCGGGAAACCGGCGGCGGCGCAGAAGATCGACCTGAACACCGCCTCCGAGGAGCAGCTGGCTGCGCTGCCGGGCATCGGCGAGATCCGCGCCCGCTCGATCGTGCGCAACCGCCCCTACGCGCGAAAGGACGATCTGGTGCGCAAGAAGGTGATCCCGAAATCGGTCTACGAGAGCCTGCGCGAGCGCGTCGTCGCCCACCGCTAGCAGCGGGACCTTGCGACGTCCGGCGACCGCGCGGCGAGGCCTCCGGAGGCGGCGCGGTGGAGCCTCCGGAGGCCGCGCGGCGCGCCATCGCGTATAATCCGCCAGTTGACCCGAGGAGCGCTGCGACGGGTTGCCCGACCCTGCGTCGTGCCGCAACCGCCAGGCTCGAGTCGATTCATCAGGCTTGAAACGGCGCTCGTTGATCCGTGACCCCTCACGGCAAACGAGCGGACCGCCTGCTTCGGTTCCGAATTGTCCGCTCGTGCCGCCGGGGTCACCCATTCAAGGGAAGTGACCATGTCCGCTGTACTGAAAACCGACGATTCGGCCGATTTCCGTGTCGCCGACATCGGCCTCGCCGGCTGGGGTCGCAAGGAAATCGAGATCGCCGAAACCGAGATGCCCGGCCTGATGGCCATTCGCGACGAGTACACCGCGGCGCAGCCGCTCGCCGGCGCGCGCATCACCGGGTCGCTGCACATGACGATCCAGACCGCCGTCCTGATCGAGACGCTGCAGGCGCTGGGCGCGAAAGTGCGCTGGGCCTCGTGCAACATCTTCTCCACGCAGGACCATGCCGCAGCCGCGATCGCCGCGACAGGCACGCCGGTATTCGCCTACAAGGGCGAGACGCTGGCCGAGTACTGGGACTACACCCACCGCATCTTCGAGTGGGCCGACGGCGAGTTCTCGAACATGATCCTCGACGACGGCGGCGACGCGACGCTGCTGCTGCACCTGGGAGCGAAGGCCGAGAAGGACGCGTCGCTGCTGGCCAAGCCTCGCGGCGAAGAAGAGACCGAGCTCTACGCGGCGATCCGCGCCAGGCTCGCGAAAAGCCCCGACTGGTACTCGAAGCGCCTGGCGGCGATCGTCGGCGTGACCGAGGAAACGACCACCGGCGTGAAGCGCCTTTACCAGATGGCCGCGCGCGGCGAACTCGCGTTTCGAGCGATCAACGTCAACGACTCGGTCACCAAGAGCAAGTTCGACAACCTCTACGGTTGCCGCGAGTCG
>JAHDXY010000195.1:6778-8701 GCA_023384005.1 Burkholderiaceae bacterium | reverse complement strand
AACCGAACACCTCGGCGCCGATCAGGATCGTGAAGATCATCGAAGAAACGATCAGCGTTTCCCTGATCGCGTCGACGAAGCCTCGCAGGCGCATTCCTCCTCGCGTCACCGCCATCACGAGCGTGATCGCGGCGCCCACGCCGGCCGCTTCGGTCGGGGTGAAGAGCGAGCCGTAGATGCCCCCCATCACGACCCCGAAAACGAGCAGGACAGGCAGCAACTGGGCTACCGCGCGCCGCGCCGAAGCCGAACTTCTCTTGCCCGAGGCTCTGGCCCAATCGGGCCGAACCCGAACGGTGATCACGATCGTCGCCAGATACATCAGGTAGGCGAGCAGGCCCGGCAGGAAGCCGGCAAGGAACATCTTGGCCACCGACTGTTCGGTGATCAGTCCGTAGAGCAGCAGCGCGATGCTCGGCGGGATCATGATTCCGAGCGTTCCGCCCGCCGCCAGCGACCCGCAGGCGAGCCGTGCCGAGTATCCGTTGGCGGTCATCTCGGGCAGCGACACCCGGGTCATCGTCGCCGCCGTCGCGACCGACGAACCGCAGATCGTCGAGAACCCGGCGCTCGCGCTGACCGCGGCCATCGCGAGCCCGCCTCGCCAGTGCCCGATCAGAGTCTTGGCCGCGTCGAAGAGGTCGGTCGAGATGCGCGCGCGCGCGGCGAAGCCGCCCATCAGCATGAACAGCGGGATCATCGTGAAACTGTAGTTCGAAGCGACCTCGTACGGGCCGTTCTCGATGATCGACAATGCGGGGGTAAGCCCGGCGATCGCCGCGAACCCGCCGAAGCCGACGATGATCATCGCCAGCCCGATCGGGCAGCGCAGCGCAATCAGCACGAACAGCATCGCGATGCCCACGATCCCGGCGGTCGTCGGCTCGATCAAGTCGATGGCTCCGATGCGGCGCGTGCCCGGTCGCCGGTCTTTCCGGCGATCGCGGCGAGCGACCATCCGATCGCCACTACGGTGAGCGCGCCCGATGCCGTCGCCAGAAAGAGGTAGATCCAGTACAGCGGAAGAAGCAGGTCCTGCGTCGCATCGCCGCGCTCATAGGTCACCGCGACCGCGTGGGTGAAGCGCCAGGTCATCGCCGCGGCGAAGACGCCGTAGACCAGGCCGAACACACCGTCGATGACTCGCTTGACCGATTGCGGCATGAAATCGGTGAACAGCTCGATCCGGATCGCACCGACGACGAAGGCGCGGTGCAGCGAAGCGAAGACGACCACGGTGAGCGCGAGAACGGCGAGCTCGTACGACCCGCGCCAGATCATGTTCAGCGCGCCGCCGCTCAGCGCGTGGATCAGCCGGGCGACGATCGTGCCGGCGACGTTGAGCAGCATGAACACCAGCGCCGCGCCGGCCAGCGCGTTGAACGCACCGGCCAGCAGCGTTACCGCGCGCGCCATGCGGCGTGCGTCGCCGGGCGAAGGCTTCGGCCGCTCTACTTCGCGCCCTGCTTGCAGGCTTGGGCGAACTGCCTGGCTTGCGCATGGATCTTGCGCGCCGGAAGCCCCTTCGCTTCGAGTTCGGCGAGGTAGCCCTCGGCCGCTTCGGCTCCAGCCTTCTCCCAGATTCGGCGGTTTTCCGGGCTCAGCGCGTGAACGGTGCCCGATTCGAGGGTCTTCTTCTTGCCGCTAACGTCGGCGGCATCGTAGCCTCGGCCCGCGATCGCGGCCCAGCGCGCGCCGGAGTTGTCGTTGATGACCTTCTTCAGATCCGCAGGAAGCCCGTCGTACACCGCCTTGTTCATCGTCATTACGAACGCGAGCGAGTAGACGCCGAGCTCGGTGTGGTGGTTCGACACCTCGTCGGCGCGAAAACCTGCCACGGCCTCCCACGGCAACAGGAACCCGTCGATCGCGCCGCGCTGGGTCGACTCGTAGATCTGCGGCGCTGGCATGCCGACCGACTCG
>JAHDXY010000195.1:0-6768 GCA_023384005.1 Burkholderiaceae bacterium | reverse complement strand
GCTGCTCCGTGCGGGCGCCGCTGCTGCCCGGGTTCGGCGCCGACCGCGCGCAGCATCCGTCCGATCACGGCGGTCGGTTGGCGGATCTTGAGGCCCTTCATGTCGGAAACCTGCGTCACCGCCTTGTCCTTGGTGTGCAGGTGGCCCAGCCCGTGCGTGTGCACGAACAACACGTGGGTGTCGCTGTACTCCTGCGCCAGCGCGCCGCTGTCGTAGAGTTTCTGGAAAACGCACGAACCCTGTTCAGCGGTCTCGAAGATGCCCGGCAGCTCGACGATCTGGCTCAGCGGAAAGCGATTGGCCGTGTATCCCTGCACGGTCCAGGTCACCTCGGCGACCCGGTTGATCGCGTTGTCGTAGCCCGCCACCGCCTTGCCAAGGGTTTGGGCGGGAAACACGCGCACTTCGATGCGCCCCTTGCTCTGCTCGCTGACGGCTTTACCCCACGCCTCGAACAGATCGGTGTGCTGCCACGACGCGGCGGGCATGAAATGCGCCAGCCGCAGCTTGACCTCCTGCGCCTGCGCGACGGTCGGAACGACGCCTGCAACGATGCAGGCGGCCAGCAGTTGCTTGATCACTTCGGTTCCCCTGCGTGTTCGGTGCGCCGGGCCTGCTCGCCGATTGCGCAGGCGCTCAGGCCGGGCGACGACCCTGGTTGAACAAGACAACCATATAGTTGTCATGGCAAACCATAGGGCACGCCCCGGGTCAAGTCAACGCGATGAAGCGCAAATCTTGTCCGCGATCAAACAAGTCGACGAAGGGGCGCGACGGATGCCCGCTAGAGATGCGGGTGATTGCCGCCGGACACCGCCAGGATCTCGCCGGTAACGAAAGCCGATTCCTCGCTCGAGAAGAAAGCGACGGCGTCGGCGACTTCACTCGCCTCCCCGAGACGGCGCAGGAAGCTCTTCTCGATGAATCCCTGCAACTCGCTGTCGGGCATGCGGTCCATCACGGTGGTTCGGATCGGCCCCGGGGAGATGCAATTCACGTTGATGTGCGGCGCGAACTCCTGCGCCAGCGTTCGCGTGAACGACGCGACAGCCGCTTTCGCCGCCGCGTAGTCCGCCTGCCCGGCCTCGCCCGCCAGCACGACCGATGCGATGTTGACGATTCTTCCGTTTCCGCGGCGCAGCATCTCCGGAGCGAGCGCATGCACCAGGTGAAAGCCGGGCTTCAGATTGAGCGCGAAGGTGCTGTCCCACTGCGCCTCGTCGAGTTCGAGAAACGGCGTGTAGAGCCGGGTCGAGCGGATGCCGCCGACGACGTTGACCAGAATGTCGATTCGGCCGAAGGTTTCGATCCCAAGCGCGGCTACCGCGCGCGCTTCGTCGCGATTTGTCGCGTCGGCACGATGCGAGACGACCCGCACCTGCTCGATCGAGGCCGCCGCCGCGCCCAGCCGCGCCCCCGAAATGTCGGACAGCACCAGGTCGACGCCTGCGGCGGCGAGCCGCGTCGCGATCGCGCGCCCCATCGGCCCGCCGGCACCGGTGACCAGCGCGACTTTTCCGGCCAGCCCTCTCACCGCGCGGTCTCCCTGAGCATCTCGCGCAACTTGAACTTCTGGATCTTGCCCGACGGCGTCGCGGGGAGCGTTTCGCGAACGACGAGCCTTTCAGGGATGTACTGGATCGCCATCTTCTGCGACTTCATGAACTCCACCATTGCCGCGAGGTCGAACTGCTGTCCCGGCTTGAGCACCACGACCGCGCAGGCGCGTTCGCCGAGCCGCTCGTCCGGGTAGGAAACGATCGCGACCTGCGCGATCGCCGGGTGGCGGTAGAGCATCGTCTCGATCTCCACCACCGGGATGTTCTCGCCGCCGCGAATGATCACGTCCTTGCTTCGCCCGCTGATCCGGACGTAGCCGCGCGCGTCGATGACCGCGAGATCCCCGGTGTCGAACCATCCCTGTTCGTCGGTGGCGTTGAGCTGCGGGCGCTTCAGGTAGCCGCCGAAGTTCGAGCAGCCGCGCACCAGCAGCCGGCCCGCTTCGCCCGCGGGCAGCTCGTCTCCCGCCTCGTCGACCACCCGCGCCTGCATCCCGGGCAATGGACAGCCGTCGGTGTTCACCGAACGCTCGTCATCGTCATCGAGCAGCGTGGTCGTGACCGCGCCGTTCTCGCTCATTCCCCAGGCCGAAACGATCTTCGCGCCGAGCGCGGCGCGCGCCTGCTCGACCAGCGGGCCGGGAATCGGCGCACCGGCGCACAGAAAGATCCTCAGGCTCGGAACGGCTTTCCCCGGCTCGCTCACCGTCCTGGCGAGATCGGTCAGGAACGGAGTGGACGCCATCGTGAAGCTCACCTTCTCGGCCCGGATCAGCTCGGCCGCCTTCGCCGGTTCCCAGACATCCTGCAGCACCGCGTGCGCGCGCAGCATGACCGGCATCATCAGCCCGTACATGAAGCCGGTCTGGTGCGCCATCGGCGACGCCATCAGGACGACGTCGTCGGCTCCGAGACGCAATCGTTCGGCATAGGGGACGATGTTCGCCATCAGCGTGTTGGCGCTGTGCATCACGCCCTTCGGCTCTCCGGTGGTGCCCGAGGTGTAGATCAGCTGCGTGACGTCGTCCGGTCCGGGGCGGGCACGTCGCAGGATCTCGCCCGCATCCGCTTCCTGCTCCCACGGCGGATCGCTCAAGCGCGCCTCGAAGCTGTCGGAGCCCTGGGCGCCGATAGCGATGACGTGTTCGAGATCGGGCAGCTTGCCGCGAATGCCGTTGACCATCGCCTCGAAATCGAAGCCGCGAAACGACTTCGGAACGATCACCACCTTGCTTCGGCCGTGCGCGAGCATGAACGAGAGCTCGCGCTCACGAAAGATGTGCATCAGCGGGTTCATCACCGCGCCGATTCGCGAGCAGGCCAGGTAGGTGAGCGAGAACTGCCACCAGTTGGGCAACTGGCACGACACCACGTCGTTGCGCCGCACCCCCAGCCGCGCGAGACCGACCGCGATGCGATCGGCCATCGTGCCCAGCTCGCGATAGGTGAAGCGCCGCGTCTGCCCGGTGTCGAGCGACACCGCGGTCAGCGCGAGCTTGTCCGGCGAGAGCTCGATGCAGTGTTCGAGATGGTCGTTGATCGTCTTCTCGTGCCAGAAGCCGCCCGCGAGCATCTCCGCGCGACGCGGCGGGATCAGGATTGCGTCGAATTCCATGCTCAGTCACTCCAGTGAGCAAAAACTCAGGAAGGTACCGCTTCGCGCCCGGCGTACTCCCGGGCAATGATCGTCTTCATGATCTGCGCGGTGCCGTCGCCGATCTGAAAGCCGAGCAGGTCGCGCAGCCGCTGCTCCATCGGGCCCCGATCGTAGGCGCTGTGGCCGTGCATCAGCAGGCACTGGTGCACGGTGTCGTAGGCGAGTTTCGGTGCCCACCACTTGCACATCGCCGCCTGAGCAGTGTGCGGCAAGCCCCGGTCCTTGAGCCAAAGCGTCTGCAGGCAAAGCAGCCGCGCCGCCTCGAGCTGCGTCTCGCATTCGGCCAGCGGATGCGACACGCCCTGGAAGGCGGCGAGCGGCTTGCCGAATGCTTCGCGCCCGGACACGTGGCTCCACGTTTCCTCGAGCGCGACGCGCGCCACCGCCAGCACCTGCAGGCCGATCAGCGCACGCGAGAAATCGAAGCCCTGCATCACCTGGACGAAGCCCTCGCCTTCGGCGCCCAGGAGATGGCTGGCAGGGACGCTGACGTTGTCGAAGAAAATCGAACCGCGCCCGATCGCGCGCTGGCCGTGGCAGTCGAAACGCGTGCGCGTGACGCCGGCGAGGTCCATCGGCACGAGAAGCGCCGACACGCCGCGCGCCCCCGAACCTGCGGCGCCGCTGCGCGCGAACACCACCGTCGCGTCGGCCTGATCGGCCGCCGAGATCGAGGTCTTCTCGCCGTTGAGCAGATACGCGTCGCCGACCCGCTGCATCCGAAGGCGCAGGTTCGCGGCGTCCGAGCCGCCGCGCGGCTCGGTGAGCGCGATCGCGAGCAACGCCTCGCCGCGCGTGAGGCGTTCGAGCCACGGTCGCGCGACCGCCGGCGACGCGTGCTGCGAGAGAATCTGCCCGTTGAGCGAAGCCAGGAGGTTGACGTACGACATACTCAGGTCGGCGCGCGCGATCTCCTCGTGGATCACCCCCGCGGCCATGCAGCCCAGGCCCATCCCTGCGGATTCCTGCGCCAGCTCCGGCGCGATAAGCCCCAGCCGCCCCATCTCCAGCATCAGCGCACGGTCGAGAACGCGCGTCGCGTCGCGTTCGCGAAACCCGGGGGCGATCCTCTCGCTGGCGAAGCGGCGCGCGTGCCGCGCGAGTTCGAGCAGCTGCTCGTCCAGATAAGGATTCGGCGCCGCCTCGTTCATTGCTCGTTCGATCGATCCGGCTAAGGCGATCCGGCCCGCGCGAGCACCTGCTTGAGGCCGTCGATCGACTCGGGATTGACCAGCGACGAGAGGTCACCGGGCGGCTGCCCGTTGAGGACCGCACGCACCACGCGACGCATGACTTTCATGTTGCGCGTCTTCGGAAGGTCGGCAACGAAGACGATCTCGCGCGGCCGGAACGGCGTGCCGAACTCGGTGGTCACCGCCTGCGAGAGCTTCTCGGACAAATGCTCGTCCGCGCGCCCGGGCACGCAGACGCACACCAGCGCCTGCCCTTTGACCGCATCGTGCGCCCCAACCACGGCTGCCTCGGCGATCAGGCCGGTCGCGAGAAGGATCGATTCGACCTCCGCCGGTCCGACGCGTTTCCCCGCGATCTTGATCGTGTCGTCGGAGCGCCCGTGCACGTACCAGAACCCGTCGGCGTCGATCGACGCGAAGTCACCGTGCACCCACAGCCCCGGGATGCGCGACCAGTAACTGTCGATGTAGCGCTGCGGATCGTTCCAGAGCCCTCGCGTCAAGCCGATCGAGGGCGCCCTCATCACCAGTTCGCCTACCTGCCCGCGCGGGAGGTCGTTGCCATCTTCGTCGACCACCGCCGCAGCCATGCCCGGAACCGAACCGGCGAACGAGCACGGCTTGAGCGGGTGCAGCACGGTGCCGGTGATGATGCCGCCGCCGATCTCGGTGCCGCCCGAGTAGTTCAGGATCGGTACCCGCCGGGCGCCGACGTGCTCGAACAGCCACGACCACGAGTCCGGATTCCAGGGCTCGCCGGTCGAGGCCATGATGCGAAGCGAGGACAGGTCGTAGCGCCGGGCTTCCTGCTCGCCGCCCTGCATCAGCGCACGCACCACGGTGGGCGCGATGCCAAGAAAACTCACCGCGAAATCCTGCACCAGTCGCCAGATCCGGCCTTTTTGCGGGTAGTCCGGCGCGCCCTCGGCGAGGACGAATCTGCCGACCAGAAGCGTCGCGCCCTCGACGATCATCGGCCCGACCAGCCAGCCCATGTCGCTCATCCACAGCAGGCGATCGCCGGGCTTGAAGTCCAGGCACAGGCCCATGTCGAGCGCCAGCTTGGTCGCGAAGCCGCAATGAGTGAGCACCGCGCCTTTGGCTTTCCCGGTGGTTCCCGAGGTGAAAATCAGGATCAGCGGATCGTCTGCGGGCACCTGCTCGGTCGCCGCGCTGGGCGCCTGCGGCCCGACCTCCTCGTGCCACCACAGATCCCTGGGCGCGCTCATCGGCGTGGCCTCGCCGAGGTGCTTGACGACGAACACCTGCCGAACAGTGGGCACGCTCGCGAGCGCCTCGTCGAGCGTTGGCTTCATCAGCGCACTCTTGCCGCGACGACGGGTGCCGTCGATGGTGAACACCGCCTTCGCGCCGCCGTCGTTGAGGCGATCGATGATCGGGCTGGTGCCGAATCCAGAAAACAGCGGCAGCACGACCGCCCCGATCTTGGCGATCGCCAGGAAGGCCGCAGCGACCTCCGGTACCATCGGCATGTAGATCGCGATCACGTCGCCGCGCCCCAGTCCACGCGCGCGTAGTGCGTTCGCCGCACGGCAGACTTCGGCGTCGAGCTCGGCATAGGTCCAGCTGCGCCGCGTTCCGTCCTCGCCCTCCCACTCGAGCGCGACCTTGTCCATCACCGGCGTCGCACGGTATCGGTCCAGGCAGTTCGAGACGATGTTGGTCGTTCCCCCCACGCACCACTTGGTCCAGGGTACGCCGGCCGAAGAGTCGAGCACGCGCTCGTAGGGGGTTTCGAAGCGCAGGTCGTGGTACTCGATCAGGGCATTCCAGAACCACTCGGGTTTGGCCACCGAGCGCCGGTTCAGCGCGTCGTAATCGGCGACGCCGACCGCCTTCATGAAGGCGCTCAGGTTCGCCGCCCGGATGGTCTCTTCGTCGGGACGCCAGACCACGCCTGGCGCGTCGCTCGGGTTCGGGCTCACGTCGTCATCCCTTGGACGCCGAATCGGCGACCGGGTCGCTGTCGAAGACCACCATGTCGGCGATGAACGGCATCATGTAGTTCTTCATTTCCTGGTGCGCCGGCGAGACCTGATAGTTGTCGTGCGCCTCGGAGCTTTCGAATACCCCCGCGACGACATGCGTGTACCCCTTCGCACGCGCAGCCATGTTGCGGCAGTAGTGATAGTGCACGATGCCGGTGCACTCGCGTCGAACGCGCTGCGCGTAGGCCTCGACCTTTCGATGAAACTGCGCGTCGGCCGCTTCGGTCAAGTGCATCGTCACTACGTGGTAGAACATGTCAGTCTCCGTGTCCGGCAACCATCAGGTACTTGCGGGCGATCTCTGGGTCGCTCTCGAATTCCGCCGGAGTGCCGTTGAATACCGTGATGCC
>JAHDXY010000194.1 GCA_023384005.1 Burkholderiaceae bacterium | reverse complement strand
GTCGCGCTCGCAGTGGCCGGCGTCGTCACGCTCACGCTCGCGCGCGGGCTCGCCTCGGATGCCCAGTCGGTGCTCGGCAACCTGCTGCTGTTCGGATGCGTGTGCTGCGAGGCGACCTACGTCGTCCTGGGCAAGCGCCTCACCGCCACGCTGTCGGCACTGCGCATCTCGGCGCTGATCAACCTGATCGGCTTCCTTCTGATGACGCCCTTCGGCCTGTGGCAGGCGGCGAGTTTCGACTTCAGCGCTCCGGGCGCTGGCACCTGGGCACTGCTCGTTTTCTACGCGCTCGCGGCGAGCGTGTTCGCGACCTGGCTGTGGCTCTCTGGCCTGCGGCACGTGCCCGCCAACCACAGCGGCGTGTTCACGATCGCGATGCCCCTCGCGTCGGGCGCGGTCGGCGTCGCCTGGCTGGGCGAGCGTTTCACCCTCGTGCACATGGTCGCGTTTGCCTTCGCCGCCGCCGGCATCGCGCTGATCGCCTGGCCGGGGCGACGCGCGCGCGATTCGCGCGCATCGGTCGGTCACCCGCCGGGAATTTGACATCGTCGCGCGCGCTGGGCACATTACGGGCCAGTCGAATGGCCGCGGCGGGAGAGACCGCCGCCAGCAGCACGAGGCGGGCGGCGCCGAAGGTGTATCGCCCCGGAAACTCTCAGGCAAAAGGACTGCCGCGGTATCGACTCTCTGGAGAGAAGGCGCGTTCGCGCCGCCGCAGTCGCGGGCGTGGCACCCCGCGGAACACGGCAGTGTGTACGGCGGCCTCGCCGAAGGAAACAGGCAGCGTGCGTCGTGCTTCGACGCCCGAGGCTGAATCTCTCAGGCAAAAGGACAGGGGGGGTTCCGAACCATCACGCGGCGCCATCGCCGCTCCAGGAGCCCCGCATGGACAACCCCTCCGACCTCAGGTACACCCCCAGCCACGAGTGGCTGCGCGACAACGGCGACGGCACCGTCACCGTCGGCATCACGCACCACGCGCAGGACGCGCTGGGCGAACTGGTCTACGTCGAGTTGCCCGAGCCGGGCCGTGCGCTCACTGCCGGCACGCAGTTCGCGGTGGTCGAGTCGACCAAGGCGGCGTCCGACGTGTTCGCTCCGGTCGACGGCGAGGTGGTCGAGGTCAACGCCGCGCTCGCCGACGCCCCGCAGGCGGTCAACGAATCCCCGTTCGACGCCGGCTGGCTGGTGCGGATCCGGCTCGCCGATCCGAAGCAGCTCGACTCGATGCTGTCCGCGTCCGGTTACGGCGCCGGACCCGGCGCTGCCTGAGGAGTCCGCGATGAACCCGAACGACCTCGCGGGCGCGGGGCTTCGCGCGCTGTTCGGCGACGACGAGTTTCACGCCCGCCACCTCGGCCCCTCGGCGTCGCAGGAAGCGGCGATGCTCGACCTGCTAGGGCTGAGCTCGCGCAGCGAACTGATCGCGCAGACCGTACCCGCAGCGATTCTCCGCGACGCACCGCTCGCGCTGCCCGAGGCCACCTCGGAGGTTCGCGCGCTGGCCGAGCTGCGCGAATTCGCCTCGGCCAACGAGATCTGGCGCACGTACATCGGCGCCGGCTACCACGGCACGATCACGCCCGAGCCGATCCGCCGCAACCTGCTCGAGAACCCGGGCTGGTACACCGCCTATACGCCCTACCAGGCCGAGATCGCCCAGGGCCGGCTCGAGGCGCTGCTCAACTTCCAGCAGATGGTGATCGACCTCACCGGCCTGCCGGTGGCCAACGCGTCGCTGCTCGACGAGGCCAGCGCCGCCGCCGAGGCAATGGCCGCGTGCCGGCGTGCGTCCCGGCACGCGTCGCAGCGCTTCTTCGTCGATCGCTGGGCGCATCCGCAGGTGATCGCGGTGCTCGCGACGCGCGCGAAGTGGATGGGGATCGAGCTGGTGGTTGCGGACGCGGCGAGCGAACTCGACGCGAGCAGCGTATTCGGCGCGCACTTCCAGAGCCCCGACACCGAAGGCCGGCTGCGCGACTTCAGCGTGCAGATCGCGAACCTGCACGCCGCCGGCGCGATGGCCTCGCTCGGCTGCGATCCGCTCGCGCTGCTGCTCGTGAGGAGCGCGGGCGCGATGGGCGCCCACATCGCGATCGGTTCGGCGCAACGCTTCGGCGTGCCGCTGGGCTACGGCGGACCGCACCCCGCGTTCATGGCGGCGCGCGCCGAACTGGTGCGAACGCTCCCCGGGCGGATCATCGGCGTGTCGAAGGATGCGCTGGGCAACCCGGCGCTGCGCATGGCGCTGCAGACTCGCGAGCAGCACATCCGGCGCGACAAGGCCACCAGCAACATCTGCACCGCGCAGGCGCTGCTCGCGAACATCGCCTCGTTCTACGCGGTGTACCACGGCCCGCAGGGGCTCTCGCGAATCGCGCTCAGGGTCAACGCGATGGCGCGCCTGCTCGCGTCACTGCTCGCCCCTGCGCTGCGACCGGTGCACGGCGAGTTCTTCGACACGCTGGTGTTCGACCTCGGCGCGGGCGCCGGCGATGCGCTGCAACGCGCCGGCGCGCTGCGCATCAACCTGCGCGTTCTGGGCGCCGAGCGGATCGCGCTCAGCCTCGACGAAACCACCGGCCTGGGCGACATCGCCGATCTCGCCTACGTGCTCGGCGGCGCGCACGTCGCGCAGCGCGACCTCGCGGCGGCGGTCGATTCGGTCGGGGTCGAACCCGAGTCGATTCCGGCTTCGATGCGGCGTGCCGAAGCGCTGCTCACGCACCCGGTATTCAACCGCTACCACAGCGAAACCGAGTTCGTCCGCTACCTGAAGAAGCTCGAGAACCGCGACATCTCGCTGGTGCACTCGATGATCCCGCTCGGATCGTGCACGATGAAGCTCAACGCCGCATCGGAGATGGCGGGGCTAAGCTGGCCCGGCTTTGCCGACATCCACCCCTACGTGCCGCCCGCGCAGGCGAGCGGCTACACGCGCATGCTCGAACAGCTCGGGAAATGGCTTGCCGAGATCACCGGTTTCGATTCGGTGTCATTCCAGCCGAACTCGGGTGCGCAGGGCGAGTACGCCGGCCTGCTCGCGATCCGCGCCTACCTGGCGTCGATCGGGCAGGGCGCGCGCGACGTGTGCCTGATTCCGGCTTCGGCGCACGGTACCAACCCGGCGTCGGCGCAGATGATGGGCATGCGCATCGTGGTGGTCGGTTGCGACCGAAACGGCAACATCGACATGGTCGACCTGCGCGCGAAGATCGAGCTGCACCGCGACGCGATCGCCGCGCTGATGGTCACCTATCCGTCGACGCACGGCGTGTTCGAGGCGACGATCCGCGAGGTCTGCACGCTGGTCCACGGCGCCGGCGCGCAGGTCTACATGGACGGCGCGAACCTCAACGCGCTCGCGGGCCTCGCACGCCCGGGCGACATCGGCGCAGACGTCTGCCACATGAACCTGCACAAGACCTTCTGCGTTCCGCACGGCGGCGGCGGGCCGGGAATGGGCCCGATCGCGGTGGCCGCGCACCTCGCGCCGCACCTGCCGGCGGACCCGTTCCGGTCTCCCCACGAGAAGGGCGCCGGCTCGGTCGCGTCGAGCGCGTCGGGCAGCGCGCTGATCACGACGATCTCGTGGATGTACCTGCGCATGATGGGCGCGCACGGCGTTCGCAAGGCGACCGAAGTCGCGATCCTCAACGCCAACTACATCGCCGCGCGGCTCGCGCCTTTCTTTGCGGTGCTCTACAGCGGTGCCAACGGTCGCGTCGCGCACGAGTGCATCCTCGACACGCGCGACCTGAAGGCGAAGTACGGCGTCACCGCCGAGGATCTCGCCAAGCGCCTGATCGACTACGGCTTTCACGCGCCGACAGTGTCTTTCCCGGTGGCAGACACGCTGATGATCGAACCCACCGAGAGCGAATCGAAAGCCGAGATCGACCGCTTCTGCGACGCGATGATCTCGATCCACTCGGAACTGCAGCGCATCGCCGACGGGAGTTTCGACCGCGCCGACAATCCGCTGAAGAGCGCGCCGCACACTGCGGCCGAGATCGCCGGCGACTGGAACCACGCCTACTCGCGCGAATGCGCGGCCTACCCGCTGCCGTGGCTGCGCGACGCGAAGTTCTGGCCGTTCGTGAAACGCGTCGACAACGCCGGGGGCGATCGCAACCTGGTGTGCACCTGCCCGCCCGTTTCAGACTACGAGAAATAGATGGACGCCGCACCGGGCAGGATCGCGCTCGACGCGCTGCACCGCGAACTCGGCGCGAAGATGGCCGGTTTCGCCGGTTTCGAGATGCCGATCCAGTACCGCGACGGCCTCAAGGCCGAGCACCTGCACACGCGCGAGCGCGCCGGGCTGTTCGACGTGTCGCACATGGGGCAGCTGCGCGTCACCGCGGCCGACACGCGGCGCACGACCCTGCATCGCCAGCTCGAAGCGGCGCTGCCGGTGGACTTCGACGACTGGCCCGAGGGCCTGCAGAAGTACTCGTACCTGCTCAACGAGCATGGCGGGATCGAGGACGACCTGATGCTGGTCAACCTCGGCGACGAAGTGCGCGTCGTGGTCAACGCGGGCAACTGCGCGCACGATCTCGAGCTGTTTCGCGCCCGCTGCCCCGAGCTGGTGTTCGAGTTCATCGACGCGGCATTGCTCGCCCTGCAGGGTCCTCGCGCCGAACAGGCTCTCGTCAGGCTCGACCCCGAGGCGCGTGCGATGCTGTTCATGCAGTCGCGCACGCTCGAGCTGCTCGGCGCGAAGTGCTTCACGACCCGCTCCGGATACACCGGCGAAGACGGCTACGAGATCTCCGTGCCGAGCGCGAGCGCCGAGGCGCTGGCGCGCCGCCTGCTCGCCGACTCGGACGTCGCCCCGATCGGGCTGGGCGCGCGCGACACGCTGCGCCTGGAGGCGGGACTCGCGCTGCACGGCAGCGACATCGACGCCGGCACCACGCCGGTCGAGGCCGCGCTCTCGTTCGCGATCCCGAAGTCGCGCCGCGCGGGCGGGCTGAAAGCCGGCGGGTTTCCCGGCTCGCAGACGATCCTGCGCCAGCTGGCCGACGGTCCGGCACGCAAGCTCGTCGGGCTCGCGTCCTACGAGTCGATTCCGGTGCGCGCGCACGCACAGGTGCTCGACGAGCGCGATCGCGTCGTCGGCGAAGTTACCAGCGGCACCGTGTCCCCGACGCTCAACCGCCCGGTGATGCTGGCGTACATGGACGCGGGCGCGGTCAGGCACAGCAACGACGGGGCATTCCGCGCGGCGGTGCGCGAGCGCAGGCCCAGCGTGCACCTCACTCCGCTGCCGTTCGTCGCGAAACGCTACAAACGCTGAGCCGCCGCGTGCGCAGCGCTTCGCCGGCCACCGGGGCGCGCGGCGCGACCCGGTGGCCGATCGCTCGACACAGAGCAGGAAGATATTGCCCGGATTGAAGATTTTGTGAGGGTCGAAGGCCAGTTTGATCCGGCGCATCAGTTCGATCGCGTCGCCGCCGGCTTCCTCGACGAGAAAGCCCATCTTGTGCAGCCCGATTCCGTGCTCGCCGGTGCAGGTGCCGTCCATCGCGAGCGCGAGGCGCACGATCTCGTCGTTCAGACGCTCGGCCTCGTGCATCTCGCGCTCGTCGTTCGCGTCGACCAGCAGCACCGCGTGGAAGTTCCCGTCGCCGACGTGGCCGAGCAGCATCGTCGGAAACCCGGCGGTGTCGAGGATGCGCCGCGCGCCGGTGATCGAATCGGCCAGCCGCGAGATCGGCACGCAGGTGTCGGTGGAGATCGCGCGGCATCCCGCGCGCACCTGCAGGCAGGCGAAGTACGCATTGTGGCGCGCGTTCCACAACCGGGTCCGGTCCTCCGGATGCGTCGCCCATTCGAAATCCTGCCCGCCGTGCTCGCGGGCGATGCCCTGCACGATCTCGGCCTGCTCGCGCACCGAGCGCTCGTTGCCGTGGAACTCGAAGAACAGCGTGGGCGCCTCGCGCAACCCCGTCTTGCTGTGCGCGTTGATCGCGCGGATCGTCGCGTCGCACAGGAACTCGCTGCGCGCGATCGGCACGCCGACCTGGATCGTTTCGATCACGGTGCGCACCGCGTCGGCGAGCGAGGGGAAGTTCACCACTGCCGCCGACATCGCCTCCGGCACCGGATAGAGCCGCACCGTGACTTCGCAGATCACCCCCAGCGTGCCTTCGGAACCGATGAAGAGCCGCGTGAGGTCGTAGCCTGCGGACGACTTGCGCGCGCGCCTGGCGGTTCGGATCACCTTGCCCTCGGCGGTGACCACGGTGAGCGCGAGCACGTTCTCGCGCATCGTGCCGTAGCGCACCGCGTTCGTGCCCGACGCGCGCGTGGCCGCCATGCCGCCGATGCTCGCGTCGGCCCCGGGATCGATCGGAAAGAACAAGCCGGTGGACTTGAGCGCCTCGTCGAGCTGCTTGCGAAGCACGCCCGCCTGCACGGTCGCGGTGAGGTCCTCGGCGTCGACGGCGACCACCGCGTTCATCCGCGACAGGTCGAGCGACACGCCGCCGTGGATCGCGAGCAGGTGCCCCTCGAGCGAGGAGCCGGCGCCGTAGGGAATCAGCGGATAGCGGTGCGTCCGGCACAGGTTCACGAGCGCGACCACGTCGTCGGTGGACTGCGCGAACACCACCGCGGCCGGTGGCGTGACCGGAAACGGGGATTCGTCGCGGCCGTGGTGGTCGCGCACCGCCCGTGCGGTGCTGACGCGCTCGCCGAAGCGATCTCGAAGCGCGGTCTCGAGCGCCGGCGGCAACGGCCGCCTGAGAGACTCGGAAAAGGCAATCTGGTTCATGGTCGGCTCCAGCGTCCAGTGTAGCCGAATCCTTCCGCGCGACCGCCGCGGGCGGGGCAGTTTTGCTAGCATCGGCACCACCGTTTCGCAGACAAGCGCGATCGAACGGCACACCACCGCCTGGGCGCATCGCGGGCAGCAACGACAGGCGCGGAGCGTTCCGCGAAAATGACATGGGCAAGAGACTCTCGAAGATCGCCACCCGCACCGGCGACGACGGCACGACCGGGCTGGGCGACGGCAGCCGCACGAGCAAGGCAGGCGCGCGCATCGCCGCTCTGGGCGAAGTCGACGAACTGAACTCCTGCGTCGGGCTGCTGCTCACCGAGGCGCTGCCCGACGACGTGCGCGCGGTGCTCGACGCGATCCAGCACGACCTGTTCGACCTCGGCGGCGAGTTGTGCATCCCGGGCTACGAGAACGTGCGCGAGGCGCAGCTGATTCGACTGGACGAATGGCTCGAGCACTACAACGCGACGCTTCCACGGCTCGACGAGTTCATCCTGCCCGGCGGGGCGCGCGCGGCGGCCCAGGCGCACGTGGCGCGCACCGTCGCGAGGCGCGCCGAGCGTGCGGTGGTCGCGCTCGGACGCGACGAGACGGTGCGAGCGGTGTGCCGCCAGTACCTGAACCGGCTGTCGGACCTGCTGTTCGTGCTCGCGCGCGTACTCAACCGCCATGCGGGCGGCAACGACGTCCAGTGGGATCCGAAGCGCGAGCGCTAGGCTTCGCGCGCAGCTTCCAGGTACGACACCAGCTTCGCGCTGGTCTGGCGCAGCCGTTCGGAGAGCAACTGCACCAGCTTGAGCAGGATCTTGTTGCCCAGCTTGGGCTCGTCGTTCAGGACAAGCAGCAGCGCGTCGCGAGTGAGCACCGAAATGCGCGAATGCTCGAGCGTGACGCACGACGCGAAGCGCGGCTCGCCGTCGAACATCGACATCTCGCCCAGCGCGTGCCCTGCGTGAGCGACCGCGATCCGCGACGGGTAGTTGTAGCGATTGCGGCGCAGGACGTCGATCATCCCGGACATCAGCAGCATCATGAAGTCGCCGCTCTCGCCCTCGGAAATCATCGTGACGCCCGCGGGCGCCTCGTAGACGTACATGAAGGCGCCGAGCCGGCGCGTCTCGTCGACGTCCAGCCCCGAGAACAGCGGCGTGCGCGACATCAGCGCGTGGATCTCGTCGAAGAACTCGCTCGCCCGGCCGACGGGCCTCAGGCCCATCGCCAGCAAGCGCTCGTGCGGCGTCGGATTGTGGCCGGTGGGCCTCGACGACGGATCTTCCTGCGCGGCCGCCGGCGCGTCGGTCGGCGTCACCGTCGCTACCTGCTGGGCTTGCATGGCAGCCTCCTGTTGACTGAAGCGGGTTATAGCATGGATGCGCGGGGTCCGGACGGGCGCGGGCGAGCGCCGTGGCGATTTCCCGACGAGAGGCATGCGGCGCGGACTGCCGGTCGCAGGCCACCGGGAATTCGCGCTGCTCGCCGGCGCTGCCCGCCGGCGCTGTTCGCTCGTGCTACTCGCTCGCGCTGAGCCTGCGCGCGCGCACCGCCTGCGCCATCGACTCGAGCGCCGTGACGCTGTCCTCCCAGCCGATGCAGCCGTCGGTCACGCTCTGTCCGTACACCAGCTCCCGGGCGCTGATCAGGTCCTGGCGCCCCGCGACCAGGTGGCTCTCGACCATCACGCCGAAGATTCGCTGCTCGCCGCCCGCCATCTGCGCGGCGATGTCGCCGAGCACGCCGATCTGGTTCTGCGGGTTCTTGCGGCTGTTGCCGTGGCTCGCGTCGATCATCAGCCGGCACGCGAGCGCGGCCTGCGCGGCCTGGGCGCTGGCCGCGCCGACCGACTCGGCGTCGTAGTTCGGCGCCTTGCCGCCGCGCAGGATCACGTGGCAGTCCTCGTTGCCGTTGGTCGAGACGATCG
>JAHDXY010000193.1 GCA_023384005.1 Burkholderiaceae bacterium | reverse complement strand
TTCAAGAAGTTCGCCGGCATCGACGTGTTCGACATCGAGATCGACGAGCGCGACCTGGACAAGCTCGTCGACGTGGTCGCTGCGCTCGAGCCGACCTTCGGCGGGATCAATCTCGAGGACATCAAGGCGCCAGACTGCTTCTACGTCGAGAGAAAGCTGCGCGAGCGGATGAAGATCCCGGTCTTTCACGACGACCAGCACGGCACCGCGATCGTGGTCGGCGCCGCGCTCACCAACGCGATGTCGGTCGTGGGAAAGGACATCTCGAAGATCAAGCTGGTGTGCAGCGGCGCGGGCGCGGCCGCGCTCGCCTGCCTGGACCTGCTCGTCGACCTGGGGCTGCCCGAGCGCAACATCTGGGTCGCCGATCTCGCCGGTGTCGTCTACCGCGGTCGGACCGAGCTGATGGACCCGGACAAGGAGCGCTTCGCGCAGGACACCGCAGCGCGTTCGCTCGGCGAGATCATCGAGGACGCCGACGTGTTCCTCGGTCTTTCGGCGGCAGGCGTGCTCAAGCCCGAGATGGTCGCGAAGATGGCGTCGCGCCCGCTGATCTTCGCGCTCGCGAATCCGACCCCGGAGATCATGCCCGAGGAAGTGCTGGCGGTGCGCGACGACGCGATCATGGCCACCGGGCGCACCGACTACCCGAACCAGGTCAACAACGTCCTTTGCTTCCCGTTCATCTTTCGCGGCGCGCTCGACGTGGGCGCGACCACGATCACGCGCGAGATGGAGATCGCGGTGGTGCGCGCGCTGGCCGAACTCGCGCGGGTCGAGCAATCGGAGGTGGTCGCCGCCGCCTACGGCGGCGCGGAGATCTCGTTCGGCGCCCAGTACCTGATCCCGAAGCCCTTCGACCCGCGCCTGATCGTGAAGATCGCCCCGGCGGTGGCGCAGGCGGCGATGGACGCCGGCGTGGCCACCCGTCCGATCGCCGATTTCGACGCGTACCGCACGCAGCTCGAGCAGTTCGTCTATCACTCGGGCAACTTCATGAAGCCGATCTTCGAGGCGGCCAAGAGCGTGTCGCGCAAGAGGATCGTCTACGCCGAGGGAGAAGAGGAGCGCGTGTTGCGCGCCGCGCAGGTGGTGGTCGACGAGAAGCTCGCGCGCCCAGTGCTGATCGCGCGCCCGGCGGTGCTGGAGAAGCGCATCGAGCGCTTCGGGCTGCGCATGCGCGCCGGGGTCGACTTCGACCTGATCAACCCGGAGTGGGACGAGCGCTATCGCGACTACTGGCAGGAGTACCACGCGCTGAGCGACCGCATCGGCGTCACCGAGCAGTACGCCAAGATCGAGATGCGCAGGCGCCTGACGCTGATCGGCTCGATGATGGTGCGAAAGGGCGACGCCGACGGCATGATCTGCGGCACCTTCGGCACCCACGAGATGCACCTGTACTACATCGACCGCGTGATCGGGCATCGGCCCGGTTCGACCGTGTACGCGGCGATGAATACGCTGATGCTGCCCAACCGCCAGGTCACGCTGGTCGACACCCACGTCAACGTCGCGCCGAGCGCCGAGCAGCTCGCCGAGATCACGCTGATGGCGGCCGAAGAGCTGCGCCGCTTCGGCATCCACCCCAGGGTGGCGCTGGTGTCGCACTCGAACTTCGGCAGCTTCGACTCCGACTCCGCGCGCCGGATGCGTGCCGCGCTCGCGATCGTGCGCGAACGCGCGCCGATGCTCGAGATCGACGGCGAGATGCAGGGTGACGCCGCGCTCGACGCGCGGTTTCGTCAGCAGACGATGCCGCGATCGTCCCTCAAGGGCGACGCGAACCTGCTGGTGCTCCCGACGATCGAAGCGGCGAACATCGCCTACAACCTGCTCAAGGCCGCGGCGGGCAACAACATCGCGATCGGCCCGGTCCTGCTCGGCGCGGCGCGACCCGTTCACATCCTTACGCCCTCTGCGACGGTACGCAGGATCGTCAACATGACCGCCTGGACGGCGGTGGACATCAACGCCGAACGCTGAGCGCGGGTCGGCGTCGCCGCTCGTCGGCGCGCGAGCGCCGGCCGCACGGCGCGCGGCGCGAGCGCATTGACCCGGGAAAAAGCGCGGGCGTACGCTCGCCTGACGCACGGGGCCCCCGTTGCGCCACACCAGGCGGTACTGTCACCAGTGAGCACCATCGTCGCCCCGAACAGGGGTCCGGATCCTCGAGTTCAGCCGCCCGTCGATTCACGCAAGCGCTTCGAGCTGCTGCAGGATTGCCGGGAACTCGTGATCTCGCGAATGTCGCGCGTGGTCGGCGAGGCGCTCGGGCGGATGGGCGACGAACTCTCCGGGCTCGCGGTGCGCAGCAAGGACGAGGACGAACAGCGCGCGTTGCTCGACGCGGTGAGCGTCGTTCGCCAGCACCGCACCGAGATCGAGCTGCGCTTTCGCCGCGCGTTCACGGACGTGTTCGAGCGGCGCCTTTTCGGCGACGCGGCGCAGGCCGCGCAGGGCGAGCACGCCGAAGGCGAGCTCTCGCTGGTCGACGACGAAGTCCTGCAGGCCGGCTTCGCGGTCGATCGCCTGGTACGCCGCGCCCGCGGCAAGCTGGACCCGGACGAAGTGCTCGGAGTTCGCGCGCGCTTTGGCGCGCTGATCGAGCGCGACTGGTTCGACGAACAGAAGCATCCCGCCGCGCCCGAGGCGATCTTCGAAGCGCTCAAGCTCGCGCTCGACGAGCTCGCTCCGCACAAGCAGGTGCAGGCGGCGTTGCTCGAGGCCTTCGAACCCCACGTGTCGGCCAACCTGAACCTGGTCTACTCGAGCGTCAACGACCGGCTCAAGGCGAACCAGGTCCTGCCGCGGATCCGCCCGCAGGTGGAAGTGTCCGCGGCGCAGTCGCGCGCGGGTGGTGCGAACGGCGATGCCGGCGACAAGGCTCACGCTGGCGACGCGTCATCGCTGCGCGCCAGAGCCGATCAACGCGCCGAGGGCGCGGGCGCAGTCGCGCACGCCGCGGTGGCACAGGCCGCGGTGGCACGCGAGGTCGAATCGGTGCTCGCGCAGCTCGCCACCGGATCGGCCGGCTCGCGCGCCTCGGCCACCAGGCTGCTGTCCGATCCGGACACCTTCGCGGTGGCCGATCTGCCGATACCCTCGGTTCAGCCGCCGCTGCTCGAGGCGCTCAGCCACGTCCAGGCGTCGGCCACGGGCGCGCCGGTGATCGCCTCCGAGCTGTTCGCCGACCTGACCGAGCGCGCGCGCGAAACCGGTTCGGCGCTCGACCAGCTCACGGTCGAGATCGTCTCGATGGTGTTCGACTACATCTACGCCGACAAGCGCCTTGCCGACGTGATCAAGCAGCAACTGCTGCGCCTTCAGGTCGTCGCGATCAAGGCAGCGCTGATCGACCGCAGTTTCTTCGCGCGCAGGCAGCACCCGATGCGCCGCCTGATCGATCGCATTTCGGAGATCGCGGCCGACCCGGACGCCGTGCTCGCGCCCGGATCCGAACTTGTCGGCGGGATCGAGTCGGTCGTCGAAGGTCTGCTGCAGAGTTTCGACCGCGACCTCGCGGTGTTCGACGCGGCACGCGAGAGGGTCGAGAGGCTGGCGGGCGAGGAGGCCGATCGCCGCAGCGAGCGGCTGGCGCAGATCACGCGCGACGCGGAACGCGCCGAGCTGGTAACGCATTCGCGCGCGATCGCGCGCGCCACGGTCGCCGATCGGCTCGACCCCGACACGCCGGCGTTCGTCCGCGCGTTTCTCGACGACTGGTGGTCGCGCGTACTCGCCGAGCTGCAGGTGGGGGTCGCGGGGGCGACGGTCACCCCGCAGGATGCGCTGTCGGTGTGCGAGGGGCTGATCTGGAGCGTCGCGCCGAAACTTCCCGAAGAGGTCGCACGTCTCGCCGCGCTGCTGCCGCGGATGATCTCCGGGATGACGGCCGGGCTTCGCATCGTCTCGATGCCTGACGCCGAACGCGAGACCTTCATCAACGACCTGCTCGCCGCGCACACCGCCGCGATCGGCGCCGCGAAAGCGAGCGCCGCGGCAGCCGCGACCGCGGCCCGGCGCGAGACGAACCTGCGCATGCGCGCCGACGGGCGCATCCAGTTCTCCCCGGTCCTTCCGCCGTCCGATCCGGTTCGGGTCGATCCCCCGACGGTCGAGGCGCGTTCGATCCTGCTCGGCGAGCTCAAGCGCGGCGACTCCCTCGAGATCGACGCGACCGGCAGCGGCGAGTTCCTCACCTACAGGCTGGCGTGGATCAGCCCGGCGCACAAGCTGTACGTGCTGAGCCGCTATCCCCAGGGCGCGATGGCGACGGAGCGCGCGCAGCTCGCGGCGCTGTTCGACACGAACCGGGCGAGGCTGCTGGAAAGCCACTCCTCGATCGACCGGGCGATCGAATCGATCGGTGCCGCGCCCGAGGGCGGGGCCGACCCCGGCCCGCAGCGGACGGAGCAGGGTGCGACCGACGGGCAGGCGCACCCGCGCGGGCACGAGCCGGCCCACGCGCAGGGGCCAGCGCAGGGGCCAGCGCAGGGGCAAGCGCAGGGGCATCCGCAGGGGCATCCGCAGGGGCAAGCGCAGGGGCAAGCGCAGGGGCAAGCGCAGGCACCAGCCGCCGTCTGAAGAAGTCTTTGACCGGCGCGGCCGGTGCTTTAGGATGGCGCGTATGTTCGCGCGCCTCGCTCTCGCGTTCGCATTCGTGTGCCTGGGCATCCTGCCCGCGGCGCAGGCCGGCGCTGTCGTGCTCGCACTCGGATCGCCCCCGGCACAGATCCCGGTCGCGGAGCTGCCCCCCGAAGCCCGTGAGACGCTGGCGGCGATCCGCCGCGGCGGGCCGTTTCGCTACGGCAAGGACGGAACGGTCTTCGGCAACCGCGAGGGGCTGTTGCCCCAGCGCGACCGCGGCTACTACACCGAGTACACGGTGCGCACCCCGGGCGCGCGCGATCGTGGCGCGCGACGCATCGTCGCCGGCGGCGATCCGAGGTCTTCGGGCGAGTACTACTACACGGCAGATCACTACCAGAGCTTCCGGCGGATTCGGGAGTGAAGCGATGAGCGCGTTCAGCAACATCCCGCCGCACGCCGTGCTTCCGCTGGGCGCCTACGACTTCGCCGAGTTGCGCAAGTCCGCGCGTCGCGCCGATCAGCGCCTGCTGCACGCCGACCTCGGCGCAGCGCGCGACAAGGGCGCGGTGCTCGACGCGCTCGCCAAGGCCTTCGAACTGCCCAAGCACTTCGGTCGCAACCTCGACGCCCTGTACGACTGCGTCACCGACCTCGAGCCGGGGCCGGGCGCCGAGCACCCGGGATTCGTCGTCGTGCTCGAGAACCTCCCGAGTACCGACGCCTTCGGCGCGAAGGAGCGCAACGCCTTGCTCGACGTGTTTCGCGAGGCTGCCGAGTACTACTACGACCGGGACTGGGCGTTTCGGGTGTTCTACTCGGTCGCGCCCGCCTGAGGCGCCGGCGGCGCGCTCGCGACGCTACAGATCGCCGTATCGCGACTGCAGCACCGCGAGCGCCGCCAGCCCGGCGGTTTCGGTGCGAAGCACCCGCGGCCCGAGCGAGGCGCGCACGAAACCGGCCCGCTCGGCGGCGGCCAGCTCGCTATCGCTCAGCCCGCCCTCTGGCCCGACCAGCAGGTCGAGTTCGAGCGACCCGAACGCCAGAGACGCGAGTCGCGACTGCGCTCCTGGCGCGAGCACGATCGCGCCGCGCCCGCGGTCGCGCGACTCGAGCCAGGACTCGAGCGATTGCGGCGGCGCGACGTCGGCGAGCGTGTCGCGGCCGCACTGCGCGCACGCCGCCGCGACCAGCCGCTGCCAGTGCTCGACCCGGCGCGCTGCGCGCTGCGGGTCGAGCCGCACGATCGATCGCGCCGAACTGATCGGGACGATGCCGTGCGCTCCGAGTTCGACCGCCTTCTCGATCGTCCAGTCCATCTTCTCGGCGCCCGAGATGCACTGCGCGAGCGTTACCCGCAGCGCGCTCTCGGGCGCGGCAGCGAGCTCGGCGCCGAGCAGCACCCGTGCATCGCGTTGCGCGAGCCGCGCGAGCTTCGCCTCGAAGCGCCGGCCCGCGCCGTCGAACACCTCGAGCGCGTCGCCCTCGCGAAGGCGCATCACGCGCAGCAGGTAGTGGCGCTGATCGGCGCCGAGATCGCGCTCCAGCCCGGTTCGCAGCGGGCCCGGAAGGTGCAGGCGTGTGGGCATCCTGATCCTGCGACTCGTGCCGGGAAACGCGGCTCGATCGTCCCTGACGCGCTCAGTCGAGCAGCGCGCGGTAGAAGTTGGACAGCGCGAACAGCGCGCAGTGGATCTCGCCGTTGTACAGCTGCAGGCGATCGACGCCGCGCTCGCGCAGGCGTTGCTCGACCGTGTCCGCGTCGATCGTTCGCGGGTCGAGCGCGTCGGAGGCGACCGCCATGCCCCAGTACGAGCCATAGAGCGGGATGTACTGGCCCAGAGGTCGCACGATCGGGAACACCGTGCGCAGCGCAGCGAGCAGATCGCGCACGCGCCCGGGCTGGAACACCGGCGACCCGATGTGCAGCGAGATCGCGCCGCCGGGGTTGAGCGCGCCGCGGGCCATCCGGAAGAACTCCGGCGTGTACATGCGCCTGGCTGGGGTGTCCGGGTCGGTGAGATCGAGAACGATCAGGTCGAAGCGCTCGGCGCTGCGCGCGGTGAACTCGAAGCCGTCGCCGATATGCACCTCGAGCCGTGGATCGTCGAAGGCCTGCCGGTGCACCTCGCCCAGATAGCGCCGCGCGATGCGCACCACTTCCGGATCGAGCTCGGCCATGACCACGCGCTCGATCGTCGCGTGCTTGAGCAGCTCCTCGCTCGATCCGCCGTCGCCGCCGCCGATCACCAGCGCCGACCGCGGCCCCGGGTGGGCGATCGCAGCGCAGTGCACGATCGGTTCGTGGTAGAAGAACTCGTCCTTCTCGGAGCTCATGTAATAGCCGTCGATCCTGAAGAGCTTTCCGAACTGCGGCGTGTCGAAAACCTCCACGGTCTGGAACGGCGAACGCACCGTTTCGATGCGCCGGCTCGCGCGATAGCCGAACGCGCTATCGGCGTTGAGCCACTCGAGCAGAAGCTCGTCGGAACTGGTCCCCGGCTCGGCGGAGCCGCGCAGGATCCGGTTCGTGGTCTGGTCCGAGGGAGCGAAGGCGATCAGCAGGTCGTCCATCAGACGCTCCGCCTTCGCCGAGTTGTCGGTGGAGAAGTTGCACACGTACACGTCGAGCGTGACGCCGCTTCGCTCCGGCCAGGTGTGCAGCGCGAGGTGCGACTCGGCGAGCAGCACCGCACCGGTCACCCCGCCAGGCTGGCCTTCGTAGTGTGGAAAAGTGAAGAACTTCTGGTCGACCACGGTCAGTTGCGACTGGTCGACCGCTCGCGTGCAAAGAGCCGCGAGCGCCTGCGCGTCGGTCAGCAGCGACGGGCTGCACTTGCAGCCATAGAGATCCGCGGTGAGATGCAGGCCTTGCATTTCATAGAGCGACGAGAAGGGAACGGGAAGCGAGGGATTATATCGGAGTCGCGCGGCGCGCCGCCGCGCATCGGAACGACGGCACGCGATCGCGCCGGGCTACCCGATGGAGTTAGTGGCCGCAAGAGCGAACTTTGTTAGACTCGCGCCCTCTTGGGCGCCCGCGAAACGCCGGTCGTCTCCGCCAATTCCTGCCTGCCGAAACGCCATGACATCGAGCGATCCCACCCTCGCCGCGGCGGCGCCGCCCGCCGATACCCGGCGCATGGCCGACGCGTTGCGCGTGCTCGCGATCGACGCGGTCCAGCAAGCCAACTCCGGCCACCCCGGGATGCCGATGGGAATGGCCGAAATCGCCGTGGCGTTGTGGAGCACAGTGCTGCGCCACAATCCGGCCGATCCGAAATGGCCCGACCGCGATCGCTTCGTGCTGTCCAACGGGCACGGCTCGATGCTGATCTACGCGCTGCTGCACCTGAGCGGGTACGACCTGTCGATCGACGACCTGCGCGGCTTTCGCCAGCTGCACTCGCGCACCCCCGGCCACCCCGAAGTCGGCGTCACCCCGGGAGTGGAAACCACCACGGGACCGCTCGGGCAGGGGCTCGCGAACGCGGTCGGGATGGCGCTCGCCGAGCGCCTGCTCGCCGCGCAGTTCAACCGCGAGGGCTTCGACCTCGTCGATCACCTCACCTGGACCTTCGTCGGCGACGGGTGCCTGATGGAGGGCATCTCCCACGAAGTCTGTTCGCTCGCGGGAACGCTGCGCCTGTCGCGGCTGATCGCGCTGTACGACGACAACGGAATCTCGATCGACGGCGAGGTGCGTCACTGGTTCGGCGACGACACGGTGCGCAGGTTCGAAGCCTACGGCTGGAACGTGATCGCCGGAATCGACGGTCACGACGTATTCGCGCTCGGGCGCGCGATCGCGATGGCGGCGGACTGGGCGCGAAACGGCAGGGACGGGCGCTTCGCGCCGACGCTGATCCAGTGCAAGACGGTGATCGGCAAGGGTTCGCCCAATCGCGCCGGGACTGCGAAGGCGCACGGCGAGCCGCTCGGGGCGGACGAGATCCGGCTCACGCGAGAGGCGATGGCGCGCGATGGCGTCGCCGCGATCGAACCCTGGCAGGTACCGCCCGAGGTTCTCGCCGCCTGGGACGCGGGCGCCCCCGGCGCGCACGCCCCCGCCCTCTGGTAAGCCAACCTCGACGCATACCCCCACGCCCAACCCGCGCTCGCCGCGGAGGTCCAACCCCC
>JAHDXY010000192.1 GCA_023384005.1 Burkholderiaceae bacterium | reverse complement strand
GCACTCGGCGACCAAGTACCTCGGCGGGCACGGCACGACGATGGGCGGCGTGGTGGTCGAGTCGGGGAAGTTCCCCTGGGACAACGGCAAGTTCCCCGGCATGACCGAGCCGAGCAAGGGATACCACGGTGTGCGCTTCTACGAGACCTTCGGCGATTTCGGTTTCACGATGAAGGCGCGCATGGAGATCGCGCGCACGCTGGGCCCCACGCTGGCGCCGATGTCGGCGTGGCTGCTGCTGCAGGGCGTCGAGACGCTCGCGGTGCGGATGGACCGGCACGTGGCGAACGCCCAGCGCGTCGCCGAGTTCCTCGCGGCGCACCCGAAGGTGTCGTGGGTGAACTACCCGGGCCTGACGAACAGCCCCTACCACGCGCTGGCGCGCAAGTACATGCCGCGGGGCGCAGGAGGCATCCTCGCCTTCGGAGTTCGCGCGCCCGAGGGTGCGGACGCGGCCGCCGCGCAGCGCGCGGGCGAGCGCTTCATCGAGAGCGCGGCGTTCATGAGCCATCTCGCCAACGTCGGCGATGCCCGCACGCTCGTGATCCACCCCGCGTCGACCACCCACCGCCAGCTCTCGCACGACGAGCAGCGCCGTGCCGGGGTCACCCCCGACATGATCCGGCTGTCGGTCGGTCTCGAATCGATCGACGACCTGCTCTGGGACATCGATCAGGCGCTGGCCAGGTCGAGCGCCTGAGTCGCGCGCGCCAGTGCGCGGGGACGGCGCGCGGGGACGGCGCGCGGCGGCGCCGGCGCGCCCGGTCAACGCCGCGCTCACAGTTTGCGACGATTCGTAACAGGCGCAACGCCGGGTAAGACCGGTCGCTCGCGGCGCGCCACGACGCGATGATTCGGGCTCAACCTACAAGGAGCAACAATGAAATCGATTCGAATTCCGCTGCTGATCGCAGCCCTCACGATGACCGCTGGCGGCGCCTACGCCCATTCCGGCGGTCCGCGCGGCGCAGGCCAGGGCGCCGCGCCAGCCTCCGCGCAACAGGATTGCCCCGGCGCCGCGCGATCGCAGGCACCCGGCGGCAAGGGCTGGCAGGGATCGGGCCACGAGCGGATGCACATGCACATGCACGCCCACCGCCACGGCGGAGCGAACAGCGGTGCCGCCGCGTCCGGCGGGCGGATGTTCGGCCGGCTCGACGCGGACCGCGACGGCGCGATCAGCCGGGACGAGCTTGAAGCCGCGAACCAGCGCCGCGCGCAGATGTTCGAGCGCGTCGACGCGAATCGCGACGGCAAGGTCACGCGGGACGAGATGATCGCGATGCGCGAGTCGATGCGAGCGCAGATGCAGGGCGAGCGTCACGGCGGACCGCGCGGGCCGATGCACGAGCAGATGCGCCAGCATCGCCGCGGCGGCCAGCCGGCCGCGCCTGCGGCGCCCGCGACCCCTTCGGGCGGCTGGACGCCCGACGTCGACTACCTGGGTTGAGCCTCGCGCCGCGCCGGGCGTTCCCTCGGCGGCAAGCCCGCAGGCCCTCAGCCTGCGGGTTTCCCGTCCGGGCGAAGAACGCCCCTGCGAACCTGGTCGAGCTCGATCGACTCGAACAGCGCCTTGAAGTTGCCTTCGCCGAAGCCTTCGTCGCCCTTGCGCTGGATGATCTCGAAAAAGATCGGGCCGATCACCGTCCGGGTGAAGATCTGTAGAAGCAAGCCGCCCTCGGGGCCGCCGTCGATCAGGATCCGGTTGGCCTTGAGCCCCTCGAGGTCCTCGCCGTGCGCGGGCAGACGCCGATCGATCAGTTCGTAGTAGGTGTCGGGCGTGTCGAGAAAGCGCGCGCCCGCAGCGCGCAGCGCGCGCACGCTCGCATAGATGTCGCCCGTTCCCAACGCGATGTGCTGGATGCCCTCGCCGTGGTACTCGTCGAGGTACTCCTGGATCTGCCCGCGGCGCTCGTTGCCTTCCTCGTTGATCGGGATGCGGATCTTGCCGCAGGGGCTGGTCATCGCCTTGGACTTCACTCCGGTGGCGCGCCCTTCGATGTCGAAGTAGCGGATTTCCCTGAAGTTGAACAGCCTTTCGTAGAAATCGGACCACTCGGCCATCCTGCCGCGATGCACGTTGTGCGTCAGGTGATCGACGTAGGTCAGCCCGGCGCCCACGTGTGCGGTGTCCTGTTCGGCGGTGGCGGCGTCGATCGGCTCGAAGTCCACGTCGTAGATCGAGATGTCGCCGATTCCGCCGGCGCGGCCGTCCTTTGCGCGCCAGCGGTCGACGAAGTAGATCAGCGAATCGCCGATTCCCTTGATCGCCGGGATGTTCAGTTCCATCGGGCCGGATCTGGAGTCGAAGCCCCATGCACCCAGCTCGAGCGCCCTGCTGTAGGCTGCCGCCGCGTCGTGCACGCGAAACGCGATCGCGCAGATCGAAGGCCCATGCAGCCGTGCGAAACGCTGCGCGAACGAGTCGGGCTCGGCGTTGACGAGAAAGTTGACCCCGCCCTGGCGGTAGAGCACGACGCTCTTGTGGCGATGACGCGCGATCGCCTTGAACCCCATCTGTTCGAACAGTTGCCCGAGCGCGAGCGGGTCCGGCGCGGCGTATTCGATGAACTCGAAGCCGTCGGTGCCCATCGGATTGTCCCAGCCGGCGATTGCCATCACTTCCTCCCGCGTCGTTCGTCCGCTTTCCGTGCCTGCTTCCCGTGCCCGCTTTCCGTGCCTGCCTTCCGTGCGCGCTTCCCGTGCCCGATTCTAGGCGCCCGGCCGATGCCGGTCCGCCGGGGTGATCGCCCGCCCGATTGGGCGATGGCAGCGCCGGCGCTTAGCGCCTACGCTCGGGGCTGAACAAACAGAGATCGCATGCGCTTCGACTGGTCGTCGCGAGCGAAACGCGACGAGGTGCCCAGGAAGATGCCGATCGATACCATGAACTCCCTGTTTCGCTGGGCCGGCGCGGCGTCGATCGCCGCGTTGGGACTCGCGGTGTTTCTGCTGTTCGCGCCGCCCGAGCCTCGCGCGGAGCGTGCGCGCCCGTCGGGCGACGCGAGCGAGAGCGCGCTGGCGACAATCGCCACCGCTGCCGCGCCCGGCACCCGGGACGGCTCCGCAGCGCGCTGAGGCGGGGCTGCGCCGCGGCCGGCGGGTCGGCCGCGAAACCGCCACGGGTCGCCGCGGCCGCGGCGCCGGTCAGGACTGCAGCTGCGACCACATCTCGACGTCGCGTTGCGCGGTCCAGATGCGCGGGTGCTTCAGGCCGCTGGCCTCGTCGTAGGCGCGCGAGACGTCGAATGGCAGGCAGTGCTCGTAGATGAACACGTCTCCGAATACCGGGTCCATCACCTTGCGCGTGTCCGCGAACACCTCCTTCAACGATTTGTTCGACGCCACTCCCGCCTTGGCGGTGGCGAACAGTTCGGTGACCCACTTCTTCGTGTAGTCGATCGCCTTTTCGCAGTCGGAGGCGGTGGTCATCGCCGGGCCGCGCCCGGGAACGAGCTTCTGGGCGCCCAGCGCACGCAGCTTCTCCAGCGTCTCGGGCCACTCCTGCAACTGCGCGTCGCCCGTGTACACGCCCGCCATGTACTCGACCAGGTCGCCCGAGAAGCACACTCGCTGCGACGGGATCCAGGCAATCGTGTCGCCGCGCGTGTGTCCGGGGCCGATGTGCATCAGTTTGACCTCCAGCGCGCCGAGGTGCAGCGTCAGTTCGCGCTCGAACACCATCGTCGGCCACGTGAGCCCGGGGATCGATCCGACGTCCTGGAACAGCCGCGGGAAGCGCTCGATCTCGGATTTCATGTCGGCTTCGCCGCGCTCGACGATCATCTCCCAGGTGCCGCGACTGGCGATGATCTCCTGCGCGCCGTGTTCGAAGTACGCCGACGCGCCGAGCACGCGCACGGCGTGGTAGTGCGACAGCACCACGTACTTGATCGGCTTGTCGGTGACCTCGCGGATCCGTCGGATCAGGTCGCGGGCCATGGCCGGCGTCGCGGTCGTGTCGATCACCATGCACGAGTTGTCGCCGATGATCACGCCCGAGTTCGGGTCGCCCTCTGCGGTATAGGCCCAGGCATTGGGCGAGAGCTGCGTAAACGAGACCTGCTTGTCGCTCAGGTCAGCCTTGGAGGCGAATTGCTTGCTCACTGTGGATTCCTTCCAGGAACGGGCCGTCGGCGCCGCCCAGTCCTTTCGACCAGAGGGCGATCACCATGTCGGCGAACTGCGCGTGGCCCACCGCCCCGTCGGAGCGCAGCCACGCGAACGTGAAATTGATCATACCCAACAGCGCCATCGTCACCACGACGCGGTTGTCCCGGTTCACAGCGCGCGGATAGGCGCGCTCGATCGCAGCCGCGATCTCCTCGACCACGTCGCGCTCCTGGCGGCGGATCAGCGTGCGCTGCGCGGCCTCGAGAAAGCGCACGTCGTTGAGCATCGCGACGTGATAGGCACGCGAACTGCGGTACTCGGCCATCAGGGTACGCACGATCGCCGCGATCTCGCCGCCGGCCTGCGCGCTCGCTGCACGCGCGCCCCGGACCTGCGCGAGCAGCCGGCGGGTGTAGGCGTCGAGCGCCTCGAACAGCAGAGCGTCCTTGCTCGGGAAGTAGTGGTAGAGCGCGGCCTTCGAGGTGCCGCAGTCGCGCGCGAGACTGGCCATCGACGCGTTCGGAAATCCGTTGCGCGCGAAGGCCTGGACCGCGAGCTCGAGGATTCGCGCGCGATGCTGTTCGTAGTCGGGGGCCTTCGGTCGCGCCATCGTGGTCGTCGCTTCGCGCTCGTCATTCGCGGTCGTGTCGGCTCGCGCCCGGCTCAGCGTTCGTCGTAGCTGATCACGACGCGCTCGCTCACCGGGTGCGACTGGCAGGTGAGCACGAATCCGCGCGCCATCTCCTGCTCCTCGAGCGTGAAGTTCTTGTCCATCCGCACCTCGCCCTCGAGCACGCGCGCCCTGCAGGTGCAGCAAACTCCCCCCTTGCACGCGTACGGAAGGTTCGCGCCGATCGCCAGCCCCGCGTCCAGGATCGCCAGCCCCGCGAAAGGCACGCGCAGGCTGCGCTGCTTGCCGTCGACGATCAGAACCACCTCGGCGTGCGGCGCGTCGTCGTCCTGTTCCACCGCAGCCGGCGCGGGAGCGGCCGGAGTCCCGAAGCGTTCGACGTGGACCCGCCGGGAATCCAGACCCGCTCCGGCGAGCGAGAGCTCGACCGCGTCCATCATCGGCGCCGGGCCGCAGACGAATGCCTCGTCGATCGACGCGACCGGGATCAGCGTACGCAGGATCTCGTCGCACTTGGCCTGGTCGAGCAGGCCGCTGAACAGCTGCACCTCCTGACCCTCGTCCGAGAGCACGTGATAGAGGCGCAGCCGCTGCAGGTAGCGGTTCTTCAGTTCCTCGAGCTGCTCGAGGAACATGATCGAACTCACCGAGCGGTTGCCGTAGACCAGGGTGAACTCGCTCAGCGGTTCGGCGGCGAGGGTGGTGCGGATCAGCGAGAGCATCGGCGTGATACCCGACCCGCCGGCGAAGCCGACGTAGCGCTTGCGATGCGAGCGGCGCAACGGCGTGAAGAAACGCCCGTCGGGGGTCATCACGTCCACGGCCTTGCCGGGGGCGAGGTGATCGTTGGCCCAGTTCGAGAACCGGCCCTGCGCGACGCGCTTGATCGCCACCCGGAGTTCCCCGTTTTCCTCGTAGTCGGGCACCCCGACGCACACCGAATAGGCCCTGCGCAGCTCCTCGCCGTCGACCTCGCCGCGCAGGGTGAGGAACTGACCCTGCCTGAAGCGGTAGGCGTCGCGCAGTGCAGCCGGCACCTCGAAGGCGACCGAGATCGCGTCGGCGGTTTCCGGGCGCACTTCGCGCACGGTCAACGCGTGGAACTGGGGCACGGCCATCGTCGCTGGGCTCCGCGCTCAGAGAGGCTTGAAGTAGTCGAAGGGTTCGAGGCAGGCGAGGCAGCGGTGCAGCGCCTTGCAAGGCGTGGACCCGTACTCGGAGATCTCGCTGGTGCGCGGTGAATCGCAGCGCGGACAGCGCGGCACGAATCGCACCACCGCGAGCCCGCCTGCCGCGCCGGCAGGCGACGGGGGCACGATTCCGTAGGCGCGCAGCTTGCGCCGGCCTTCGGCGCTGATCCAGTCGGTGGTCCAGGCAGGCGAGAGCGTGATCGCGACGTCCGGATGCTCGAACCCGGCTGCGACCAGCGCGTCGCGCACGTCGTCGCGAATCACGTCGGTCGCCGGGCATCCGCAGTAGGTCGGGGTCAGCACGACGACGACTTTCGTTCCCTCGGCGCGCACCTCGCGCAGGATGCCGAGGTCTTCGAGCGTGACGACCGGGATCTCGGGGTCGGGAACAGCTGCCGCGACGGCGCGCGCGCGCGCCAGCTCTGCCGGGGGGAGCCGCGAGCGCGCGTGTCCGGCGGCGGTGTGGTTCACCATCTGGCGCCCGGGTGCTGGCGCGCGATCACCTGCATCTCGGCGAGCAGGTATCCGAGGTACTCGCTGTGCGCGCCGCGCTTTCCGCTCGACAGGAACCCGCTTCGCGCGGGGCGGCGCAGCGTCGCCTCCGACAGCGCCGCGTCGACCGTCGCCGTCCAGGAGGGCTCGAGTTCGGCCACGACCACGCCGACGCCTAGCGCGGCCGCCTCGCGCTCGACCGCGTCGGCGTCCCAGAACTCGTTCGTGTAGGGCCAGAGCCGATCGAGCGCCGCCTGCGCCCTCGCGTGCGACTCGTCGGTGCCGTCGCCGAAGCGCACCAGCCACGCGCGCGAGTGGCGCAAGTGCGCGCGCGACTCCTTGACCGATTTCGCGGCGATCTGCGCGAGCGTCTCGTCGCGCGATCCGGCAAGCGCCTCCCAAAGCGGTACCTGCAACGCGCAGATCAGGAAATTGCGCACGATCGTGCTTGCGTAGTCATCGCGTGCCGTCGCGCCGTTGGGCAGCTCGGCAAGCGTCCAGTTGCGGAACTGCGACTCGTCGCGAAAGTAGGCGAGGGAATCCTCATCGCGACCGGCGCCCTCGAGCGCTGCGGCGTGCGAGAGCACGAGTCGCGCCTGCCCGATCAGGTCCAGCGAGACGTTCGTCAGCGCGAGTTCCTCTTCCAGCGCGGGCCCGTGACCGCACCATTCCGACAGCCTCTGACCCAACACCAGCGCGGTGTCGCCGAGCCGGGTCAGGTATTCGAGGTGCGCGCGATTCGCTTGCATCGCGCTCACATGTGCTCGACTTCGGGGGGCAGTTCGTAGAAGGTCGGATGGCGATAGATCTTGTCCGCCATCGGGTCGAAGTCGATCTCCTTGTCCTCGGGCGCCGACGCGGTGATCGCCGCCGAGGGCACGACCCAGATGCTCACGCCCTCCATCCGGCGCGTGTAGACGTCGCGCGCCATCTGCAGCGCCATCGTCGCGTCGGGCGCGTGCAGGCTGCCGCAGTGCTTGTGGTCCAGGCCCTGATTGCTGCGCACGAATACCTCCCACAACGGCCAGTCCCTGCTCGGATCGTCCATGTCCACTCCCTGATGGTCGTTGTCGCGCGCGGCGCTCAGGCGGCGGCGCGCGATTGCGCCCCGGCGCGTTTGCGCGCGTGCGCCATCGCGGCTTCACGCACCCAGGCACCCTTCTCGTGCGCCGCGACGCGGTCGGCCAGTCGCTCGCGGTTGCACGGCCCCTCTCCGTTGACCACGCGCCAGAACTCGTCCCAGTCGATTGGGCCGTGGTCGTAGTGGCCGCGCTCGGCGTTCCACGCGAGCATCGGATCGGGAATCGTCAGGCCCAGCAGTTCGGCCTGCGGCACCGTCGCGTCGATGAACTTCTGGCGCAGCGCGTCGTTCGAGACCCGCTTGATGCCCCACGCCATCGTGCGTCCGGAGTGCACCGAGTCGGAATCGGGCGGGCCGAACATCATCACCACCGGCCACCACCAGCGATCGAGCGACTCCTGCGCCATCGCCTTCTGTTCGGCGGTGCCGCGCGCCAGGGTGAGCATGATGTCGTAGCCCTGGCGCTGGTGAAACGATTCCTCCTTGCAGACCCGGATCATGGCCCGCGCGTAGGGGCCGTACGAGCAGCGGCAAAGCGGGATCTGGTTCATGATCGCGGCGCCGTCGACCAGCCAGCCGATCGCTCCAACGTCGGCCCAGGTCCGGGTCGGATAGTTGAAGATACTCGAGTACTTGGCTTTGCCGGCGTGAAGCGCGTCGACCATCTCGGCGCGCGAGGTGCCCAGCGTTTCGGCGGCCGAATAGAGGTAGAGTCCGTGTCCGCCTTCGTCCTGCACCTTGGCCAGCAGGATCGCCTTGCGCTTGAGGCTCGGCGCGCGCGTCACCCAGTTGCCCTCGGGCAGCATGCCGACGACCTCGGAGTGCGCGTGCTGCGAGATCTGGCGCACCAGCGTCTTTCGGTAGTCGGCGGGCATCCAGTCCTGCGGCTCGATCTTGCGGTCGGCGGCGATCGACGCCTCGAAATCGGCCTCTCGCCGCGCGTCTGCGGCCGTGCTCGCCGCCCGGGCGCCCGGGCGCGGGTCCCGCGGCAGGTCGCCCGGGTCTTGCGGCAGGTCGATCGATTGCGTGTACATCCGGCCCTCGCGGAATTGATCTGAATCAAGATCGGGCCAGTTTATATCCCGACCGGTCGGTCAGTCAATGACCGCCTCGATCGCCCGCGGTGGAACCCCCCGCCAGGGCGGTGAATTGACACGACTATTGCGGCGCGACATAATCTGCGGTTCCCTGGAGGGGTGCCCGAGTGGCTAAAGGGGGCAGACTGTAAATCTGTT
>JAHDXY010000191.1 GCA_023384005.1 Burkholderiaceae bacterium | reverse complement strand
TTCGCCCGAATCCGAAGCACGCGCTCCATCTGGCCGCGCGGCGCGACCCCGCTGTACGCGCCTTGCTCCGAGGCGGCGAAGGCGCAGATCGCGGAACAGGAGAGAGATGCGAAAGGCAGGGTCGCACCGGGTGGCGGTCCAAATAGAACCGCGACCCGGCCAGGCAAGCGCCAGCGCGACAGCAAAGCCGCCGCCACCAAAGCCGCGATGACCGGCGTTACGCCGAGCGCGGTCAAGCGCGCCGAAAAGCTAGAAAAACTCGCCGCCGGCCAGCCGGGAATCCTCGAGTCTGTCAAGAACGGCGAGATGAGCGCGTTCGCGTGTGCCGGAAACAGTCGCGGTTCTATTTGGACCGCCACTGTTTTCGGTTCCCTTGCGCGCGTTCTGGTTTCCCTTCGCCGCCTCAAGCGCGGCTCGCTCCGAGGCGGCGAAGGCGAGGCCGCGTGCGGATGACGGGACGCTAACCAGTCGCGGTCCAGTTAGGACCGCGACTGGTTCCGGCACACGCAAGCGCGACAGCAAAGCCGCCGCCACCAATCCTTACGTGGTTGGGTTCAGATCGATCACGTTACTGACCCGCCAGCCGCGCGATGAGTTCGCGGTGAAAGGCCGCCAGGATCGCCTCAACCTGCTCGGGCGATCCGCCGATCGCGTCGGCGATAGTCTGCAGCGTGGACCCGGCCGCGGCCATCACGACCGCGCGCTGCCCGAGCGGGCCGGATTCGGCGACGAGCCGATCGACGAGCGCGACATCGGCCGATTGGAAGGCTTCAGACGCATCGTGAGCGTGCCAGGCCATCAGTGCACGCTGCGCACGCGATCGCCGTTCCTGGCGCTTCCAGGTGGGTTTGCGAGGCCGTTCTGTGAACGGCTCGAGCAGTTCCAACGGCAGCATCGGCGGACCATACCACCAGGGCGCCTCCGAGGTAGACAACCCAGCCGCCGCGAGCACGGCGCGCTTCTCCTGCTTCCCAACGCTGGGAAGCAGGCGGCCCTGCTCGTCGCGCTCTCGGTCCGCCGTCTCCAACCCCGCCGACAGTTCGCCGATGCGGCGCTGCTCGAGCAGCGCGAGTAACTCGAGGGCGAATGCATCGTTGATTGCGCCGTGGCGGTCCATGCGTCGAGCGTGCGCGTGTACGATCCGATTCGGAATCGGGCAGGCGGCTTAGGACTGTTGTTTCAGAAACGATGGGCGGATTGATGGACAGAATCCAGATACCGCCTCGAGAACCGCGCCAGTGCTAGAGGTCGGGCGGACACCCCTTCCGCCACTCGGTCAACTGTACGGCTTGGACACATGGGTAACAGACCGTACCTAAGACATAGGTGACAACCTCGGGCCGAACGGGTTGTCCTGGGGTGGCAGGGTTTTCTGCTCCAGGTCGATGTAGCCCGGATCGTAGTTCATGCAGCTGACGAGCCAGATGCCCTCGTCGACCTCCTTGATTGCGACGCGCTGACCGGCGAACACGGTCGAGATGGCGACACGCTTGCGGTGCATGCAGATGCGCCCGCAGGCGGTGACGAGCACGTCGCGATCGTGCAGCGGGTAGGCGAGACTCAGGCGGGTCATTGACCTCGTCTTGCCGCCGAACATGAGCGGTAATTAGGCGTCGGGACTACCATTTGAATACCGGGGAAAAGAAGGCCGCCATCATGACGATTTCAGCACGTTCCGGCACCTATCTGACGGTTCTGGCCGTTCTGGGGGCCAGCCACTTGATGAATGATCTGCTGCAATCGCTGATCCCCGCCATTTATCCGATTCTGAAAGAAACCTATGCGCTGGATTTTGCGCAGATCGGCATGATCACCCTAACCTTTCAAATTGCGGGCGCCTTGCTGCAACCCGTGATCGGCATGGTGACAGACCGCCATCCTGCACCCTATTCGCCGGTGGTGGGGATGATGTTCACGCTGTCCGGGTTGGTCAGCCTGGCTTTCGCGCATAGCTACGCAGTCATTCTGCTTTCGGTAGGTTTGATCGGTATCGGCTCATCGATCTTTCACCCCGAGGCGACACGAATGGCCCGCTATGCGGCAGGTAGACGGCAGGGGCTGGCCCAAGGCATCTTTCAGGTTGGTGGCCAGGCAGGTGGTTCCTTGGGGCCGGTTTTTGCCGCACTTGTCGTCGTGCCGTGGGGGCAAGACAGCTTGGCGTTTTTCGCAGTTTTCGCACTGATTGCAATGCTGCTGCTGGTATGGATTGGCAGTAAACAGACGCAGATACGCGCGGAGTTCACCGCACGGCGCACGCGCGGCAAAGAGACCAAGGAACCGGTGCAGTATGCGCCGCGAACCATCGTTGCTGGCGTGGTCGTTCTTACATTGCTGATGTTCACCAAGAACACCTATCAAGAGAGTTTCCGCTCGTTTTACACCTTTTTCTTGATGGATCGATTTGGTCTTTCCATCCCGTCGGCGCAGATGATGCTGTTCATATTTCTTATTGCAGCGGCGGTGGGTGTGCTTGTGGGCGGTATCGTCGGTGACCGGATCGGGCGATATCGGATCATCTGGATTTCGGTGCTGGGACCGTTGCCGCTCACGTTGCTGCTGCCCTATGTCGGCCTGTTCTGGACCGGAGTTCTGACGGTGATGATCAACCTGATCATGGCGAGTGCTTTCGCTTCAATCCTGATCTATGCGATGGATCTCTTGCCAAACCGGATCGGCTTGATCGGAGGGCTGTTCTACGGGCTGAACTTTGGGTTTGGCGGCATCGCGGCTGCCTTGCTGGGGATATTGGCGGACAGTCATGGCGTCGAGGCTGTCTACGTCATGTGCTCGTTTCTGCCGTTGGCCGGCCTGTTGGCTTGGTTCCTGCCCCGGATCGAGAGCGAAGCCGACACCTAAGATTGGTGAAAAAATCACAAGCAAGATCGATATATTGCGTATGGAGAAGGATGGACGTCAGGCCCACCCCTTCCGCCAGCCGTGCGCTGTACGGCTTGGGCACATGGGTAACAGGCCGTACAGAAGACATCGGCGACAGTTCCGCGCTGCGCGTCGAGAACGAACGGAGCTTGCGATGAGTGGATCGAGACTGCCGGGACCCGTGTGCGCGATGCTGCGCGCCTTCGCGGTCGACACCGGCACGATGTGCCGAAGTGCGACCCCCGTCCCGGGCCCGATTGGCATCGCCGCCGTTGCCGGCGAGCCGGGCGGTGCTCGAGCGGCGCAGCCTGCGTCGGAGCTCGCCGAGACGGCCGCGACGACCTACAAGCTGCAGATCCCGGAGAGCTCGGTGTTCGGGGCCGGGAAGTTCAAGAACGCCAAGGGAAACACCGAGTGCGTCGAGTTCGTGCGCCAGGCGACCGGCGCCCCGAGGACTGCGGATTGGAGAAGAGGCCTTCAGGTGCGCCTCGCGACGCAGCAGCAGATCGAACGCACAACGGCGATCGCCACCTTCGACGACGACGGCCGCTACCCGACCGACTCGCTGGGCCAGCACGCGGCGATCTACCTGAGCCACGACGATCAGGGCGTCGTCGTTCTGGATCAGTGGAACAGCCAGGGCGAGGTGAAAGAGCGGCTGATCCGCTTCGGCCGCCCGAAGGAAACGAGCCGCAGCAACAACGGCGACACGTTCTACGTGATCGAGGTGCACGAGCAATGAGAGCGATCCTGTTCCTGTCGCTTGCGCTCGCGTCGGCTGCCGGTGCCGCCGAGCAGTTGCAGTGCCCGGCAAGCGTATCGATCGAGAAGTCCGCGATCGCGCCGCCCGGCTGGAGGGTCTTCTCCGGGAGGGCGCCGCATACGTTGCAGCGCGTCGGCATGTACGACGGTGACCCCAACGCGGACGCCTCGCTGGTTCCGGACAGGGTTGTCGAGGCCGCACGCGAATCGCGCGACGAGTGGCGACTGCCGGTCGCGCGACAGGAGGCTGCCTGGGTGGCCTGCTTCTATGCCGGGACCGGCATGTACCTGGCAAGGCCGCTCGATCGCGGCGTTTCGAGGTGCAGCGCGCGCTACCTGACGACCGCCACGGGCCTGCGGCTGGGTGTCACGAGTCTCGCTTGCGACTGACGCCGCCTCGAGGCTGATTCCCTTCGAGCAGCGCAGTGCGGCAGGGCGTCCCGGTGCGTGTTCTCGATCTTCATGCCGGCCACGGTGGCGGGGGAGGACGATCTGCGTGCATTCGCGATCGCACGACTCGGGGCGCGCGCGCCGCGTCGCCTCGTGGTGAGGGGGCGCATCCCGCGCACGGCCCAGGGGAAGGTGGTCAGGGATGAATTGATGCGGATCGTTCGCACGGTGCTGATGGACCGGCGCGCGAAGTGAAGCGGAGCGATGATCTTGGTCGATGTACCGTGGATCGTTCATGAAACCGCCGATCCAAGTGCCCTCGCCGACCTCCTCGACTACGACGTATTGACCGGCCAGGTCGGTTGAGATGTCGATGTGCATGTGGCGCGCGCAGCGTCGATCAGGCTTGATCTCCACCTGCCCGGAAAGAGGCGCCCATGCGCAGGGCGAGCTCGCGCTTCAGCACTTTCCCGCCCGTGTTGCGCGGCAGCTTCTCCGAAACGTGAATTCGTGCGGGAGCATGTGTACCCAGGCGCTCGCGGCAGAACGCGAGGAGCTCGGCCTCGACGACCGGACTCGAGACTTCAACGGCTGCGACCGGGACCTGGTTGTGCATCGCCGAGTCAACGGGAAATGCGGCGGCCTCGACTACGCACGGGTTCTGCTCGAGAACGGCCTCGATCTCGCGCGGATAGACATTGATACCGTCGAAAATCATCAGATCGTCGGTGCGGCCCTTGAACACCAGCGTACCGTCGGCGGTTAGCGCACCGAGGTCGCCCGGGTAATACCACCCTTCGCGCAGTACCCTCGCGCTAGCTTCGGGTTCGTCGAGGTAGCCGGTGAAGACCCCCTTGGCGCGCAGGCGCACACGCCCCGTACGGCCGGGTGGCAACACCGCGTCGTCGTCGTCCACCACCTGGAGTCCGACGCCCGCGCACGGCCGACCAACGCAGCCTGGGTGCATGCTCTGGTTGGCAGGCTTCGCAATGGTCGCCTGGCCGAACTCGTTCGTGCCGTAGCCGATCCACGTGTTTGGGCTCAGTGAGGTGCGCATACGCTCGCGCAGCAATTCCGACACCGGCGACGCTCCAATGATCAACGATTGAAGGTTCGGAAGCCGCGGATCGCGGCTTTCGGCGTCGCTGAGCAGGCGCAGCATTCGCTGCGCCTGCGGAACCACGAGCGAAAGATGGTCTACGGCGAGACGGTCGCAGGCGCCCAACAGTGGTGTGGAGTTGTCTAGGAACACCGCCGAACCCCCGCCAGCGAGGAACGCGATCGAGCGGCGCTTGCTTGTGAAGTAGTCGTAGGGCGTAACCGCCAGATGACGCTCGCCTGGACGAATCGGCCAGATTCGCAACTCGCGCGAGAGCATCGCGAACAGTCCGCGCGTGGTGTGAACGATGATCCGCGGGGCGCCGGTCGTGCCCGAGCCCTGGACATAGAGTGCCGGCGCGTCCGGCTCCTCGCGTCTCGCCTCGAAAGAGATCGGTGATCGATCCTCGAGCAACGCCGCCAGATCGACCGTGACCAAGGGTGCGTCGAATCGCCCCGTGACGTCCGGGTCGTCGGAGGCAATCGCTGCAGCCCTGGTGCGTTGCAGAAGACCGTTGCCGAGTAGCGCGGGCATGGTGCCCGGTACGCTTGTTTGCGCAATCGCCGCCCGGAACGCGGCCAGGGAGGCGATCAGATGGGTCGCCTGACTGCGAAACGATAGGGCCAAGGCGGCGCCTTTTCCGAGATCGAGGCTTGCGAATCGGGCGGCCAGACGCCATACGACCTCGTCGAGCGCGTCGAACGACAGGGTCAAGCGCTCAGTCAACAGGGCTACCGCGAAAGGGCGCTCGCGCCGCTGGCGGCTGACGACATCGGAGAGATTCACGGCGTCACCCCGGGTTACTCCCTGTCGGTCCTCACCGTGGGCGTTGAAGCGCGCGCGCGCAGCAGGCCCTTGCCGTCTTCGTCGTGCACGCCGACCGTGCTTCTCAGGTGCAGGTCGCGTTGCGGGAACGGGATCTCGATGTCGTTCTCGGTCAGCGCGGAGTGGATCGCCCAGTAGTACGCGGCGCTCACCGCCGAGGGGCGCACCACCGCGGCCGGCGCGAGCCAGACGGCGAGCTCGAAATCCAGACTGGAATCGCCGAAGCCGACCAGCCAGACCTGGCTGACCCGCTTCGGAATTCCCTTGAGCGTGTGCTCGACCTCCTCGGCGGCCTCGAGCACGACGCGGCGCACCAGTTCCTTGTCGGTGCCGTAGGCGACGCCGAACTTGATCCGGATCCGGCGATGGGCTTCGTCGAGCGTCCAGTTCGTTACGCGGCCGTTCACGAACTCCGAGTTCGGCACGAGGATGTCGACGTTGTCGTTCGTGGTGATGCGCGTGGCGCGCATGCGGATCTCGCGCACCTCTCCGTGAACGCCGGACTCGAGCTCGACGAAGTCGCCCACCTTGAGTGGCTGCTCGAACAGGATCAGCAGGCCGGCGACGAAGTTCGCGACCACCGGTTGCAGGCCGAAGCCGATGCCGATGCCCAGCGCGCCGACGAGCACCGCGAGGTTGGTGAAGTCGATGCCGATCGTCGAGAAGGCGATCATGATCCCGATCGCGAGGATCAGGTAGTGCAGGATGCGCCCGATCGTGTACATCGCCGACCGGTTGATGCCGGGAAGGCGCGACGCCACGCGCTCTAGCGCGTGGCGCACGCCGCGCGACACGAGTAGCGCGGCGACGATCACGAGCAGGATGCGCACCAGCCCCATCGCGCTGATCTCGGTCGTTCCGAACGAAAACAACGGTGCGTTCAGCGCGCCCATCGCATCGCGCAACAAGTCGATCAGGTCCTGTTTCATCGTCGTCGGTCGGTCAGGTGTTCACGGCGCCGGCGCGCGGCGAATGCCTTGCTCAGGACGAGGGGCGCGTGAGCCTGGGCGCCGCCGGCGCCGGCTTTGCGCCGGCCTTCCTGATCGGATTCGGCGCCGCTGCGCGTGGCTTGGACGGCGAGCGCTTGGCCCCCGCCTTCGTCGCGCCACGCTGCTCGCTGGACGAGACGACGGACTGCCGGCCGACCTCGTCGGTGAGAAGCGTCTGGGTCGCCGCGGGGCGAACGAGCAGGCGCATGCCACGCTTGACGCCCTCCTTGAGGCCATCCTTGACGCCGTTCCAGGCGGCGAGCGTGGCCGCCGACACGCCGTATTTCGACGCGATCGTGGCGAGCGACTCCCTGGCGCGAACCGTGTGATAGAGCGCTGGCCGGTCGACCTGCTCGTACACGCGCGCGCCGGCGAACTTCTCCACGCTCGATTCGTCGGTAACGACCGCGTGGGGCACGAGCATCCGTGTTCCGGCGACGATCCGTTGCCGTTGCCGCAGGCCGTTGGCGGTGCGCAGTTCCGCGGCGGAGACCCTCGTGCGCAGTGCGACCGCCTCCAGCGACTCGCCGGCCTTGAGCGTGTAGGGTTGCCAGGTGGCGAAGGCCTTGTTCGCGTCCTCGTGCTTCTCGACCGCCTCGGTGAACCCCGCGACCCGATCGGCCGGCAGCTTGATTTCGTTGTTGCGGCTCGCGGCGATCACCGGACGATTGTGCGCCGGGTTGAGAGCGACGAACTCCTCGACGCTCATTCCGGCGAACTTCGCGGCGAGCTTGAGGTCGATCGGGCGGGTCTTCTCGATCGTGACGAAATACGGCCGGTTCGGCAGGTCGGGCAACACCACGCCGAGCTGCGCGGCGCGCGAGACGATGTTCTTCAGCGCGATCAGCTTGGGGATGTAATGCCGCGTCTCGTTGGGCATGCCCAGGCTGAGGTAGTCGGCCGGCTTGCCGCGCGCCTGGTTCTTCTTGACCGCGCGCCCGACCGCGCCTTCTCCCCAGTTGTATGAGGCCAGCGCGAGGAACCAGTCGTCGCCGTGCATCGCGTAGATCTTCTGCAGGTAATCCAGCGCCGCGTTCGTGGACTTGACGACGTCGCGCCGGTTGTCGACCCACCAGTTCTGATGCAGGTCGTATGCCTTGCCGGTGGAAGGAATGAACTGCCAGAGTCCCGACGCCTTGGCCGACGAGACCGCGACCGGATTCATCGCGCTCTCGACGAAGGGCAGCAGCGCCAGTTCCGTGGGCAGGCCGCGGCGCTCGATCTCCTCGACGATGTGATGAAGGTAGCGCCCGCCGCGCGCGAACATCCGTTGCAGATAGTCGGGGCGCTCGAGATAGAAGCGCTCCTTTTCCGCGATCAGTGGCGTGTCGAGCGCAGGCATCGCGAAGCCTGCACGGATCCGGTCCCAGAGGTTGTCGAAGCGCGGCGCGGCCGGAAGCGCTTCGCGCGCGTCGGCCGGCGGCATCAGCGGTGCAAGCGCATCGACCGCGGCGCCGGGCGCGCCCGCGCCGGCCTGGGACGCTTCAGAAGAATCCACGCTGGCCTGGGGCGACGACGACGTGGCGACGCCCGCCGGGGCCACCACGGGCGCGGCGCTGCTGGTGCCGGCCCGCGCGGGCAGCGCTTCGGCGCGCGCGACAGCGGGCGGCGCAAGCACGACGTTGTCGGAATCGACCGGCAGGACCCGTCGCGCGAGGGGCGTCTGCGGATTCGGAAAGGAACTCGCTTCGGGTGGAGCGACCGACGCGCAACCGGCGAACAGGGCGATCGCGGCCGCCGACCCCGCACCGGCCAGGATGCGCGCCAGTCCCTGGCCAGATATGCGAAAGTTGTCCAACGGCCTCTCCTAATTGCTTG
>JAHDXY010000190.1 GCA_023384005.1 Burkholderiaceae bacterium | reverse complement strand
GTGAGCTTCGTCGGCTCGACGCCGATCGCGCGCTACATCCACGACACCGCGGCGGCGGCGGGAAAGCGCGTGCAGGCGCTGGGCGGCGCGAAGAACCACATGGTCGTCATGCCCGACGCAGACCTCGCACAGGCGGTCGATGCGCTGGTCGGCGCAGCCTATGGTTCGGCCGGCGAGCGCTGCATGGCGGTCTCGGTGGCGGTCGCGGTCGGGCCGATCGCCGATTCGCTCGTCGCCGCGCTCGCCGAGCGCGTTCCGAAGATCCGCATGGCCGACGGAATGGACGAGGGCGCCGAGATGGGTCCGCTGGTCACGCGCGCGCACCTCGAGAAAGTACGCGGCTACGTGGACACCGGCGTCGCCGAGGGCGCGAAGCTGGTGGTCGACGGACGCGGCGAGAGAGTGAAGGGCCGCGAGAGCGGTTTCTTTCTTGGCGGCTGTCTGTTCGACGACGTCAAACCCGAGATGCGGATCTATCGCGAAGAGATCTTCGGCCCGGTGCTGTCGATCGTTCGCGTCGACACCTTCGAAGAAGCGCTCGCGCTGATCAACGCGCACGAGTTCGGCAACGGCTGCGCGATCTTCACGCGCGACGGCGACGCTGCACGCGAGTTCGCCACTCGCGTGCAGATCGGGATGGTGGGCGTGAACGTTCCGATTCCGGTTCCGCTCGCGTTTCACTCCTTCGGCGGCTGGAAGTCGTCGCTGTTCGGAGACCACCACATGCACGGCCCAGAGGGCGTGCGGTTCTACACGCGCTACAAGGCGGTGACGCAGCGCTGGCCCACGGGAATCCGTGCCGGCGCCGAGTTCGTCATGCCGACGATGAAGTAGCGATTCCGGGCGCGACCCGCGCGACCGGCACGATCGTGCCGGCCGCTTTCGCGGCACGATCAAGGAGATTGGACGATGACGCTGCAACTGAAGGAAATGACCCTGCTGCGCAACCAGGGCTACATCGACGGCAAGTGGGTTCCCGCCGACGACGGAACGAACTTCAAGGTGACGAACCCGGCGACCGGCGCGACGATCGTCGAGGTCGCCGACATGGGCGGCGCGGAAACGAAGCGCGCGATCGACGCGGCCAGCAAGGCGCTGCCGGGGTGGCGTTCGAAGACCGCGAAGGAGCGCGCCGCCATCCTGCGCAAATGGTACGAGCTGATCGTCGCGCATGCCGACGACCTGGCGCTGCTGATGACTTCCGAGCAGGGCAAGCCGCTCGCCGAGGCGCGCGGCGAGGTGATCTACGGCGCGTCGTTCATCGAGTGGTTCGCCGAAGAGGGCAAGCGCACCTACGGCGACGTGATCCCCACCTTCAGGCCCGACACGCGCGTGCTCGTGCTCAAGCAGCCGATCGGCGTGTGCGCGGCGATCACGCCGTGGAACTTCCCGATCGCGATGATCACGCGCAAGCTCGGCCCGGCCTTCGCCGCCGGATGTACCGCGGTGTGCAAGCCCGCCGCGCTCACGCCGCTCTCGGCGCTGGCGCTCGCCGAGCTCGCCGAGCGTGCGGGAATGCCGCCGGGCGTGTTCAACATCGTCGTCGGCATGGGCAAGCACTCGTCCGAGATCGGGCTGGAGATGTGCACGAACCCGATCGTGCGCAAACTCTCGTTCACCGGTTCCACCGAGGTCGGCCGCATCCTGTTGCGCCAGAGCGCCGACACGGTCAAGAAGCTATCGCTCGAACTCGGCGGCAACGCGCCGTTCATCGTGTTCGACGACGCCGACCTCGACGCGGCCGTCGACGGCGCGATCGCGTCAAAGTACCGCAACGCCGGCCAGACCTGCGTGTGCGCCAACCGGATCTACGTGCAGGACGGCGTCTACGATGAGTTCGCGAAAAAGCTCGCAGTGAAAGTGGCCGAGTTCAGGGTCGGCGATGGAACCGAGAAGGGCGTCACGATCGGCCCGCTGATCGAGTCCTCGGCGATCGAGAAGGTCGAGAGCCACATCGCGGACGCGCTCGCCAAGGGTGCGAAGATCGCCACCGGCGGCAAGCGCCATTCGCTCGGCGGACTGTTCTTCGAGCCGACGATCCTCACCGGCGTGACGCAGGACATGGCGGTCGCGCGCGAAGAGACCTTCGGACCGGTCGCTCCGCTGTTTCGTTTCAGGACCGACGACGAAGTGATCGCGATGGCCAACGACACCGAGTTCGGACTCGCCGCGTATTTCTACTCGCGCGACGTGGGCCGGATCTTCCGGGTGGCCGAGGCGCTCGAGTCGGGGATGGTCTGCGTGAACAGCGGAATCCTCTCGACCGAGGTCGCGCCCTTCGGCGGAGTCAAGCAATCCGGGCTGGGTCGCGAAGGCTCGAAGTACGGCATCGACGACTACCTCGAGATCAAGTACCTTTGCCTCGCCGGGATCTGATCGATACCGTCGCTGCGCTTGGTCAGCGAAACTCGAGCGGCCGGCACTTCGCCGGCCGTTTTTCTCATCGGACCGGATACGAGCGAAAGCGACGGAGGAGCGAATGAGGGTGCGTGCCGCGGTGCTGCGCGAGATGGGCCTGCCAATGCCCTATGCGCAAAGCAAGCCGCTGTCGATCGAGGAGATCGACGTCGCCAGCCCGGGGCCGGGCGAGGTTCAGGTGCGGATCCGCGCCGCGGGTCTTTGCCACTCGGATCTTTCCGCGATCAATGGCGACCGGCCGTGGCCGATGCCGATCGTGATCGGGCACGAGGCCGCGGGCGACATCGTCGGCGTAGGCAGTGGCGTGACCGACCTGGTGCAGGGCGATCACGTTGTGCTGGTGTTCCGGCCGAGCTGCGGCGCGTGCATTCCCTGCGCTTCGGGGCGACCGGCGCTTTGCGAGCCCGGCGCCGAGGCCAACGCGAGCGGGACACTGCTCGGGGGTTACAAGCGGCTTCGCGCGGCAGGTGGCGCGCCGGGGATCGGCGGCGAACGCGACGGGCAGCTCTACCATCACGTCGGCTGCTCGGCCTTCGCCGAGTACGCGACGGTCTCGCGTCATTCCGTGGTGAGGATCGATCGCGATCTGCCGTGGGAAGAGGCGGCGTTGTTTGGCTGCGCGGTGCTCACCGGCGCGGGTGCGGTGCTGAACACGGCGAAAATCGAGGCGGGCTGCCGCACGGCAGTCGTGGGCCTTGGCGGGGTGGGCTTCTCGTCGCTGCTCGCCGCGGTCTCTGCCGGCGCGCGCGAGGTGGTCGCGGTGGACCTGCTCGAGTCCAAACTCGAAATCGCGCGCACGCTGGGCGCGACCCAGTGCTTCAGCGCGGCTGACCCTGACGTGATCGCGAAGGTGAAGGCAACCACCGGCGGGGGCGTCGACTATGCATTCGAGATGGCGGGCAACGTCAAGGCGCTCGAACTCGCCTACCGGATCACCGCACGCGGCGGTACGACGGTGACCGCGGGGCTGCCCAATCCGGCGCACACCTGGAACCTGCAGGCGGTGAGCCTGATCGCGGAGGAGCGCACGGTGAAGGGCAGCTACATCGGATCGTGCGTCCCGGTGCGCGACGTACCGCGTTTCATCGCGCTCTATCGCGCGGGCAAGCTCCCGGTGAACAAGCTGCTCTCCGAGCGGATCAGGCTCGAGCAGATCAACGAAGGGCTCGACCGGCTCGCGCGCGGCGAGACGATCCGCCAGATCATCCCGATGGACTGAGTGCGATGGCGACGGGCCACGACGAGCCAGGTTGCGACCTTGCGCGAGGCGCGGGGCGCCGCGCGCCCGGGAGTGGACCGAGGTGAAGCGCTTCGACTACATCGTGGCGGGCGCCGGGACGGCGGGTTGCCTGCTGGCGAATCGTCTTTCGGCCGATCCCTCGGTCCGCGTGCTGCTGATCGAGGCCGGCGGCCGCGACGACTACCTCTGGATTCACATCCCGGTCGGCTATCTTTTCTGCATCGGCAATCCGCGCACCGACTGGCTCTACGCGACCGAACACGAACCCGGTCTGAACGGGCGGTCGATCAAGTATCCGCGAGGCCGCGTCCTCGGGGGGTGCTCGTCGATCAACGGGATGATCTACATGCGCGGACAGCGCGGCGATTACGACGGCTGGGCCGCCGCGGGCAATCCGGGCTGGAGCTGGGACGAGGTGCTTCCATACTTCACCCGGCACGAGGACTACCACCGGCTCGACAGTGGCGGGAGCGATCCGATGCACGGCCACGGCGGCGAATGGCGGATCGAGAGCCCGCGGGTGCGCTGGGAGATCCTCGACGCCTTCCAGCGCGCGGCAGGCGAGATCGGCATCGGAGCGAGCGACGATTTCAATCGCGGCGACAACTTCGGCTGCGGCTACTTCGAGGTGAACCAGAAACGCGGCCGGCGGTGGAATGCCGCGCAGGCCTTCCTCCATCCGGTCAGCGCACGTTCGAATCTGGAGATCCTCACAGGCGGCCAAGTGACGCGGTTGTTGTTCGCCGACGACGGGTCCGGGCGAATCACTGGCGTTGAGTACAAACGGGAAGGCGCTCGCAACGACAGCGAGTGCTCACTCGCAGAATGCGAGGTGATCCTTTCCGCCGGTGCGGTCGGAACGCCGCAGATCCTCGAGTTGTCTGGAATCGGGGCGCCGACAGCGCTCGAGGCGGCAGGAATCCGCCCGCGTGTCGCGCTGCCCGGCGTCGGGGAGAACCTGCAGGACCACCTGCAGCTTCGTACGGTCTTCAAGGTACGCAACGTGCGTACGCTCAACCGCCAGGCCAACAGCCTGTTCGGAAAGGCGCTGATGGCCCTGCAGTACCTGCTCTTGCGGCGCGGACCGATGACGATGTCGCCAAGCCAGCTCGGCGCTTTCGCGATGTCCGATCCCCGGGAGACGACACCGAACATCGAGTATCACGTCCAGCCGCTTTCGCTGGATCGCTTTGGCGAACCGCTGCACGATTTTCCCGCGTTCACCGCATCGGTGTGCAACCTTCGCCCCACCTCGCGCGGATCGATCCACGTCGCGTCGCCCGATCCGGCGCGGGCACCGAAGATCCGCCCCAATTACCTGAGCACCGACGCCGACCGCAGGGTCGCCGCCGATTCGATCCGGCTCACGCGGCGGATCGTCGCTTCCGATGCGATGAGGGTCTATGCGCCGGAGGAATTCCTCCCGGGCGCTTCGCTCGAGGGCGACGATGCGCTCGCGCGCGCGGCGGGCGACGTCGGCACGACGATTTTTCATCCGGTGGGCACGTGCCGGATGGGGGTGCAGAGCGATCCGCTTGCGGTGGTCGACGCGCGGCTTCGCTGCCATCGCGTGGCCGGGCTTCGAATCGTCGACGCATCGGTGATGCCGACGATCACCTCGGGGAACACGAACTCCCCGACGCTGATGATCGCCGAGCGCGGCGCCGAGATGATCCTGGCCGACCGCCGTAGGCGTTGAGCGGCCCGCTCCGCTGCGCCGCGCCAGGCTCAGGGGGAGGCCGGCGCCCGCCACCGTGTTCCACGTGAAACACGGCGGCACGACAACGAACGCGGTTGCCCGGGCGCGGGATTCCCGGATCAGGCTGCGGGTCGCCGCGAGACCGGGCAGGTGCTCAGGCCGAGCAGCCGATAGAGCGGGCAGAACCGAAAGGCGCCGGTGAGCAGCGGAACGACCCCGATCCATCCCCACACGCCGATCGTCCCGGCGAGGGTCAGGCCGATCAGAGCGAGTCCCAGCACGATCCGCAGCACGCGGTCCAGGTTGCCTACGTTCACGTTCATCGATTTCTCCCTTGTCATTCGTTTGTGATCAGCCATTTGAACCCAACGCAGGCGCTCTGGTCTGTGACCTGGCTCACCGACCCGCCGGAGGCTGGCCGTCGGCGACCATCCGCAACGCGATCGCGTCGGTGATTTCGATCCGCTCGCGCCCCAGTGCGAGCCAGGATTGCTGCTCGAAGCGCTTGAGCAGGCGCGAGACGATTTCGCGCGCCGTGCCCAGTTCGTCGGCGAGCGACTGATGGGTGGCGAACCCGAAACGTCCGCGACCGAGCAGAATCGCCGCAAGCCGCTGGTCGAGGCGCTGAAAGGCAACCGCTTCGACCAGTGCCGCCATCTCGACCATTCGCTCGGCCATCAATTCCAGAAGGAACAACCGTACCGGTTCGTAGGCCAGCCACGACACCAGCGTGTCGCGGCCGACCATCAACAGGGTCACTGTCCCGACTGCGACTCCTTGCGCGGTCATCCGCTTCGACCCGATCAGGCAACCGGTCGAAACCAGGCAAACCTCCCCCGGAAGCACCCGATAGAGCTCGAGCGAACGCCCGTCGGGCGCACCGCGCGTGACCCAGATCTGCCCGTCGAGAACGAAAGGGAAGCCCGCGCAGTCCTCGAGTTCGCGAAACAGCACCGCCCCGGCGTCTACCGAGAGGAGCGTAGCGGCGGCGATCGCCTCGGCGAGGCGATCCGGCGGGATCGCCTCGAGAGCCGGGTAGTGCTGTCGGATCTGCTGGAGTAGTCGTTTCTGGTCCATCGTCGGGCGCAGTGGATCGAGGTGATGCGGCGGGGAGGAAGCGCCAGCACTGAGGCGCGAGGTGCAAGCGGCGTCGGGCGGCGGGTGTGCGTACGGGGCGCGCCGACCGAAGATGTTTCACGTGAAACCGGCAAGCTGCACGACCGCCAGAGCGCGCGTCGACCGGGCCGCAGCACGACACGATACCGAAGATCGGCCGACAGCGGGAGCGATGCGAACGTATAATCCGCCTGCCCCGCGCATCGAGCGCGTGCAACACCCGGAACGATGATCCATCCAGACGAATTCGACGTGATCGTGATCGGCGGCGGCCACGCCGGTACCGAAGCCGCACTCGCGTCCGCACGCGTCGGTGCGCGCACCTTGCTGCTCACGCACAACCTCGAGACACTGGGACAGATGTCGTGCAATCCCTCGATCGGCGGGATCGGCAAGGGACACCTCGTCAAGGAGATCGATGCCCTCGGCGGCGCAATGGCGGAGGCCACCGACGAGGCCGGCATCCAGTTCCGGATCCTGAACTCGAGCAAGGGGCCCGCGGTTCGTGCGACCCGTGCGCAGGCCGACCGTGTACTGTACCGCCGGGCGATTCGTATCCGGCTCGAGAACCAGCCGAAGCTGTGGATCTTCCAGCAGGCGGTCGATGACCTGATCCTCGAGGGCGACCGGGTGGCGGGCGCCGTCACCCAGATGGAATTGCGCTTTCGAGCCGCGGCGGTCGTCCTTACCGCCGGAACTTTTCTCAACGGCCTGGTGCACGTCGGACTGGCCAACCACCCGGCTGGGCGCGCGGGCGACCCGCCGTCGGTCTCGCTGGCGGCGAGGCTGCGCGAGCTCGGCCTGCCGCAAGGCCGCCTGAAGACCGGAACGCCGCCTCGGCTCGACGGCCGCACGATCGATTTCTCGCGTTGCGTCGAACAACCCGGCGACCTCGACCCGGTGCCGGTGTTCTCGTTTCTCGGCGATCCGTCCAGCCACCCGGCGCAGCGCCCCTGCTGGATCACCCACACCAACGAGCGCACCCACGAGATCATTCGCGCGGGACTCGATCGCAGTCCGATGTACACCGGGGTGATCGAAGGCGTCGGGCCGCGCTACTGCCCCTCGGTGGAGGACAAGATCCACCGCTTCGCCGACCGGGACTCGCACCAGGTCTTCCTCGAGCCGGAGGGGCTTGAAACGCACGAGTTCTACCCGAACGGGATATCGACCAGCCTGCCTTACGACGTTCAGCTCGCGCTCGTGCGTTCGATTCGCGGGCTCGAGGGGGCGCACATCCTTCGCCCCGGCTACGCGATCGAGTACGATTACTTCGATCCGCGCGCGCTGCGCCCGACTCTGGAAACGCGGCAGATCGCGGGGCTCTACTTCGCCGGCCAGATCAACGGCACGACCGGTTACGAAGAGGCCGCCGCACAGGGGCTGCTCGCCGGGCTGAACGCGGCAAGTGCGGTCCTCGGGCACGCGCCGTGGGTCGCGCGGCGCGACGAATCCTACATCGGGGTTCTGGTTGACGACCTGATCACGCGTGGCGTGTCGGAGCCTTATCGGATGTTCACCAGCAGGGCCGAGTACCGGCTCAGCCTGCGCGAGGACAACGCGGACCTTCGGCTGACCGAGACAGGGCGCCGACTGGGTCTGGTCGATGACCGGCGCTGGGACCAGTTCGTTAGAAAACGCGACGCGATCAGCGCGGAACTTCAACGATTGTCGTCTATTTCCGTCAATCCTCGCTCATTTCCACCAAATCTCGCTATCGAGCTGATCGGCCAGCCGATCGACCGCGACTACACGCTGGCCGACCTGCTCCGCCGGCCCGACGTGCGCTATCGCGCGCTGGCAGGGTTCGCGGGGCCTGGAGTCGAGGCGCGCGGCGAGGAGCTCGGACTCGATTCCCTGCGCTGCACGCAGGTGGTCGAGCAGATCGAGATCCAGAGCAAGTACGCTGGCTACATCGCGCGCCAGCAGGCCGAGGTCGCGCGCCGCTCGCACAACGAGCAACTGCCCATTCCCGGCGACTTCGATTACGACCATGTTCGCGGCCTGTCCAACGAAGTGCGCGCGAAACTGAACGCGCAACGCCCCGCGACAGTGGGCGTGGCCTCGCGCATCTCCGGCGTCACCCCGGCGGCGCTATCGTTGCTGCTGGTGTACCTGAAGAAGCGCCGCGGCGACCGGCAGGCAGCCTGAATGCCCGGCCCGGGGCAACGCACCCGCAGCGCGCCCGGTCGTGCGGCCGGTCGGTCGGCCGGACGCGCGGTTGGTCGCGCGGTTGCTCACATAGGGCGGGGCGACGAAACGCGCGAAGACGCGCGGCGCTCCGCGACCGGGCTCGCGCAGCCTCTCC
>JAHDXY010000189.1 GCA_023384005.1 Burkholderiaceae bacterium | reverse complement strand
GTCAGCCCGGGCCACCTGGCGCGGCAAGGCAACGCCATTGCCCATAACAGCCTCAAGCATCTGGAGGGACAGGGCAAGACAGTCGTCGTTCTCGTTCGCGATGGCGAGCCAAGAGCCCTCTTTGCACTGGCCGACATCGTCCGACCGGAATCGAAGGAGGCCATCGCCGAACTGAAATCCCTCGGCATCAGCTCGATCATGCTCACCGGCGACGCGGAGGGCGTCGCGAGGGCGGTGTCCGAGGAACTCGGGATCACCGAATACTTCGCCGAAGTGCTGCCCGACCAGAAATCCCAGAAGATCAAGGAACTTCAAGGGCGGGGACTTTCCGTCGCCATGGTTGGCGACGGGGTAAATGACGCGCCGGCGCTGGTGCAGGCCGATCTGGGCGTGGCTATTGGTGCAGGCACGGATGTGGCTGTTGAATCCGCGGACGTGGTTCTCGTGCGCAGCGATCCGCGCGACGTGGGCGCTATTCTCGGTCTGTCCCGGGCCACCTATCGCAAGATGGTCCAGAACCTTGCTTGGGCGACCGGCTACAACGCGATCGCCATCCCGATGGCGGCCGGCATTACCTTCGGGACCGGCTTCATGATGACCCCCGCTGTTGCGGCCGTCTTCATGTCGGCCAGCACCATCATCGTCGCCATCAACGCTCAGTTTCTGCGCTCCTACAGGAGGCACAAATGACGACCAGAAGCGAATACCTGGAAGCTCCCGCCATGCGACTGATCCTTCCGTTGCCGGGTAACGAAACCTTCGCGCGCCATCTCGCCGAGGAAGGAGGATGGAAACTGGGCGCGCTGGAAACGCGGCGTTTTCCTGATGGCGAGACTTACGTCCGCATCCTCTCGGAGGTAGAAGACAAGGCAGTCGACCTGGTTTGCACGCTCGCGCGGCCCGACGACGGTTTCCTGCGGTTGATCTTCGCGGCCGATGCAGCGCGAGATCTGGGCGCCCGTCAGGTCAACCTGATCGCTCCCTACCTCTCCTACATGCGGCAGGATCGTCGCTTTCAGCCGGGAGAGGCGGTGACGTCGAGGAGCTTCGCGCGGCTTGTCTCCGCGAGCTTCGACCGGTTGGTGACCGTAGATCCGCATCTCCATCGATATGCGGCATTGTCGCCTCTCTACACGATCCCGACAGATACACTGCATGCTGCGCCGCTGCTGGCGGACTGCATCGCCGCCGAAGTCGACAATCCCCTGATCATCGGCCCTGACGAGGAAAGCGAGCAATGGGTCTCGGCGATCGCGGCACGGATCGGTGCTCCGCACGCCGTGCTGCGCAAGGTGCGCCATGGCGACCGCAACGTAGAGGTTGAGCTGCCGGATCTTTCCGAGTGGCGCGGCCTGCAGCCGGTGCTCGCCGACGATATAGCGTCGTCGGGGCGTACACTGATCGAGGCCGCCCGCATGCTTCCGCTGCAGGGCTTTGTCCGGCCCATGGTTGCCGTGGTGCATGGAATATTCGCCGACGATTCTTTCCAACGCCTCACAGCCCTTTGTGACCGCATCGTCTCGAGCGACTCCGTGCCCCACGAAAGCAATGCCGTCGGGCTCGCCTCCCTGGTCGCCAGGGCAATTGCCTCTGCGTCCGACGATGAGGACGACCTCATTCGGCATCGGCGTCCGCCGGAACCACCAGACGAAGTGGAACAGGCGGGAATCGTCTCCTTTCCTGCCAGCGACCCGCCATCCTGGACCGGCGGCGTTACCTGACAGCGAGAAAAATCTGGTGAAAGCGGTGACGACATGAACGAATTCACAACGGTGACCCCGGAAGCGTGGCAGCAGGGATATGGTCTGATCAGCCACAACGATGAAACGATCGACCGCGTAGCTGCGATCGCGGCGTCCGGCCTGATCAAACCAGAGGTCCTCTATCGCATCCTTGCCGCAGCCGACCGGCTGACCTCCGCCGCAATGTGGACCGTCGTCCATATGACCTATGCCCACCGTGTCGACCTTTCCGGCGCACCGCTGCCTGCCGACGCGTTCAAGAAGACGCCCGAGGGCCACACCGGCGGATCCCTGAACATGGTGCCGGCCTTCGTGGGCTATCTCGCCGCCAACGCGATCAGCGCGAAAACCCGTTCATGGATGATGGGACAAGGCCATTCTGTCGCCGCAATCGAGGCGGTCAACGCGCTGACGGGGGATGTTTCTACTGCGCAGAGGGGCCGCTATGATCGGAGCGAGAAAGGTCTCTCCCAGCTAGCGGCCGACTTCTATTCCTATGCCATCGACGCCCACGGCGCTGCGGCGGTACCGCTCGGCAGTCATGCCGGTCCAAACACCGCCGGCGCCATCTCGGAAGGCGGCTATCTCGGCTTCGCGGAGGTCCAGTACGTCCATGCGCCGCTGCCGGGCGAAAGCCTCGTCGCCTTCCTGAGCGACGGCGCCTTTGAAGAACAGCGCGGCTCGGACTGGACGCCTCGCTGGTGGCGCGCCGAGGATTCTGGTTTCGCGGTTCCCGTCATGATCCTCAACGGCCGGCGCATAGAGGAACGTGCCCAGATCGCGCAGCAGGGCGGTGCGGATTGGCTCGCCGACCACCTGAAGCTGAACGGTTTCGATCCCTTCCTCATCGATGGCCGTGATCCCGCAGCCTTCGCCTGTGCGATCATCGAGGCTGAAAGGCGGCTTGAACGCTTCGCAGCCGATCCTGGCCGCACCTATCCGGCTCCCGTTCCCTATGTCATTGCCGAGTCGGTCAAGGGCTTCGGCTTTCCAGGCGCCGACACCAACGCGGCGCACAATCTACCGCTCGGCGGCAATCCCGCCTTGGACCAGCCGGCGAGAGACGCCTTCAACGAGGCGGCGCAGGCGCTGTTCGTTCCCGCCGAGGAAATCGAGAGCGCCGTCGCTGAAATCGCCGCCTATCGCAAGCAGGGACGAGAGCCGGAGAGCCGGCATCCGCTCGCGCTGCGCAACCCGGCCGGCCCGAACCTGCCCGCGCCGGATTGGACGGTCGCCGGCGATCCGCCCGATTGCGCGATGCATGCGCTCGACCGCTGGTTCGTCCGCGTCGTGGACGCCAACCCTGCGCTCCGTCCGCGTGTGGGCAACCCCGACGAGCTACGCTCCAACCACATGGGAGCAACACTCGACCGGTTGCGTCATCGGGTGAATACCACGGAGCCCGGCGTTGCCGATGCCATCGACGGTGCGGTCATCACCGCACTCAACGAGGAAGCGGTCGCGGGCGCGGCGCTGGCCAACAAGGGCGGGATCAATCTGATCGTCAGCTACGAAGCCTTCGCCATGAAGATGCTTGGTGGCGTGCGGCAGGAGATCGTCTTTTCCCGGCGGCAGCGAGAGGCCGGCCAGGAGCCGCGCTGGATCTCTGTGCCGCTGGTCGTCACGTCCCATACCTGGGAGAACGCGAAGAACGAACAGTCACACCAGGACCCGACCATCGGCGAGGCGCTGCTGGGCGAGATGTCCGACACCTCGCGGGTGCTTTTCCCGGTGGATGCGAACAGCGCCATGGCTGCGCTCCGATCCATCTACGAGGGTCGCGGTCAGGTGGGGTGCCTGATCGTCTCCAAGCGCGACATGCCGCACCGCTTCGATGCTGAGGCCGCCGTCCGTTTCGTTACCGATGGTGCCGCCCATGTGCAGGGCGAGACGAAAGGAGCCGCGCTTCAAATCGTGGCGATCGGCGCCTATCAGCTCGAGGAGGCCCTGAAGGCGGCCTATCGGCTCAGGGTCCATGGTCGCCATGTGCTCGTAACGGCGGTCTCTGAACCAGGCCGCTTCCGCATGCCCCGTGATCCGATCGAGGCCGCTTTCACAGCGAGCGACGAGAACCTGGCTGCCCTGTTTCCGCCGGGCATCCCGCGCCTGATCGTCTCCCATACGCGACCCGAACCCATACTCGGCCTGCTCCGGCGACTGGACTCCGGCCCCCGGACGACGGCCGCGCGCGGCTACATCAGCCGGGGCGGCACGCTGGACGTGCCAGGGATGCTGTTCGCGAACCGCTGCACCTGGGCGCATCTGATCGACGCCGCTGTTCCACTCACCGGCTGGAGCAGGGATGACCTTCTTGCTCCCGATGAACGGGACGCCGTGGAAGGCCACGGAAATCCCGCCGACATCGCTGCATTCAACATCTGAGGTCATCATGCTGACGCTAACTTCTCTCGGAGGCGCAAGCACCGTCACCGGCTCCAAGCACCTCCTCACCAACGGCGACAAGCGCATCCTGCTCGATTGCGGTCTCTTCCAGGGGCTCAAGAACCTGCGCGAGTTGAACTGGGCGCCGCTGCCAGTGCCGCCGTCCAGCATTGATGCCGTGGTGCTCACCCACGCCCACCTCGACCATTCGGGCTATCTCCCGCGACTGGTGCGCGATGGATTCAGGGGTCGGATCTATGCCACGGCGGCGACACGCGACGTGGCCGAGTTGATCCTCAAGGACAGCGGATTTCTCAACGAGAAGGATGCCGAATACGCCAATCGCAAGGGATTCTCCAAGCACAAGCCGGCTTTGCCCCTTTACGGCGTGCGCGATGCGGAGCGCGCGATGGAACTCTTTACGGATGTGCCTTTCGACGAGGCATTCCAGCTTCCCGGTGGCGCAGTCCTGACGTTCCGCCGTGCCGGCCACATCCTCGGTGCGGCCAGCGCCGATATCGAATGGGGCGGCCGGCGAATCGCGTTCTCGGGCGATCTCGGGCGTTATGGCGATCCGGTACTGCCCGATCCGGCTCCTGTAGCCGACGCCGACTACATCGTCGTCGAATCAACCTACGGTAACCGCATTCACGACCCGGCCGACACGACCGAAGTGCTGGGAGAGGTTGTCGAGCGAACTGCCGGCCGCGGGGGCACCGTGGTCATCCCCGCCTTCGCCGTGGGTCGTGCGCAATCCATCCTTTATCATCTCTGGAAGCTTCGAGCGGCAGGCAGGCTCGCGGCGGTGCCGATCTATCTCGACAGCCCGATGGCAATCAACGCCACGGACCTGCTTCACGCTCACAGCGATGATCATCGCTTGACTCATGATGAATGCACGGCGGTCTGTGCAATCGCCACTTATACCCGCGACGTCGAAGACTCCAAGGCGATCACTGCCAGCGTCTGGCCTAAAGTCGTGATCTCCGCCAGCGGCATGGCGACGGGTGGCCGCGTGCTTCATCACCTCAAATCCTTCGCGGGCGATCCGAGAAACACGATCCTGTTCTCCGGATTCCAGGCTGCCGGAACCCGGGGCCGCGCGATGGTTCAGGGCGCGCAGGAGATCAAGATCCACGGTCAGTGGATACCGGTCAGGGCGGAGGTCGACAATCTGTCGGTGCTCTCGGCCCATGCCGACAGCAATGAGTTGATGCGCTGGCTTCTGGAGTTTCGGCGCGAGCCATCACGCGTCTTTATCGTTCACGGTGAGGACGAGGCCTCCGAAGCCCTGCGGGTCCGGATCGATCGCGAACTCGGCTGGAATGCCACTGTGTCCCGCCAGGATCAGGTGTTCGATCTATGACTACGCTCATCTCTCCGCCCGGACCAGAGCAGGCGACGCTTCGTGTTCGGCGCCTGCGATTGCACACCCAGCACCAGCCGGTTGTCATCATGCGGACCGACTGTCACGTCTGCCGCGCAGAAGGGCTTTCGGCGCGCTCACAGGTCCTCGTTTCGGGCGGCGACCGGGAACTGCAGGCAACGCTCTTCCAGGTCGAGGGCGATGGGCAGCTGGCCCTCGATGAAGTCGGGCTTTCGGAAACCGCCTGGGAGATGCTGGGTATCGCCGAGGGCGCAGAGGTACGCGTCACGCACCCACCCGCATTGGAGTCGCTGGCAGGCGTCCGCCGACGCATCTACGGCAACCGGCTCGACGCGGCTGCCTTCACGGGGATCGTGCAGGACGTAGTCGCCGGCCGTTACACGGATGTGCAACTTGCTGCGTTCCTGACGGCGAGTGCGGCTTTGCCGCTCGACGAGAACGAGACAGCCTATCTTACAGGGGCAATGATCGGGGTCGGCGAGCGCTTGCAATGGGATGCCCCTGTCGTCGTGGACAAACATTGTGTCGGCGGCCTGCCGGGGAACCGGACCACTCCGATCGTCGTGGCGATCGTCGCGGCCAATGGGCTGGTGATGCCGAAAACTTCATCGCGAGCCATCACTTCGCCTGCAGGCACCGCCGACACGATGGAAACCCTCGCCCCGGTCGACCTCGACATCGCAGCCATGAAGCGCGTGGTCGAGGCCGAAGGAGGGTGCATCGTCTGGGGCGGAGCGGTTCATCTCAGTCCAGCTGACGACATCTTCGTACGCGTCGAACGCGAACTTGACGTCGACACGGAGGGCCAGCTTATTGCCTCCGTCCTCTCCAAGAAAGTCGCCGCAGGAGCCACCCATGTCGTCATAGATATCCCCGTTGGACCGACCGCCAAGGTGCGCAGCGAAGCTGCGGCATCTCACCTTGCCACACGGATCATGGCAGTCGCCTCCCGCTTCGGCGTGAGTGCGAAATGCCTGCAAACCGACGGTTCTCAGCCAGTTGGTAGAGGCATCGGTCCCGCGCTTGAAGCGTTCGACGTGCTGGCCGTTCTGCAGGATGCGCCTGGCGCGCCGGACGATCTACGCATGCGCGCCGCCATGTTGGCAGGCGCAGCCCTCGAGATCGGCGGGAAAGCCGAAAACGGGAAAGGTCTGGCGCTCGCGCTCGAAACGCTGGCTGACGGACGTGCCTGGAAAAAGTTCGAGGCGATCTGCGAGGCTCAGGGCGGGATGCGCATTCCACCTAGGGCGGTCCATTTCCACCCGCTGGAAGCACCACACGCTGGACGGGTTGTTCAGATCAACAACCGCAAGCTTTCGCGACTTGCCAAGCTTGCTGGCGCACCGGAAGCCAAAGCAGCCGGCATCCACATGAAGGTTGGCCTGGGTGATCAGGTGGACAGTGGACAGCCGCTTCTCCACCTCCACGCGGAGACGCCCGGCGAACTGGCATACGCGCTCGAATACGCCGCGGAGGCCGCCGACATGATTGAGATCGAGGAATAAGTTGGTCTCGCCAACTTCGCGGCGTAGCGCGTCTCGCTTAAGCCCCGCCATATCTAGCTTGAGGCTGAGACCTTCCGCAACTGCTCGCGCGGGGTGATTCATCAGCCATCACGGAGATGCGCAATGTGCTCGAGCGGGTCATGAGCGCCAGTGCGCGGCTGGATGAGGTCGAAACAGCGCGTCTGCACGAGATTGCAGGCCGTATTCGACAAGGCCGCAAACGCCAGTATGCGCGGGAATGGTGGCAAGGCTCACAATGCCACCGGCACCGCTCAGGATTCAAGCAAGGCCCGCACCGAGCAGGAGGCGACTGTCTCGTTGACTTGCGAGCGGTCGGGGTGCGGGCTGCCTTCCCATTCCGACGGCCTGAGACAACGAGTTTACTTGAACACTACGTCGAACGCCCAGATCAAATCCGCCACCTGAGTAAGGGCACGTGCTGCCAGGTCCTTTGCCCGCGGCAAGGCATCGACGGAGATCGCCAGATCATCCTAGCTGCCGTTGGTTCCGCTCATGAGGGCACAGAATCGGGTTGGGCCAGATCATCCAGGATCGGGCAGTCGGGCCGGTCATCACCATGGCATCTCTCGACGAGGTGGCTCAACGTGCTGCGCATCGCCTCCAGTTCGGCGAGCTTGCGGTCGATCCGGGCGAGATGCTCATGTGCAACCAGTCTCACGTCTGCGCTCGCGCGCCCACGGTCCTCGTAGAGAGCGAGCAGCGCCCTGCAGTCCTCGATGGTGAATCCGAGTGATCGGGATCGCGCCAGAAACGCCAGCTTGTGGAGCTCGGCAGCATTGAACGCGCGGTATCCGTTGCGGTCCCGTTTCGGACGGATGAGGCCGATGTCCTCGTAGTAGCGGATTGTCTTCGCAGGAAGGCCGGTCTGGCTCGCGACGTCACCGATGTTCATCGCACCATCTCCTTGTTGATCAGGCAATATCTTGGATAACGGTTCCACCAGCTGGAAGGTCAAGAGGGACCGGAAGGCTGAGAAGGAAAACCAGAGCTTGACCTTCCAGCAGGTGGAAGGACCATAAAAGGTGCTGACTGATTCGGGAGTTGTGACATGGATGCGTCCGCCGCGACGATAGAGACAGAGCTGGTGCGCGATCCGGTCTGCGGCATGATCGTTGATCCGTCCGCCGGCAAGCCGCGTCACGAACACGACGGCCATACCTATCATTTCTGCTCGCAAGGTTGCCGGGCGAAGTTTATTGCGAACCCCGAGGCGTATATCGCGGCGACCGACCCGGTCTGCGGAATGAAGGTCGACCGCTCGTCGGCGAAGCACACGGCCGCTCACGCTGGCGAGACGCACTACTTCTGCTCGGAGCACTGCAAAAGCAGGTTCAAGGCGGCGCCGCAGGACTATCTCGGCGGTAAGACCGCTTCGGAGCCCGTGCCCGAGGGGACGATCTACACCTGCCCGATGCACCCGGAGATCCGGCAGGTCGGCCCCGGATCATGCCCGATCTGCGGCATGGGACTGGAGCCTGTCCTCGTCAGTCTCGAAGCTGAGCCCAACCTTGAGCTGATCGATATGCGGCGCCGTTTCTGGGTGGGGCTGGCGCTGACGATTCCGGTGGTGATCCTCGAGATGGGCGTCCATTTCTTCGGTCTGCACCACTATATCAGTCTGCGGACCTCCAACTGGTTGCAACTTGTCTTCGCCACGCCGGCTGTCCTCTGGGCCGGATGGCCATTTTTCCGGCGCGGCTGGCAATCGCTGCTCAACCGCAGCCTCAACATGTTCACCCTGATCGCCATGGGCACGGGTGCGGCCTGGATCTACAGCACTGTGGCGACGCTGGCGCCGGGCATCTTCCCGGATGCGTTCCGGCAGCCGGACGGGTCCGTC
>JAHDXY010000188.1 GCA_023384005.1 Burkholderiaceae bacterium | reverse complement strand
CGGACCTGATCGTCATTCCCTGCCTGGGCTTCGACGCTCGCGGACATCGACTGGGCTATGGCGGCGGTTACTACGACCGTACGCTCGCCGCGCGCGCGCTGGCGACGATCGGCGTCGCCTACGATTGCCTCGAGGTGCGGGGCTTCGACGCGCAGCCGCACGATCGCGTGCTCGACTGGATCGTCACCGAGTCACGAGTGCTGGCTGGGCTTCGTCCTGGCGATTGAAAGCGCGGTACCAGCCGAGGAAGGCGTCGGGGTGCATCGCGCGGGCGTAGTGGTAGCCCTGCGCGCTGTCGCAACGCGCGTTGCGCAGCCAGTTCACGACCTGCGCGTCTTCCACGCCCTCGGCGAGCGCGCGCAGCTCGAAGGCGTGTGCGACGTCGATCTGCGCCTGGACGATCCGGCGGCTCGCGCGGTCGGTGCCTACCCCGCGCACGAAGGATTGGTCGATCTTCAGTTCGTCGAGCGGGAACTGGCGCAGGTAGGCGAACGAGGTGTAGCCAATGCCGAAATCGTCGAGCGCTATCCGGCAACCCAGGTCGCGCAACTCGCGCATGAAGTGCTGTGCCGAGGTCTCGTCGCGCACGATCAGCCCTTCGGTCAGTTCGAAGGTCAGCCGGTCGGGGGCGACGCCCCAGGTGTCGAGCGCATCGCGGATGAACGACGGATAGGTCGGGTCGGACAGCGTCACGCTCGAGAGGTTGATCGAGACTTTCGGCGCGATCTCCAGTGCGGACCAGGACATCAGGTGGCGCAGGACGGTGTTGAGCACGAACTGGGTCAGATCGCCGATCATCCCGCGCTGCTCGGCGATCTCGGCGATCAGTGCCGGGTCGATCATCCCGCCCTCGGGGTGGGGCCAGCGCACCAGCGCCTCTGCGCCCACGCAGCCGCCGTCGATCAGGTCGATCTGCGGCTGCAGGTGCACTTCCAGCGCGTTGCCCTTCAGCGCGGCGCGCAGTTCCACCTCGATGCGGGCGCGATCGAGCCGCGCGGCCTTGCCGCGCGCGACGTCGATCTGGACTTGCGAATCGGTGCATGCCGCGCGCAGGCACGCGTCGGTGGCCGCGGCCACCAGATCGAGTTCGGGCGGGCATTCGGCGGCGACGAAGGACAGCCCTCCGATCACCGGTCGGCAGAACATCCTGGCCTGCCCCTGCTGTGCGAGTTCCACCTGGTAGGCCCTCGAGAGCCCGGCGCGCAAGGTGCCACCGGCGAGTTCGGCGTGTCCGGCGCTCGCGGCGCCCGAGAGCAGGACCCACACCTCGTCGTGCGAGGCGATCGCGTATCGATCCTCGGCGCGCAGCACCGATTCGATCCGGGCCGAGATCTGCGAGAGCATCAGGCGCGCCGACACGGATTGCGCCAGCGCGGCGAGGCGGTCCGAGCGATTCAGCGCGACGACGAGGAACGCCGCGCGGTTCGAGCCCTGCAGGCCGGTGCGCGCGCAGTGCAGCAACTGCGCGGCCGTGACCCTGCGGGCGCTGGTCCCGGACGCGTGCTCAGCCATCGCGCCGACGACCGAGAGGCGCGGGCGCTTCGTCTGGGTGTGATACCGGGAGAACCACCCCGAACGCGCCGCAGGGAAGCCCGCGCACGACGCGTGTCGGCATCGCCGTCGAGTCGCCGCATTCGCGCCCGATCGGCACTTCCAGCGCCGCGGCGCGCGGTCTCTTGTCGGGATCGGTGAGCGCGACGACGCGCGGCGCGAGACGGTTCGCGCGGTCCTGCGCGACCACGGCGGCGATCTCACCGGTCGACAGTTCGACCAGCGTGCCCACCGGGAACACCCCGATCGCGTGAACGAACTGCTCGACCAGCGCGGTGTCGAACGAAGACTCCGACCACTGGAACAGGCTCATCAGCGCATCCTGCGGGGCGAGGGCGTTGGCGTACGCGCGCGGCGCGCACAGCGCCGAGAAGCTGTCGACGATCGCCGCCATGCGCCCGTGCAGGCCGATTTCGCTGCGATCGAGTCCTTTCGGATAGCCGCTGCCGTCGAGACGCTCGTGGTGCTGGGCGATGCCCGCGCTCACCAGCGGATCGAGCGCGTCGCCACGACCGAGTGCCTCCAGCCCCAGCCTGACGTGTTCCTTGACGATGCTGTACTCGGCCGGATTGAGCATGCCGGGCTTTTCTAGCAGCGCACGCGGCAGCAGGCACTTGCCGATGTCGGCGAGCAACCCGATCGTACCGAGCGCGCGCAGGTGCCTGCGCGACAGGCGCAACTGGCAACCGAAACCGACGATCAGCGCCGCTGCGCGCATCGCCTGCGCGTGGTCCTCGTTTTCCGACTGCACCACCCACAGCAGGGCGTCCGGATGCTCGAGCGAGCTCTCGAGCAGCGCGTCGACCGCGGTGGCGACCGATTCGAGCGAGACCCTGCGTTGTTCCCGGATGTCGCGCGTGGCCTGGGCGAGCGACGCCCCGAGCGCGAGCGCCGCGGCGCGCGCGCCGGGCAGCGCCTGCCCGAGCGGTAGCGCGACGCCGGCCGCGGGGTCGCGCGCGCGGGTGTCTCCGGCAAGCGCGGTCAGTTCTTCGTCGAGTGCCGGGTCGATCATCGGCAGCGTCTCGGGTGCGTCGTCGTTGCCCACGATCATCGAACGCAGCCGACCGAGCAGCCGTCGTCCGATCGTGTCCGCCTCGACCCCCGCCGGCGGTGCGCGTTCGCCGCGCACCAGGCGGCGGAACCGGTCGCGTGTTTCGCGCGTGATCCGCACGTCGGCGCGGATCCGGTAGCTGCGCGCGGGCGTGGTCTGCACGCCGCGTTCCGCGCCGTAGGGGGCTGGCGGGGCGGTCCGGCCAGCCGCGCCGAATCCAGGCACCGGAACGGAGAAGGAACTTGCGACGCGGTTGTCGGCGGCGTCGCCGCCACGCCCCACGGCGGGATCCGCGCGCACACCGTCGTTGTCCGCCGCCGCAGCGAAAGCATCGCTGGCGGCGGCGATCGGTTCCAGCGCCGCGCCGTCGCGAATCGCGCGCGCCGCTTCCGGGGTGGAGCGCTCGGGGTCGACGAACACGAAGCGGCAATAGCGTTGCAGCGTGCTCAGCTCGATCGCGCTGTCGACGAGGAAACCCTGGATCAGGAACGGGGTATCCATCCACGGCCGGTCGAGCTCCGTGACGAACAGCCCGAGCTGAAGCCGCGACGCATCGACCCGAACGATGCGCTGCGACGCGCCGCGCCCGGGGTCGACCGGGAGTGTCCAGGTGTTCGGCAGGGTATCGAGGGCCATCGCGTGTTCGTTTCGGAGTCCGTCTCGATGGTATCGGCGCGCCCGGGCCGATTCACACCACTGATCGCACCGAACAGCGCGGCACGCAACAACGTCTGACGGACGGGCGCCGGCAAGCCGCGAGCGGCGCCGGCAGGGGCCCTCAGTCGGCTTGAGCTGCCACGGCCCCGGTCGGGGCGCTGTCGGCGGCCGCAGCGAGCGCGGCGCCGGCCGAGGCCGGCGCCGCGTAGTGATCGGCGAGCTTCACCCCGTAGGCCCCGGTCGGAAGTCCGCGCAGGATGCCCACCGCGTGGCTGCCTTCGCCCCTGGACTGGCGCACGAGGTCGAACTCGCGCGGCGAGGGCAGCAGCGTGCGTTGCGTATCGGTAAGCACGAGCACGCGGGGCTCGAGCCGGCGAGCACGGTTGTGCGCTAGCACGACTGCCACCTCTCCGGTCGTGAGTTCGATCAGGCTGCCCACCGGGAACACGCCCAGCGCCTGTACGAACTGCTCGACCAGAGGCGCGTGGAACGATTTGCCGGTCCATTCGAACAGCTGCATCAGCGCCTTGTGAGGGGCGACCGCCTCGCCGTAGGGTCGGGCGGAGGTCATCGCTGCGAAGCAATCGGCGATCGCCGCCATCCGTCCGTAGATCCCGATCTGCGCCGCCGCGAGTCCCCGCGGGTAGCCGCTGCCGTCGAGGCGCTCGTGGTGCTGGGCGATCCCGCTGAGCACTTCGTCGGGCAGTTCGCCGGAACTTCGAAGCAGATCGAGCCCGAGCGAGACGTGTTCCTTCACCAGCGCGAACTCGGCCGGGGTGAGCAACCCCGGCTTGTCGAGCAGCGGTTGCGGCACGCGCGTCTTGCCGACGTCGGCCAGAAGTCCGATCACGCCGAGGTGGCCGAGCAGCTTGCGAGGAAAACCGAGCTGACGCCCCATTGCGACCATGTACAGCGCGACGCGCATCGCGTGGCGATAGCTTCTCGTGTGCTTGTCGCGCAGGTGCGCGACCCACAGCAACGCGTCGGGGTTCTCGATCATGCTGTCGGCAACGTGCGACATCGCCTCGCGCACCGATTCGATCTGCGCGATGCGACCGCGGCGGATGTCGGAAAACACCGTGGCGAGCACGCGCTCGCCGCGCTCCATCGCCATCTGCGCGCGCGGAAGCTCCTCCTCGATCGGGCGGCTGTCGGTCCACTCGGTGAGCGCGTTGTCGGGGCCCAGCTCGCGTTCGATCTCGGTGCGCAGCGGCTTCGGAACACGCGCCGGGGTCTCGCCGGGCTGCGGTCCCAGGACGATCTCGTCACCCGGCGGTGCCGCAGCGGGTTCGGCCGACTGGAACACGCGCCTGAACGCGCCGCGCAGTCGTTGCCACAGCGAACCGGCGCCGTCGCCGGCTTCTTGCCCGGGCGACACCGCGAGCGCTTCGACGCGGGCGGTCCCGTCGCGCTCGCGCGACGTGCGCGGTTCGTCGCGTGCATCGTCGCGTGCATCGTCGCGCGCATCGACGCGACGAACCCGGCGCTGCCGCGAAGCGTCGGTGTTTCGTTGTTCGTCCCGGGCGAAGCCCAGGCGCTTCGACTCGCCGCGCGAGCCTTCGGATGCCTGCCCGGCTTGCACGACGGCGTCCGGTCCGGCGCCGGCGATGACCTGGTCGTGCACCTCGGGGCGCGATCGCGCGAGATCGACGTACACGTACTCGCAGTGCCGGCGCAACGCGGCGAGCTCCTGCGCGTCTTCCACCTGGAAGCCCTGGATGAGGAACGGCGTGTCCAGCCAGGGGCGGTCGAGGTCGCAGACGTACATCCCGACGTCGACCAGCGACGCCGCGATCCGGTATCGGGGCGCGCCCGATTGCTCGCCGGCGCTGCCGGGTCTTTGCGTCGCGTTTCTGGCGTCCGAGGTCGCCACTTCTTCCCCGTCGAGGGTATCGATCCGGCGATCCTAGCGCCGCATCGGTACGCCGCAGCGCCTCGCGGGCCCCAAACCGGGCCACTTGAGACAGCGGGCCGATCGGCGGTCGAAAGGCGGGGGCGAGCGGCGGGGCCGAGCGGCGGACGGACGGGTGGACGGGCGCAGTGCGCCCAGGCGCGGACGACGGCGTCTCGAGCAGTCGCTGCTAGCGGGCCACGGCGCTCCAGAGTTCGCGGCTCGGCGTCGCCTGGTTCAGCGTGTAGAAGTGCAGGCTCGGCACGCCGGCGTCGACCAGCCTGCGGCAAAGCTGCGAGACGACCTCGAACCCGAGGGTGCGAATTCCCTCGCGGTCGTCGCCGCAGGCCGCGAGCCTGACCCGGATCCAGCGCGGAATCTCGGCGCCGCACGCCTCGGAGAAGCGCGCCAGCTGCGTGAAGTTGTTGATCGGCATGATGCCTGGCACGAGCGGGATGTTCACCCCCATCGCGCTGACGTCGTCGCGAAAGCGCAGGAACGCGTCGGCGTTGTAGAAATACTGGGTGATCGCGCCATCGGCGCCGGCGCGCACCTTCGCGACGAATGCCTGCAGGTCGTGCGCCGGCGAGGACGCCTGCGGGTGCGTTTCCGGATAGGCGGCAACGTCGATGCGAAACCACGCTCCGGTCTGCGCGCGGATGAACTCGACCAGTTCGCTCGCATAGCGGAAATCGCCATGGTGCACCATGCCCGAGGGCTGGTCTCCGCGCAACGCGACCAGGCGTCGAATTCCGCTTGCGCGATACGACTCGAGCAGCTCGGCGATCGACCCGCGGCTCGCGCCGACGCACGAGATGTGCGGCGCGACTTCCTGGCCTTCGGCGGCGATCTCGAGCACGGTGGCCAGCGTCTTGTCGCGGGTCGAGCCCCCTGCGCCGTAGGTCACGCTGAAGAACTCGGGCGCGCACTGTGCGAGTGCGGCGCGCGTCGCGCGCAGCTTCGCGACGCCCTCTGGCGTGTTCGGCGGAAAGAACTCGAAACTGACCGTGGTCGTCATCGCTGGATCCCGTCGGTGTCTGCGCCTGGTGCGTCGTTTGCCCGGCGCGCGACGAGCAGGAACTCGCGGTTCCCGTCGCCGCCCGCGATCGGGCTGTCGATCCAGTTCCGTGCGGCCCATCCTGCCGCGTGCGCGGCCTGCCCGATGCGCTCGCGCACGCCCCTGCCCGCTTCGGGGTCGCGCACGACGCCGCGCTTGTCAAGGCCCTCGCGGCCGACCTCGAACTGCGGCTTGACCAGAGCGACCAGCGTGCAGTCGCTGGCGGCGAGCGCCGCGAGCGCCGGCAAGACCAGCGCGAGCGAGATGAACGAGACGTCGACCACGATCAGCGCGAATCGCCGCGCCGGCATCGCGTCGCCGAGCGTTGCGGCGTCGATCGAACGCGCGTTGATTCCTTCGAAGGCGCGCACGCGCGGGTCGTCGCGAAGACTGGCGTGCAGCTGGCCGTGCCCAACGTCGATTCCGACCACGCGTCGCGCGCCGGCCTGCAACAGGCAGTCGGTGAAACCGCCGGTGGACTGGCCGACGTCCAGGCAGTCCAGGCCGGTCGGATCGATCGCGCCGGCGAGCAGCGCGGCGGCGAGCTTGAGCCCGCCGCGCGATACGTAGCGTTCCTCGTCTCCGGGCGCGACGCTGAGCGCAGAGTCTTCGTCGAGCGCTTCGGCGGCCTTGCGCACCGGCGCTTCGCCCGCTCGCACCCGGCCCGCGTCGATCAGGCGCTGCGCGAGCGTGCGCGAGGGCGCGAGGCCTCGCGCCACCAGCAGCCTGTCCGCTCGCATCGTCGGCACGCCGGCCTCGTCGCGCCGGCTAGGCGCCCACCTTGACCAGTTCGACCGGGTTCTCGTAGACGTCCTTGCGCTTGTCGTAGAGCGGGATCGTCGTGCCGTTGACCCGGTTGCCTTCGAGCGAGGGCAGGTAGACGTCGGCGATCACGATCTGCTCGAGATTGGGCGTTCCCTCGGCGGCGATGCCGTCGCGCGCGAACGGGAAGTCCGACGGCGTCATGATGCTGGCCTGGCCGTAGTGCACGCCCAGCCCCTCCACAGGCAGGTTGCCCACGGTGCCGGTCATCACCACGTAGACCTGGTTCTCGATCGCGCGCGCCTGCGCGCAGTAGCGAACCCGCAGGTAGCCCTGGCGGTCGTCGGTGCACGAGGGCACGAAGAGGATGTCGGCGCCTTCCTCGCAGACCATTCGCGAGAGCTCGGGGAACTCGATGTCGTAGCAGATCAGGATCGCGATCTTGCCGTGCGGCGTGTCGAACAGCTTGAGCTGGTCGCCGGGGTCGCTCGACCACTTCTCGCGCTCCCAGCGCGTGCGGTGGATCTTGTCCTGTTCGAATACCTCGCCCCCGGGCGTGATCAGGTACGCGGTGTTGTAGAGCCTGCCCTCGCGCATCGTCGGGTGGCTGCCGGCGATGAAATAGAAGTTCCACTCGGCCGCGATCTCCTTGCACAGCTCGATGTAGCGGTTCGTGTAGCTGTCCATCGCGCGCACCGCCGCCTTGAGGTCGCGCGTGTCCATGAACGACAGCAGCTGGGTGGTGAAGATCTCGGGCAGAAGGACGAACTGGGGCTTGTAGTCGCCCGCGGCCTTGCCGACGAAGCGCAGCTGGTTCTCGAAGCCGGACCAGTCGTGGATCTGGCGCAGCAGGTACTGCACGGCGGCGATTCTTGTTGTCATTGGTTTCCTCCCTGATCTGTGTTCGTCGTGGGTCGGTTCGGATCGTAGTGCGGATTGAGCCAGACGATCAGCGACGCGTTGCCGCCCGATTCGATGTCCTGCGGAATGTAGTTCTCGACGATCCCGCAATAGCGGAATCCCTCCTTGAGCTGGAACCCGAGCACCGGGTCGCTGATGTCGCCCCAGAGCACCTTCTTCACGTAGGTGTCGATCGTCATCCGGTCGGCGTAGCGGTGATAGCCCGGAAGCCGGCCGCAGGCGATGATCCGGCGCAGGTTCATCCGCCTGCAGATCGTGCGCCGCGCCTCGTACAGCTGGTGCCCGACACGACGGCCGCGCAACCTGGGATCGACGAACACCTCGGCGCCATAGAGCGTTCGCCCTTCGGGGTCGTGGTTGTCGAAGCTGCCGTTGGCGGTGATCTCGCCCCAGGAGTGGCGCGAGTCCCACTCGTCCCAGCGCACGATCAGCGAACTCGCGCAGCCAACGACCCGATCGCCGAAGCACGCCACCACCTGGCCTTGCGGAAAGACGCCGAGCTGGTGCAGCACGCGCGCCTCGGTCCACGGATCGATTTGCGGATAGACGCGCGCCTGGAGTTCGACCAACGCACGCGCGTCGCGTGCCTGCGTGTTGCGAATGACGAGTCTGGTCACGTTTGCTGTGCTGGTGCGAAGGCGGCTCGCGGCGGGTGCGCCGCGCGTTGCGCCAGGCTCAGTAGCGGTACGAGTCGGGTTTGTAGGGCCCTTCGGGCGGCACCCCGATGTAGGCCGCCTGCTCAAGACTCAACTCGGTGAGCATCGCGCCGAGCTTGGAGAGCTGCAGTCGCGCGACCTTTTCATCCAGGTGCTTGGGCAGCACGTAGACCTTGCCGCGTTCGTAGTAGTCCTTGTGCGTCCACATCTCGATCTGCGCGATCGTCTGGTTTGCGAACGACGAACTCATCACGTACGACGGGTGCCCGGTCGCGCAACCGAGGTTCACCAGGCGGCCGTGGGCGAGCAGGATGATGCGCTTGCCGTCGGGGAAGATCACGTGGTCGACCTGCGGCTTG
>JAHDXY010000187.1 GCA_023384005.1 Burkholderiaceae bacterium | reverse complement strand
CGAAATGCTGCTGTGGCGTCCCGCGCCGGCGCTCGCGCTGCGCATGCGCGAGATCCAGCGCGCGAACCCGACGATGCGCAGCGAGGCGGTGCACCGCGCGGTGCTCAACGTCTCGCTGTCCGAACTGCAGCACACGCTGATGGGCGAATGGCGCCTGCCCGAGCTGCTTACCGAGATCACCGACCACGACCGGGCCCACCTGCCGCGCGTGCGCAACGTCCTGCTCGCGGTGAACCTGGCGCGGCACAGCCAGCTCGGCTGGGACAACCCGGCGCTGCCGGACGACTTCCGCGCGATCGGCGCGCTGCTCAACGTCTCGCCCGAATTCGTCCAGGGCAGGCTCGCCGCACTCGAGAGCTGACAGGCGCACCAGCGCGCGCATGGCGAAGCCGTCGAGCCGGCTGCTCTGCAAGCAGGCAAGGCGCGAGACGAAGTCGACGTGTCGGAGTGAAGGTGCCTGAAGCTCACGAGCGGCCCCCGCCGGTGCCGGAGAACGAACGCATCTTGTGCAGGTCGCGGTAGCGCGGGGTGCGGCCCTCGCGTCGCGCCGTCACGCTCTCGACGACCGCCGCGGTGTCCCACATCCCGGCCTGCAGCCAGGTCATCTGCCTGAGTCCGTCGGCTACCGTGTGCTCGCGCGCGTAGTCGATCGCCTGCTTGCTCGCCCACACCGCGAGCGGCGGCTTGGAGGCGATTTCCGCGGCGAGCGCGCGTACTCCGGCGAGCATCGCCGCGTGGTCCGCGTAGACCTCGTTGACCAGGCCAATCGCGTGCGCGCGCGCGGCGCCGAGCCGGCGCCCGCTGTACGCGAGCTCGCGCACCACGCCCTCCGGAATCAGTTTCGGCAGTCGCTGCAGGGTGCCGAGATCGGCGGCGAGCCCGATGTTGATCTCCTGGATGCAGAAGAAAGCATCGGCGACTGCGAAACGCATGTCGCAGGCGCTCACGAGGTCCACGCCGCCGCCGACGCACCCTCCCTGGATCGCGGCGATCACCGGCATCCTCAGCGCGGCGAGCTTGTCGAGTACGCGCTGCATGTCGGCGATCGTGAGCGCGAGCGTCGCGCGCCCGGCGGCGTTGCTGTCGTCGATCGGCAGGTCGCCGCCGAATGATTCGAGCGCGAGACCGGCGCTGAAGTGCTTGCCGGTGGAGGCGATCACGAGGACGCGCGCCGGAACGTCGCGCTGGAGATCGTCGAGCACCTGCTCGAGTTCGCGCCACATCGCGGGCGTGATGGTGTTCATCTCGGCGCCTCGGGTCATCGTCAGGGTCGCGATGCCTGCGTCGATCTCGAGCGAGAAGCATTCCGGTTTCATCGTTGCGGCCCTTCCTTGAGTGACGACAATCGTAGCAAAGCCGGCGGCCGTTTCGGCGCGAGCGGCGATTGGCCGATAATCGGGCGCATGCACATGAACTTGCCGGCCTTTTCCCTGCGCCTGACGATGCGCGACTGGCGTGCGGGGGAGTTGCGCCTGCTGCTCGCCGCGCTCGTGGTCGCGGTCGCGTCGATCGCCAGTGTCGGCTTCTTCGTCGACCGCATGCGCCAGGCGCTCACTCTGGAGGCACGTCAGCTGCTCGGGGCCGACCTGGTGATCGCCTCCGATCACCCGCTCGATCCGGCCTTCGACGCGCAGGCGCGCGCGCGCGGACTCGAGAGCGCGCGGACGGTGAACTTTCCCAGCATGGTTGTCGCCGGAACCCGGCCGCAGCTCGCCGCGGTCAAGGCGGTCTCGGAGCGCTATCCGCTGCGGGGGAGGCTTCGAACAGCCGCGGCGCCCAACGTGCCCGACGAGGAGGCGCAGGGCGTACCGGCGCGCGGCACCGTGTGGGCCGACGCGCAACTGGTGCAGACGCTGGGCAGCGCGGTCGGCGACTCGGTCGAGATGGGCGAGTCCAGCTTCCAGATCCGGCGCGTCATCACGCTCGAGCCCGACCGCGGCGCGAATTTCGTGAACTTCGCGCCGCGCGCGCTGATCCACCTCGACGACCTCGAGGCGACGCGACTCGTGCAGCCGGCGAGCCGGGTCACGCACCGACTGCTGGTAGCCGGCACCCCGGACGCGGTCGCCGGCTTCGAGTCCTGGGCGACGTCGCGCCTGACGCGAGGCGCGAGGATCGAGTCGGTCGAGAGCGGCAGGCCCGAGCTTCGCAACACGCTCGAGCGCGCCGAGCGCTTCCTCGCGCTCGTCGCGCTGCTCTCGGCGCTGATCGCGGCGGTGGGGATCGGGCTGTCGGCGCGCCGCTTCGCGCAGCGTCACCTGGACGGCGTCGCGGTGATGCGCGCGATGGGCATCGGGCAGCGTGCGCTGGCGACGGTCCTGCTGCTCGAGTTGTTGTGGGTCGCGCTCGCCGGCGCATTCGCGGGCGTCGCAATCGGCTGGATCGTTCATTTCGGGCTGGTGCGCGCGGTGGCGTCGCTGATGCCGCTGGCGCTGCCGATGCCGGGGATCGGACCCGCGGTGCAATCCACCGGCGCGGGAGTCGTCCTGCTGCTGGGGTTCGGCGCATGGCCGTTCCTCAGGCTGGCCGGCGTTCCGCCGCTCAGGGTAATTCGCCGCGAACTCGGCCCGGCCGGCGCCTCGCCCTGGATCGCGGCGGCGATCGCGTGCGCCGCGTTTGCCGCCCTGTTGTTCTGGTTCGCCCGCGACGCGCGACTTGCGTCGATCGCGCTGGGAGGCTTCGCCGGGGGGGCGGTCGTGTTCGTGCTGGTCGTGTGGCTGGCGATGCGCCTGATCGGCCCGCTGCGCGGGGTCGCGGCGATCGGGCGCAGCCCGTCGCTGCGACTCGCGCTCGCGTCGTGGTCGCGTCGCCAGTCGGCGTCGATCGCGCAGACCGTTGCGCTCGCTGTCGGCCTGATGGCGCTGCTGCTGCTCACCGTGACCCGCACCGACCTGCTCGAGAGCTGGCAGCGCGCGTCTCCGCCCGACGCTCCGAACCGCTTCGTCGTCAACATCCAGCCCGACCAGCGCGAGGCGGTGGGCAAGATGCTCGCGGCTTCGGGAGTGAAATCCGCCGAGATCCTTCCGATGATCCGCGGCAGGCTGGTGCAGGTGAACGGGCAGCCAGTGCGCCCGCAGGACTACGCGGGCGATCGCGCGCAAAGGCTGCTCGATCGTGAGTTCAACCTGTCCTACGCCAGCGAGCTTCCTGGGCACAACCGGATCGTCTCCGGACGCTGGTTCAAGCCCGGCGCGCTGGAGGTCTCGGCCGAACAGGGCATTCTCGAGACGCTGTCCCTGAAGCTCGGCGACACGCTCGGTTTCGACGTCGCCGGCGAACTGGTGCAGGTAGAAATGACCAGCGTGCGCAAGGTGGCGTGGGACTCGATGAAGGTGAACTTCTTCATGATCCTCTCGCCCGCCGCGCTCGAACCCGCGCCGCAGACGCTGATCACCGCGTATCACCAGCCGCAAGGCTCGGCGGTTGACGCCGAACTGGTGCGCAGCTTGCCGAATCTCACCGTGTTCGATACCGGCAACATCGTTCGCCAGGTGCAGTCGATGCTCGAACAGGTCGTCACCGCGATCCAGTTCCTGTTCGTGCTCACGCTGGCCGCGGGGGTGGTGGTGCTGTACACCGCGCTGGCGAGTTCGCGCGACGAACGGGTCCGCGAGGCGGGGCTGATGCGCGCTCTAGGCGCCTCGCGCGCGCAACTCGGACGGGCGCAGATCTGGGAGCTGGGCCTCTCCGGGGGGCTCGCGGGCCTGCTCGCCGCGGGCGGATCGATCGCGATCGGCGCGCTGCTCGCGCAGCAGGTGTTCCAGTTCGAGTACGGGGCGCGCTGGTCGAGCCTGGCCTGGGGCACGGCAGCAGGCGCGCTGCTCGCGATCCTGGCCGGATGGCTCAGCCTGCGCGGCGTGTTGCGCGCGCCGCCGCTGGCGACGCTGCGCGAGGTCTGAGGCGGTGGGCGCTTTCGCCGACGCCGGGCCGGTGCTGCTCGCGGTGCTGGCGACGTCGGCGCTGGCCGTGGTTCTGTGCCTCGTGCTGCTCGTGCGCCGCGCGCCCGACGCAACGGCTGCGCTCGAGACGATTCGCAGGGACACCCTCGAGGCGATCGGCGCCCAGCAGGAGACGATTCGCAGGCTGGAGATCTCGCTCTACGAGCATCTCGGTACGCAAGGGGCGCAGACGCGCACCGAACTCGGCGCCGCGGTGGGGCAATTCGGTTCGACGCTCACGCAGCAGATGACCGCGATCGCCGGGCTGCAGAACTCGCAGATCGACAGTTTCGCCCAGCAGCTAACCCGACTGACCGAGTCGAACGAGCAACGCCTCGCCGCGTTGCGCGAGGCAGTGCAGGAAGACGCGCGGCTGATGCGCAGGACGCTGGAAGAGAAGCTGCAGGCGCTGCAGACCGAGAACTCGGCCAAGCTCGAGGAGATGCGCCGTACCGTCGACGAGAAACTCCACGCCACGCTCGAGCAGCGACTGGGCGAGTCGTTCAGGCATGTCTCGGAGCGCCTCGAACAGGTGCACCGGGGCCTGGGCGAGATGCAGGCGCTCGCGTCCAACGTGGGCGACCTCAAGCGCGTGCTGAGCAACGTGAAGATGCGCGGCGGCTGGGGCGAGGTGCAACTGGGCGCGCTGCTCGAGGACATGCTGGTCGCCGAGCAGTACGCGGCCAACGTCGCGACGGTGCCCGGTTCGGCCAATCGCGTCGAGTTCGCGATCCGGCTACCGGGCACGAGTGACGACCAGCCGGTGTGGCTGCCGATCGACGCGAAGTTCCCGCTCGAGGACTACGAGCGGCTGCTGCAGGCGCAGGAAGTCGCCGATGCGCCTGCCGCGCTTGCCGCAGGCAAGCAACTCGAGACGCGCCTGCGCCTCGAAGCCAAGACGATCAGGGAGAAGTACCTGTCGCCGCCGAACACGACCGACTTCGGCCTGATGTTCCTGCCGGTCGAGGGGCTGTACGCCGAGGCGCTGCGCCGCCCCGGACTGCTCGACGACCTGCAGCGCCAGCACCGGGTCATCGTCGCCGGTCCGACCACGCTCGCCGCGATCCTCTCCAGCCTGCAGATGGGATTCAGGACGCTGGCAGTGGAAAAGCGCACCAGCGAGGTGTGGCTGCTGCTCGGCGCGGTCAAGACCGAATTCGGCAAGTTCGGAGACGTGCTCGCCAAGGCGCGCCGGCAGATCGACCAGGCGTCGAGCACGCTGGGCACCTACGAGGTTCGCTCGCGCGCGATCGAGCGCAAACTGCGCGACGTCCAGCAGTTGCCGGAGCCGGCGACCCGCCGGCTGCTCGATACGCGCGCCGATCGCTCCGGCGACGCGGCTGCCGACGATGCGCTTGCCGACGATGACGCGCTTGCCGACGGCGCGCAGGCTGACGACGGCGCGAACGAACAGGCCGAGGTGGAATTGTTCGGCAAGCGCGTGCGCGACGGCGACGAATCGCGCGACTAGTTCGACCCGCTGCGCGACCGCGTCGCGGCGTCGACGCGATCGGGCCACCCTCCCGAGAGCGCCTTGAACAGGTCGATCGACGCGTTCAGCCGCGCCTGGCGGTTGCGCACCTGCTCGAGTTCGGCGCCGTTGGCGCTGCGCTGCGCGTCGAGCAGTTCCAGGTAGCCCGAGTAGCCGGCGTCGTGGCGAAGCGTCGCGAGCTCCAGCGCCCGTCGTGCCGCCGCCGCGCGCGCGTCGACATCGTCGCCCGATCGTCGTGCGGCCTGGGCGGCGATCAGCGCGTCGGACACCTCGCGAAACGCGCTCTGCGCCGCGCCTTGATAGGCAGCGAGCGCCTGGCGCGCACGTGCCGCCGCCTGGTCGCTGCGCGCCTCGAGCCGCCCGCCGTCGAAGATCGGCAACGCGAGGCCGAATCCGAGCGACCAGATCCGGGCGCCTGCGTCGGTCAGCAGGCTCGCCAGCGCGGCGCTCTCCGCGCCGAGCGAACCGGTCAGCGAAATCGACGGGAGCATCGCTGCGCGCGCGACGCCGATCTGGGCGTTGGCCGCGATCAGCTGTTCTTCGGCCTGTCGCAGATCGGGCCGCCGAGACAGCAGCTCCGAGGGCAGTCCCAGCGGCGGCAACGGCGGCGCACGCAGTGCGTCGGTCGTGCGCGCGAGTTCCAGGCCCGGCTGCCCGCTCAATCGGGCGATCTGCGTCATTGCGAGGCTTCGCTGTCGGTTCAGGTCGCGCAGCTGGATCGCCGCGTCGGATCGCGACACCTGCGCCTGTTGCAGTTCGAGCCCCGAGGCCGTGCCTGCCTCGAGCCGGGCGCGCGCGATCCGAACCCCCTCGTCGCGGGTGGCGAGCGTGCGCGTCACGATCGCGATCTGCTGGTCGAGCGAACGCAGCGCGTACCAGGCCTGCGCCGTGAGGCCGGCGATCGAGAGTGCGACCACGTCGCGGGCGTGGCGCGACGCGAGCGCCTGTGCGCGTGCCGACTCCGACCCGCGCCGCAGCCTGCCCCAGAAATCGATCTCGTACGACGTCGCCGCCGAGAGCTTCAGGTTGTTCGAGAGCAGTGCGTTGCCCTGCGCGCTCATCGCGCTGGTCTGGCTGCGCGCGCCGCTCCCGCCTAGGTTGACCTGCGGCAGGAAGCTCGCCCCGGCCTCGCGCATCGCGGCGTCGGCCTCTTCGATCCGGGCAGCCGCGGCGTGCAGGTCGCTGTTGCGCTCTAGCGCCGTTGCGATCAACGCGCTGAGCGTCGCGTCGCCGAAGTGCAGCCACCAGTCGCCCGCGACCGGTGCGGCGTCGCCTTCTTCGGCCGGTGGCGGCTGCGAATAGGCCGCGGGAAGCGTGCTCGGGGGGCGCCGGTAGTCGGGGCCGACCACCGTGCATCCCGCAAGCGCCAGCACCAGCGCCAGCGCGGCGACGGCCCACGGCCCGTTGGCGCGGGTCATGCCGGCCGGTCCTTCGCCTCGGGGGGCGCGGCAGGCGTCGCCGCGCCGGCCGACGAGGTGCCGGCGCCCGGGTTCGCGTTCGCCCGCGTATCGGCGTCGGCGTCCGCGTCCGCGTCGACCGGCAACGCATGGTGCGGCAGCGCGTGGTGCGCTCCGTGCTCCGGCCTGGGCTTGCGCGCGAGAAGCGCGAAGAACAGCGGAACGAAGATCGGCGCAACGAAGGTCGCGATCAGCATCCCGCCGACCACTCCGGTTCCCATCGACTGGCGTGCCGCCGCGCCGGCGCCTGTGGCCACCGCCAGCGGCATGACGCCGAGAACGAAGGCGAGCGAGGTCATCACGATCGGCCTGAAGCGCAACCGCGCCGCCTCGACCGCCGCCTGTGCCGCGCTCTTGCCGTCCTGCATCCCCTGCATCGCGAACTCCGCGATCAGGATCGCGTTCTTTGCTGCGAGGCCGATCAGCACGACCAGCCCGATCTGGAAATAGATGTCGTTCTCCATTCCGCGCAGGAACACCGCGAGCAGCGCGCCGGTCAGCGCGAAGGGAACGGCCAGCACGACCGCCATCGGAACGCCCCAGCGCTCGTAGAGCGCCGAGAGAATCAGGTAGACCATCACCAGCGCGAACCCGAAGGCGAACACCGAAGCGCTTCCGGCGCCTTTTTCCTGGAACGCCTGCCCGGTCCAGGCGATCCCGTAGCCCGCGGGCAGGTGCTCGCGCGCGGCCTTCTCGACCGCGGCGATCGCCTCGCCGGAACTGAAGCCCGGTTTCGCGCTTCCGAGCACTTTCGCAGCGATGTACCCGTTGTAGCGCTCGATCTGCTCGGGTCCGATCACGCTGGTCACGGTGATCAGCGCCTTGAGCGGGATCATCGCGCCGGCGCTCGAGCGCACGTAGAGCCGGCCCAGATCGTCGGGCTTGGCGCGATACGCGGCGTCGGCCTGCATCGTGACCCTGTAGGTGCGCCCGGAACGATTGAAATCGTTCACGTACAGTGACCCCATCTGCGCCTGCAGCGCGGCGAACACCTCGTTCACGGAGATCCCGAGCGCGAGCGCCTTCTCGCGATCGACTTCCACGTGCAGTTGCGGGACGGTGGGCCGATAGAAGGTATTGACGCCGGCGAGCACCGGGTTCGCGTTGAGCGCGGCGATGAAGTCGTTCGTCACCCGCGCGAGGCGCTGCGGGTCGGCGTCGGTGCGCCCCTGCACGTAGACCTCGAATCCGCCGGCGGTGCCCAGTCCCATGATCGGCGGAGGATTGAAGGCGAAGGCGATGCCGTCGGGAAGCGCGAAACCCATCCCGCTCATCTCCCGTGCGAGTTCGAAGGTGCTCTGGCTGCGCTGCTCCCAGGGTTTGAGCGGCACGAAGATCGTGGCCGAATTCGGCTTGTTGCCTCCGCCGATCAGGTCGAATCCGTTGACGATGAAGAAGTTCTCCACCGCCTGGTTGCCGGCCATCATCTGGCGCAACTGCTCGGTGGCGCGCGAAGTGCGCTCGAGGGTGGCGCCGTCGGGCAGTTGCACCGCGGCGATGATGAAGCCCTGGTCTTCGGGCGGAACGAAGCTTCCGGGCACCCGGGCGATCAGCAACACCGCGGCGGCCGCGATGCCGACGAATGCGAGCACGGCGAGCAGCCGCCAGCGCAGAGCGAGGTTCACCGCCGAGAGAAAACGTCGCGTGACCCAGCCGAAGCCCGCGTTGAAGGGCTTGAACAGAACGGCGAAGGGACCGCCGCCGCGGGTGTGCGCCTTGAGCAGAACGGCCGAGATCGCCGGCGTGAGGGTGAGCGCGACCACGCCCGAGAGCACGACCGAGATCGCGACCGTCACCGCGAACTGCCGGTAGAGCTGCCCGGCGATGCCGCCCAGGAAGGCGACCGGGATGAACACCGCGCACAGCACCAGCACGATGCCGATCACCGCTCCCTGGACCTCGCGCATCGCCTCGAGCGAGGCTTGCATCGGCGACATCTTCTCCTCGCGAATCAGGCGCTCCACGTTCTCGAGCACGACGATCGCGTCGTCGACCACGATGCCGATCGCCAGCACCATCGCGAACAGCGTCAGCGTGTTGA
>JAHDXY010000186.1 GCA_023384005.1 Burkholderiaceae bacterium | reverse complement strand
AAGGCGCTGATCGGAATCGAGGCGATCGTGTTCGCGCTGCTCAAGCTGTTCGAGGGCAGCGCCGCCTGGAGCGGGCCGGGTCGACCGCTGCGTGCCGGCGTCGCGCGCTTCTGGTCGGCCGTGTCGGGTTTCACCAGCTTCGTCTCGCACGCCGGCGGTCCGCCGATGATGCAGTTCATGCTGCCGCTCAAGCTGCACCGCGAGATCTTCGTCGGCACGCTCGCCTGGTTCTTCGCGGTGATCAATATCAGCAAGATCGTGCCTTACGCAGAACTCGGTCTGCTCGACGCGACCAACCTGGGCATCTCGCTGGCGCTGATTCCCGCGGTTCCACTCGGCTATTGGCTGGGGCTGCGCGCCTTGCGCGCGACGTCGCCGGCGGTGTTCGTTCGCATTGCCACCGCGGGGCTGCTCCTGACCGGGGTCAAGCTGTGCTGGGACGCGTTCGCCACGGGTTGATCCGGGGGACTTGAAACGCCGGGGGGCCGATCCCAGATAAGGGTCACAGATCAACCACCCTGATTCAGGAGGCCAAGATGACCCGCATGTCACTGTACGACCCGTTCGCCGAGGTGTTCCCCGAATTGTTCCGCGGCGCTTTCGCGGCACCGCGCAACACCGAGGGCAACGCGCTCGAGATCAAGGTCGACGTCAAGGAAGCACCGGCCGAGTACACCGTGCACGCCGAGCTGCCGGGCGTGGCCAAGGACGACATCCACGTCGAAATCGACGGCAACCGCGTCTCGATCAGCGGCGAAGTCAAGCGCGTCAACGAGCAGAAGGACGGCGAGCGCGTCTTGCGCAGCGAGCGCTACTACGGTTCGATGGCGCGCAGTTTCGCACTCGCGAGCGAGCTCGACGAGGCGAAGTCGGTGGCGAAGTTCGAGAATGGCGTGCTCGAGCTCACGCTGAAGAAGAAGGAAGTGGTCGGCGGCAAGAAGCTGCAGATCGCCTGAGGTCGCGGCGTACGGCGCCGGGGGGCAGACGGCGCCCCGGCGCCGGCGGTCTTCGTCGGGGCACACTGCGCCCCGACCGCCGGCGGTCCTCGTCGGGGCACACTGCGCCCCGGCGCCAGCGGTCCTTGTCGGGGCACATTGCGCCCCGGCGCCAGCGGTCCTTGTCGGGGCACATTGCGCCCCGACGCCGAACGCCGATTCGAGTCGCTTCCCGATACACGCTTTGTCGAATCGGCGTTCGACGCCGGGGCGGAGGCGGGTGTGCGTGGAATCGGTTCCGCTCTGTCGCCGTTTCCGCTTGCCGCCGCTACCGCTTGTCGCCGCCGCCGTTACTGCGTAGCGAGGACCTCGTAGCCGGCTTCGGTGATGGCGGCGGAGAGTTTCTCGGAGGCCGCGGTGGAATCCACTTCGACGCTGCCCTTTTCCAGGTCGATGCGCACCTGGGCGTTGGCGTCGGCTTCCTTGATCGCGCCGGTCACTGCCTTGACGCAGTGCCCGCACGTCATTCCCTTGACCTGATAGCTGTACATGGCGTTGCTCCGTTTGGTTCGGGCGATGATAGGGTTGCAACATGGAGACGGAAATGACCGAACTCAACCCGACTCTAGCGCAACGCGCCGGCGCGCCGCAGCGCGAAGAAGTCGCGGCGCTCGCGATCGGCGGGATGACCTGCGCCGCCTGCTCGGCGCGCGTGGAGAAGGCGCTCAGGAAGGTGCCCGGGGTGAGCGATGCGGTGGTCAACCTCGCCACCGAGGTGGCGACGATCAGCTACGCGCCGGGCGCGGTCGAGGTCCCCGCGCTGATAGAGAGCGTGGTCAAGGCCGGCTACGAGGCCAGCGTGCGCGACGAGAACGCCGGCGCCCGGGCCGACAAGCCCGATCGCGGCTGGGTGCCGGTGCTGATCGCCGCGGTGCTCTCGCTGCCGCTGACCGTTCCGATGTTCGCGTCTCCCTTCGGGCTGGACCTGATGCTGCCGGGGGCGGTGCAGTGGCTGCTCGCGACGCCGGTGCAGTTCGTGCTCGGGGCGCGGTTCTACCGCGCCGGGTGGAACGCGCTGCGTGCCGGCTCGGGCAACATGGACCTTCTGGTCGCGATCGGAACCAGCGCCGCGTACGGGCTGTCGGTCTACCAGTTGCTCGCGCACGGCGACGGGCACGGCATCCACTATTACTTCGAAGCCGCGGCGGTCGTGATCACGCTGGTCATGTTCGGCAAGTGGCTGGAGGCGCGCGCCAAGAGAAAGACCACCGAGGCGATTCGCGCGCTGCAGGCGCTGCGCCCCGACGAGGCGCGCGTGCTGCGCAACGGCGTCGAGGTCACCGTGCCGGTGGCGATGGTCCGGGTGGGCGACGAGGTGATCGTGCGCCCGGGCGAGCGCGTCCCGGTGGACGCCGAGGTGCTCGACGGGCGCAGCCACGTCGACGAGTCGTTCATCACCGGCGAGAGCCGGCCGGTGCCCAGGGAGCCTGGACAGAAAGTGACCGGCGGGTCGATCAACGCTGAGGGCCGGTTGCGCGTGCGCGCCACCGCGGTGGGCGCCGAGACGGTGTTGTCGCGGATCATCCGGCTGGTGGAAGACGCGCAGGCGAACAAGGCGCCGATCCAGCGCCTGGTGGACAAGGTGAGCGCGGTGTTCGTGCCGGTGGTGATGGGCGTGGCGCTGGTCACGCTGATCGGCTGGGGCCTCGCCAACGGCGACTGGACGCAGGCCACGCTGAACGCGGTGGCGGTGCTCGTCATCGCCTGCCCCTGTGCGCTGGGGCTCGCGACTCCCACCGCGATCATGGCCGGCACCGGCGTGGCGGCCAGGCACGGCATCCTGATCAAGGACGCGCAGGCGCTGGAGACCGCGCACGCGGTGTCGGTGATCGCTTTCGACAAGACCGGCACGCTCACTGTGGGCAAGCCCTCCCTGGTCGCACTGCGCGCCGCGCGCCCCGGCGCCGAGCAGGAGGTGCTCAGGCTCGCCGCCGCGGTGCAGTCCGGCAGCGAGCATCCGCTCGCGCGCGCGGTGCTCGACGCGGCAGCCGCGAAGGGCATCGGCGCCGACGCGCTGGTCGCGACCGAGCTGCGCGCGCTCCCCGGCCGGGGCGCGGCGGCGACGGTCGGCGGGCGCGAAGTCTGGGTCGGCAACCTCGCGCTGATGAACGAAATCGGCGCGGCCCCGGGGGCGCTTTCCGAGGCTGCATCGGCGCTCGAGAACGAGGGGCGCACGGTGTCGTACGTCGCCACGCGTGACTCGGGCCGCCCGCAAGTGGCGGGCGTGGCGGTCGTGCCGGGGGCACCGGGCGAGGCCGCCGCCGCGCGCGAATCGGCGCCGCAAGCGATCGGGCTGCTCGCCTACGGCGACCAGCTCAAGCCGGGCGCGGCGCGCGCGATCGAGCGGCTGCGCGCACGTGGCATCCGCACCGTCATGCTCACCGGCGACAACGCCGGCGCGGCGGCCGAAGTGCAGCGCCGACTGGGCCTGGACGAAGTGCGCGCGCAGGTCCTGCCCGAGCAAAAGGCGCAGGCGGTCGTCGCGCTGCGCGACGAAGCCGGCGGCAAGAACGGCGGCAAGCACGGCGGCAAGGACGGCGGCAAGCACGCCGGAAAGCGCCGTGCGGTGGTCGCGATGGTGGGCGACGGGGTGAACGACGCGCCCGCGCTGGCGGCGGCCGACGTCGGGATCGCGATGTCCACCGGCACCGACGTCGCGATGCACACCGCCGGGATCACGCTGATGCGCGGCGACCCGCTGCTGGTGCCCGATGCGATCGCGATCTCGCAGCGCACCTACTCGAAGATCCGCCAGAACCTGTTCTGGGCCTTCATCTACAACGTGATCGGCATCCCGATGGCGGCTGCCGGGCTGCTCGATCCGGTGATCGCCGGCGCGGCGATGGCGATGTCGAGCGTGAGCGTCGTGAGCAACGCCTTGCTGCTCAAGCGCTGGCGCCCCGATTCCGGCGGCGGCGACGGCGGCGCCGACGCGCACGAAGGCAAGGGCAGCGTGGCGGACCCGAGCGCGAAGTCCGGGCAGGCTGGCGCGGCGCTTCCCGCGGCCGGCACGCAGGGGGCGTGATCGTGAGCGGTCGTCCCGCGCATCCAGCGCATCCAGCGCAGGCGCCGCACGCGCACTTCGGCCCGGTGCGCGTGCACTTCGGCGAGAAGACCGGCAAGTACCCGGACGGCAACCAGGTGATCGTGCGCGGCGCCGACGCGAGCGTCGCATTCGACACCCCACTGGTCGCGAACCGCATCGGCGCCGAACTCGACGCGGTGGATTTCGTCGTGCTGGGCCACGTGCACGAGGACCACATGGCGGGGCTGCGCCGGCTCGGCGGCGTGCCGGTGCACGTGCACGAGGCCGATCTCGACGCGGCCCGGAGCTGGGAAGGGCTCGCGCGCCACTACGGCTACACCGACGCGGTACTCGCGAAACTCAGGAAGAAGATCGAGCGCGAATTCAGCTACGTGCCGCGGCCCGACGCGATCGGATACCGCGACGGCGCGGTCTGGGAACTGGGCGGCGGTGTGCGGGTGCGCGCGCTGCACATGCCCGGGCACACCTCCGGGCACTGCGTGCTGATGGTCGAGCCCGAGGGCGTGGCGTTCATCGGCGACATCGATCTGTCGGGTTTCGGCCCCTACTACGGCGATGCCAGCTCCAGCCTGGCGCAGTTTCGCGCCACGCTGCGCGCGCTCGCCGAACTGGACGCGCGGGTCTGGGTCACTTCGCACCACAAAGGCGCGATCACCGATCGCGCGAAGTTCGACACCTTGCTCGCTGCGTTCGCCGCGCGCATCGACGAGCGCGCCGAGCGGCTGCTCGCGTCGCTGCCCGCGGGCGGGATCTCGCTAGCGGAACTTGTGCGCGGCCGGCTGATGTACCCGGCCGACCACGACGATCTGTGGACCGACTGCGCCGAACGCCGCGCGATCACGATGCACCTGGACGAGTTGCTCGCCGACGCGCGAGTGGTGCGCGACGACGACGGCCGCTTTCGCCGCGCCTGAGGCGGCGCGCGCCCGCACTTCCTCGACCACGGCCCGTCGCGCAGTAGCGCCGCGATCCGAACGAATTAGTCCCTTCCGGCATCTTTCGAAGCCCGGAACCGCGCTGTATAATGTGTATATCTCAATAGAAACATACACATCATGCGAACCAACATCGTGATCGACGACAAGCTCATGAGCGATACGCTTCGCGCCGCCGGCTTGAAGACGAAGCGTGAAGCCGTCGAGCTCGGTTTGCGGACACTTCTTCGCCTGAGCCGACAGGCGAAGCTGCGCAAGCTGCGCGGAAAGGTCGCCTGGCAAGGTGACCTCGAATCGATGCGGGCCGACAGGTGATTCTTGTCGATTCCAGCGTCTGGATCGACTATTTCCGGGGCATCGCAACGCCGCAGGCAACAAAGCTGGACTCTTTGCTTGGCATCGAGCCGCTCGCCATCGGCGATCTGATCCTGGCCGAGGTGTTGCAGGGGTGCGGCGCCGAGCGGGAGTTCAATCGCGTTCGCCGCTCGCTCGAGGCTTTCGAGCTTGTCGAGCTCGGCGGCAAGGAGGTCGCCGTGCAGGCGGCGCGCAACTTCCGAACGCTTCGTGCACTCGGGGTCACCGTGCGCAAGACGATCGACGCGGTGATCGCAACGCGCTGCATTCTGAGCGAGTACGCACTGCTGCACGCGGATCGGGATTTCGACGCGTTCGCGGTGCACCTCGGGTTGCGGGTGGTTTCGTCCGAAACCAAGAAATCGGGTTCGTAGGCGGATTCGCCCACCCCGCTCAGCCCCGGCGCAAGCCGAGCCAGATCACGGTGCCCACCACGAGCAGCCCGCCCGCCACCTGCAGTGTCGCGATCGTCTGCCCGAGCAATGCCCAGGCCAGCACGAGAGCGAAGATCGGCTCGACGTTCATGATCGCCGAGTGCCCGACCACGCCCAGCCGCGGAAGCACCGTGAACATGACCGTGAACGCGGTGCCGTAGAGAAAGGTCAGCGCCGCCATCCCCCACCAGCCGGCGGCGGCGTTGGGGAAATGAAAGCCGCCCTGGGTACCGACGCCGAACAGCGCGATCACGGCGACGATCATCAGCGTGCTGGCGGTGCGCACGCGTCCGTCGAGATCGCCCGCCTCGTGCTGGGTCAGCACCAGCGCGAGCCCGAAGGTGGCAGCGGCAGCCAGGGCGAAGGCCACCCCGGCGCCGATGCGGCTCCACTGCCCGGCGACGCCCAGGCCGGTGGCGGCGCCGAACACGTCGAGCGCCAGCGCCAGGCCGATCAGCAGCACCGGCATCGCGCGCAAGACGCGTGGCTCGGGCCGGTGTGCGTAGGCCAGCCGCGCCCACAGCGCGGTCCACAGCGGGTAGGTGTTGAAGGCGAGCAGCGCGAGCGCCACCGGCAAGCGCGCCACGGCCGCATAGAGACAGAGGCTCTGCACGCTGATCAGCAGCCCGATCGCAGGCAGCGAACGCCGATGGCGCCGCTGCAGCCGCAGCGGCACGCCCTGCCACCACAGCATCAGGCCCAGCACTGCGGCCGTGATGGCGCTGCGAAAACTCACCGCGGTGGCCACGTCGACGCCGTGGTCGAAGGCCAGCCGCGCCGCCACATGGTTTGCGCCCATCATGAAGGCGATCAGCAGCAAGGTCGCGAAGGCGCCGCCGCTGAGCGAGCGGGCACCGACTGGCGTGCTCACCCTCGAGTACCCGGGGCTTCGCGGCCAGCTCGCGTCGTGACGAGTCCGAACAGTTCGTCGAGTTGCGAAATCATGTGATCGGGCGGATCGCCGGCGAACAGCGACTCGCTGCTTTCCCCGCCCCGGATGATCGCCACCGCCAGGCCGGCCGATCTCGCGGCGGCGACATCGGCCCTGTTGTCGCCGACGAACAGGACATCGCCCGGCCCGAGCCGCCACTGGAAGTCGACCAGCGTCCCTTCGAAGTCGAACATGACGGCTTTGCAGCCGGGACTCGCGTACTGCACGGACACGCACTGACGGGCGCGGTTAGCGCACCCGAGCTACTGCTTGACGGCACCGACGCCGCGGACGAAGTCGACGATCGACGTTAGGCTGGAGCCGGGCGGGTAGACGGCCGCGACGCCTTCTGCGCGGAGCTTCTCCGCAAGCTGAGGAGAAATCACCCCGCCCACGATCACCGGGACGTGCTCGAGGCCATTCTCCCGAAGAGCCGGCATGATGCGACGAATCGTCTCCAGTTGGCCTCCGTAGTGAAAGCCGAGGGCGATGACGTCCACGTCTTCCTGGACCGCTGCCGCCACCACCCTGTCGAAACGCTGCCCAGTGCCGAGATAGATGACCTCAATCCCGGCATCGCGCAAGGCCTGGCTCACCGCATGGATGCCCCGAAAGTGGTCGTCAGGCCCTATCTTCGCTGTGATCACCCGCATCTTGCTCTCCGCTGATTTCCAGTTCAGAAGGGATACTTTCGCTCGCCCGCCCAGTCCCACTCCAGGCCATCCACCTGCCGGAAGGTACCGATGATCTCGGCAAAAGTGGCTTCGGCCTCCAAAGCGCGGTTCACCGGCTCGACCAGACTCTCTCCACTGTTGGCCGCCTGCACGAGGCCATCCAGAGCGGCTTTCACTCCTGCGATTGGTCGATTCTCCCGCCACCGGACATACTCGGCGACGTACTCATCGACGTGTTCGTCCTCGGGCTCGAAGACCTCCGGAACGACGTCTTCCTCGGGTGGAATCTGGAAGCGGTTGACCCCCACGACAACGCGCTCGCCGTTCTCCACTTGCCGCGACATCTCCCACGAGTTCTTCTTCATCTCGTCATGGACCCAGCCGTTATCGAGCAGCTTCAACCAACCGCCACGCTCGTCCATGTCCCGGTGCAGTGAGACGATCTCGTCCTCGATTTTAGAAGTGAGCGATTCAAGGAAATAACTTCCGCCGAGAGGGTCGGCAACCCGGCCGACCCCGGATTCATAGCGCAGCACCTGATTACTTCGGATTGCCAGGAGCAGCGCATCCTCGCTCGGCGTCGCGAAAGCTTCATCGAAGGCTGCGAGCTGCAGCCCGCTCACTCCACTCAGTACACCGGACAAGGCGGCCACTGCCACACGCACCAGATTCACGCGGGGTTGCTGCACCGTACACAGGCTGCCCATCACGTTGGCGTGCAGTCGCAAGGGCAGGGCCTTCGGATTGGTGACCCCGAAGTCGTCGCGCAGCGTCTTCGCCCACACCCGGCGCAGCGCCCTGATCTTCGCGATGTTCTCGAAGAAATCCCTGCCCAGACTTATGGTCGGGCTCAGGACCGCGGCAACCTCGTTCAGATCGAGTCCCCGGCTCGCCATCTCGCGTAGAACGGCGTCGCGAGACGACAGAATAAATGCCGCCTCCTGAACTGCGTTGGCGCCACCGTCGAAGGCGGTCGGGCCGTCGAAATAGTAGATCACCGCCTTCGGCATGTTGCGCAGAAGGTACTCCCAGAAGTCGAAACCCCATTTCGCGAACGTTGACGGCTTCCCGTTCACCAGGGTCATGTTCTTCAGGCTGATGTATCCCATTGGCAGCCAGATCGGCCCCCACCCGTCCACCAGGCGGAATCGACTGACGTCGTAGCCTCGCTTTTTAGCCGCGAGCAGGATCGATTGGCTGATCAGCGGAGTAGTGCACCCCGGGCAGATACTTACCTCATCAAGGGGCAGGCCGGCCAGGCTCCGTTCGACATCGGCGAGCCGGTTCGAGATCACCCCTGTGCGTCCAAGTTTTCCGGCAGAGCCGGGCTGGTCCGGTTCCATGCCGTAGAGCGTGATTCCGTCCGGGTGGTACGTGAGGGCGCCGGCGCCTTCCTCCAACTGCAACCTCATGCGCCGGTTGTTCTCCTGTGGAGTGGAGAGTCCGGTGATCTGGCGGATGTTCCACAGCTTCCCGCGGTACATGAGCGGGTGATGGCCGCGAGTGAACGGAAACTCACCCGGCAATCCGAGTTCCCGCTCCAGGTCCAAGTCACGAACGTCATCTTGCGTGTATACGGACTTCAGTGGGATTCCCGAATCCGTGGTGGCATCGACCATCGCCTCACGGTATTGATCACGAACCTGGTCACCTTTGATATCCACCTCATCCT
>JAHDXY010000185.1 GCA_023384005.1 Burkholderiaceae bacterium | reverse complement strand
GCGCGGCGCGGCACGAGGCGGAGCGTCTGGGTGCCAACCAGGTCCACACGGCCGGCATCTTTGCGGCCGCGGCCCTGGTCGGACTGAAGGGGATCCGCGAGCGGCTGCAGCGCAATCACGCCATGGCCAAACGCCTCGCGCGGGATCTCTCGCAGCTCGATGGGCTGGCGGTGGACCTCGAAACCGTCCAGACCAGCCTCGTGCGAGTGAACGTCGACGCAACGGGCCTTCCGGCCGCGCCGTTCGCGCAGCGCCTGGCCGCGAAGGGGCTCGGCGTACGGATTGTCGAGCCGACCTGCATCCGATTCGTGACACACGACTCCCTCGAAGCGGGCGACGTCGAAGAAGCCGTATCGATCGTCAAGCAGGTTGTCACTGAGTTGGCGTGACTGTTCGATCTGCTGGCGTACATGAGACAGCTTCTGGGGGCTTGAACACTGTCGGACGTGCTTGGAACTGACGCTACTTTCCGATGCAGAACCGGCTGAAGATCACCCCGAGCAGATCGTCGGCCGTGAACTCGCCGGTGATCGAAGACAGGCGCTCCTGGGCGAGGCGCAGTTCCTCGGCGAAGAGGTCCAGATGCTGCGCCGCTTCGCGCGCGTGCCTGCCGGCCGCCTCGACGTGCGCCGCGGCCTCGCGCAAGGCGTGCAGGTGGCGTTCACGCGCGATGAACTGGCCCTCGCCGGCGCCCTGCCAGCCGGCGAGTTCGAGCAGCACTTCGCGCAACGCGTCCACGCCTGCGCCGGACTTCGCCGAGAGCCGCACCACGACACGCGCACTCGCTCCGGCAACCGCACCCTCGTTCGCGTCTTCGTTCGCGTCTTCGTTCGCGTCTTCGTTCGCGTCTTCGTTCGCATCCCCGTTCGCGCCGTCGTTCGCGCGTTCGTTCGCGTGTTCGTTCGCATCCTCGTTCGCGCCTGTGCCCGCACCCGCACCCGCACCTTCACCCGCACCTTCATCCTCGTTCACACCAACACCGCCCGCGCGCACGACCCCCGGCTGCCCATCGACGAGGTCCACCTTGTTCACCACGCGCACGACCGGCACGCCCCGCGGCAGGCGCGCGGCGAGCGCTTCGTCGATCGGCTGCGCCGCCGGGTCCGAGGCGTCGACCAGGTGCAGGATCACGTCGGCGCGCGCCACCTCGCCCCAGCTGCGTTCGATGCCGATGCGCTCGACCTCGTCGGTGGGCTCGCGCAGCCCGGCGGTGTCGATCACGTTCACCGGCACCCCGTCGATCTGGATCGACTGCGCGATCCGGTCGCGCGTCGTTCCGGCCACCGGCGTGACGATCGCGATCTCCGCACCCGCCAGTGCGTTCAGCAAGCTGGACTTGCCCACGTTGGGCCGTCCGGCGAGTACCACGTTCAGCCCGTCGCGCAGCAGCGCGCCCTGACGCGCGCGCGCGCGCACCGCGTCGAGCGCCGTGTCGATGCCTTCGAGCCGGCCCAGCGCACCGGCGCGCTCCAGGAAGTCGATCTCCTCCTCCGGGAAGTCCAGCGTCGCCTCGACCAGCATGCGCAGATCGACCACGCGCTCGACCAGATCGTGGATTGCCCTGGAGAATTCGCCAGCGAGCGAGCGCGTGGCCGAGCGCGCCGCCTGCTCGGTGCTCGCGTCGATCAGGTCGGCCACCGCTTCTGCCTGCGCGAGGTCGAGCTTGTCGTTGAGAAACGCGCGCTGCGTGAACTCGCCCGGTTGCGCGAGCCGCAGCCCGATCTGCGCGCCCGCCTCCAGCACACGGCGCAGCAGCATCTGCATCACCACCGGTCCGCCGTGACCCTGCAGCTCGAGCACCTCTTCGCCGGTGTACGAGTGCGGCGCCGGAAAGAGGATCGCGATGCCGCGATCGATCTCGCCGCCCTCGGCATCGAGAAAAGCACCGTAGCTCGCGCGTCGCGGCACGATCGCGTCGGCGCGCGCCTGGCCGAGCAGCGCGATGAGCACCGCGCGCAGCTCCGCGCCCGAGACGCGCACCACGCCGATCCCGCCGCGACCGGGAGCGGTCGCGATCGCGGCAATCGGGGCGTCGTCGGGCAGTCGCATCGTCACAATCTAGCAGGCCCCGGCGGCGCGCGGCGCTCCACGTCGCCACCAACGAAGAGGGCCGCTCGACGCGGCCCCCGGCAGCAGCGGCGTGCGGCGCGCTACCCCACCTTCGTCGCGCCCTTCGCGATCGCGCGCGTAATGTACCACTGCTGGGTGATCGAATAGACGTTGTTCACCAGCCAGTAGAGCACCAGGCCCGCCGGGAAGAAGAAGAACATCACCGAGAACACGATCGGCATCGCCATCATCACCTTGGCCTGCACCGGGTCGGGCGGCGTCGGGTTCAGGCGCACCTGCACGAACATCGTCGCCGCCATGATCAGCGGGAGGATGTAGTAGGGATCGGGCGTGGCGAGGTCGTGGATCCACCCAATCCAGGGGGCAGTGCGCATCTCCACCGACGCGAGCAGCACCCAGTACAAGGCGATGAACACCGGGATCTGCACGACGATCGGCAGACAACCCCCCAGCGGGTTGATCTTCTCCTCCTTGTACAGCTCCATCATTGCCTGGTTCATCTTGGCGCGGTCCGTGCCGTAACGCTCGCGCAACTGCATCAGCCTCGGCGACACCGCCTTCATCCGCGCCATCGACTTGTAACTGGCGGCCTGCAGCGGGAAGAAGGCGGTCTTGATCACGATCGTGAGCAGCACGATCGCCCAGCCCCAGTTGCCGACATAGCCGTGCAGGGTTTCGAGCAGCCAGAAGATCGGCTTGGCGATCGCGGTGAGCCAGCCGTAGTCGACCGCGAGGTCGAGCCCCGGCGCGACCGATTCGAGCATCCGCTGGTCCTGCGGCGCGATCAGCAGCCGGCTCTTCACTTCGGCGCTGGCCCCGGGCGCGATCTCGGCCAGCGGCTGCAGCACGCCCACCGCGTACAGGTTGTTCTCGATCTTGCGGGTGAAGTACTCGCGCGCCGCCTTGTCGGTGGGGACCCAGGCGGTGACGAAGTAGTGCTGGATCACGCCGACCCAGCCGTCGCTGGCGGTCTTGGCGTGATCGGCCTTGCCCTTTTCGATGTCGGAGAAGTCCACCTTCTGGAACTTCTTCTCGTCGGTGTAGACGACCGGACCGGTGTAGGTGCTGTAGAACTTCGACTCGCCCGGAGGCTTATCTCCGTCGCGCGTGTACTGCAGGTAAAGCGTCGGGTGCGCCACCGCTGCTGCGGTGTTGGTCACCGTGTCGGTCGTCTCGAGCACGTACGAGCCCGGCTCGAGCCGGTAGCTGCGCACCAGCCTGAGCCCCCCGCTCTCGGCCACGAGCTTGAGTTCGACCCCGCCGCCGGCGATCGCGCCCGGTCCTTCGAGCACCGTGAAAGCACTCTTGTGCGTCGGGAAGCTCTCGCCCTCGGGCGCGCCGACCAGGCCGCTTTGAGCGGTGAAGGTGCGCCCCGGCTCCTGGTAGAGCAGCACGACGTTGTCCACCAGCCCCTTGCCCGAGCTGTCGCTTCCCGCCTTGTGCTTGAGCAGTTCGGCACGGCTCACCTGCCCGCCCAGCGGATCGATGTCCAGCGCCAGCACGTCGCTCTTGAGTACGATCGCGTTTGCGCGCGACTGCGCGGCTGCTCCGGCGTTCGCTCCGGGAACCGGCGCCGACGTCGCGGTCGGCGCCTTCGAGGTCGCCGGCACGCTCGCCGGCGCGCTGGGAATGCTCGCGTCGGCCGCGGGCGGCGCCGGCGCGGCGCCGCCGTTGCCGGACTTGCCGGCGGCGGGGGCGGCCGCTCCCTGCGTGGCGGGAGCGACGCCGAACATCGACGGTTTGCCCGAGTGGCGCTGCCAGCTGTCCCACAGGAACAGCAGCGACATCGAGAATACGATCCAGAGGATGGTGCGTTGCAGTTGCATGTCTTACCTGGTCCTGGCGGGAGGGTCGCCGCGCAGCGCGGCCGGCCAGCCCGCGCGCGCGCCGCGCGCGAACGGTGTTTGACGGGACACGACGGGGTCGATTCCGCCGTCGTTCCAGGGGTTGCACCGGCAAACGCGCGACGCGGCGAGCCAACTGCCGCGCAGCGGCCCGTGCAAGCGCAGCGATTCGATCGCGTAATCGGAACAACTCGGGAAGAACCGGCAGCGTGCCGGGAACAGCGGGCTGATCGCGTAGCGGTAAAGGCGCAGCGGCGCGACGAGGATCGCGACGATCGCGCGCCCGATCCAGGCGATCGCGCTGCGCGCCACGGTCTTCACGCGCGGGCTCCGCGGGCGGCGGCGCGAGCGAAGAGCTGGTCGAGCTCGCTGCGCCAGGCGCGCTTGAGCGCGAGCCTCGGCGTGGCGCGCCACTGCGCGTTTGCGCGGCGCAGTTTCAACATCGCGACGGCGGGCGAGCTCGCGGGCGCCCAGCGCGCGTGGCGCCAGGCCTCGCGCGCGACGCGCTTGAGCGCATTGCGGTCCACCGCACGCGCGAGCTGGCGCTTGGGCACGGCGAAACCGAGCCTGCCCAGGCTGGAAGCAGTGTCATGCGGCGCGCGCATCATCAGTGCAAGGCCGAAGTGCTCGCTGACGAGGTCGGGTCGGCGACGCGACAGTGCCGCGAACTCGGCGTCGACGCGGGCGCGCGGCATCGTTCAGTTGCCACTTGCCCGGCCCCGCGCGAGCCCCTGCGTTGCCTGCCGGCGCGACACCGGCGTCAGACGACGCCCAGGCGCTTGCGACCCTTGGCACGACGCGCGCGAATCACCGCGCGCCCGCCCCGGGTCTTCATGCGGACCAGGAATCCGTGCGTGCGCTTGCGTTTGACGACCGATGGCTGAAAGGTTCGTTTCATGTTCTTTCTCGAAGAAAAGCCTTCAATTACAACCCATCCGCCCGTTCGCGTCAATCTCGGGCCTGTGGAAAACTTCGGTCGGCGCGGTACAATATGCGTTTCGCAGACGGGCTTTCCGGCCGCGCTTTCGCGTTCGGTGCGAGGTCTCGTCGTCCACTGTTTCTTGCCCCCAGGGTTCAGGTTCCGGCTCCCAGATGCACGATCGATGGCTTGCCTGCACGTCGCAGCTCGAATCCGAGGTGCCGGCGCAGCTGTTCAGAACCTGGATCAAACCCTTGGTTTTCATCTCTTACGAGAAGAGTGATCACTTACTGCGGATTGGCGCCCCGAATCAGTTCAAGCTGAACTGGGTGCGCAGCCAGTGGGGCGGACGGATCGCCGAGCTGGCCGCGCAGCTGATCGACCCGCAGACCCGTGTCGCGTTCGAGATCGTCGCCCCGCCCAAGCCGAGAGAGGGCCGCGGCGGCGCCTCGCCCGAGCGGCGCGAGACCGACCAGCAAAGACCTCAGCCGGGCGGCGCGGCACGGCGCGGCAGCGACGCAGGCGCGCTCAACGGGCAGTCTGGCGCCTCTCCGGTGGCCGATCGCAGCCGACTGCGCGCCGACCTCACTTTCGAGAACTTCATCACCGGAAAAGCCAACCAGATGGCGCGGATCACCGCGCTGCAGGTGGTGGACAAACCGGCGAGCTTCAATCCGCTGTTCCTCTACGGCGGCGTGGGGCTGGGCAAGACGCACCTGATCCACGCGGTGGGCAACGCTGTAGTCGAGCGCAACCCTTCGGCGAAGGTGCGGTACATCCACGCCCAGGAGTATTTCGACGAGATGGTGCGCGCGATCCAGCGCAAGACCTCGGAAGACCTCAAGCAGTACTACCAGTCGCTCGACCTGCTGCTGATCGACGACATCCAGTTCCTCTCGGGCAAGCCGCGCACGCAGGAGGAGTTCTTCTACACCTTCGACGCGCTCTACGCGACGCGCAAGCAGATCATCATCACCTGCGACACCTATCCGAAGGAGATCGCCGGCATCGAGGAGCGGCTGATCTCTCGCTTCGACTCGGGCCTGATCATCGCGATCGAACCGCCGGAGCTCGAGATGCGGGTCGCGATCCTTCACAAGAAAGCCGAGCACCAGGGCGCCGCGCTGCCCGAGGACGTCGCGTTCTTCATCGGCAAGCACCTGCGATCGAACGTGCGCGAACTCGAGGGCGCGCTGTTGCGCGTGGTCGCCTACGCGGGTTTTCGCAACAAGCCGATCACGCTCGACCTCGCCAAGGAGGCGCTCGAAGACCTCCTCGCCCTGAACCGGCGGCAGGTCTCGGTCGAGGTCATCCAGAAAACGGTCGCCGACTTCTTCAAGATGAAGGTCGCCGACATGTACGGCAAGCGCCGCCACGCACACATCGTCCTGCCGCGCCAGATCGCGATGTACCTCGCCAAGGAGCTCACGCAAAAGAGCCTTCCCGAGATCGGCGAGGCCTTCGGCGGGCGCGACCACACGACGGTGCTGCACGCGATGCGCAAGATCACCGAGCATCGGCGCCACGACGCCGAGCTCAACCACCAGATTCACGTGCTCGAGCAAACGCTCAGGGGATGACGCCTGTGGGAAAGAGGTCGAACATCGGCTGCGCGAATTGTGGACAAACTGAGGTCTCGGGAAAAGCGCCGGATTCGTCCACACGCGTCCCGGCACGCCGTCGCGCTTGCGCACAGGGTTGTCCGTCGCGCAATGCCGCGCCGTTGCACGCCGCGGGCCGGTTTTCCACCTGAAATCGCGGTGCACATCAACAACACCAAGAGGAGATAAAGAGAAATGCAGTTCATAAAAGCATCTCGCGACGCGATCCTCAAACCGCTCTCCACGGTCGCCGGCATCGTCGAGCGCAGACACACGCTGCCGATCCTCGCCAACGTGCTGCTGCGCAAGGAGGCGGAAAACGTCTCGTTCCTCGCGACCGACGTCGAGATCCAGATCGAGACGAGCGCCGCGCTCGGAGGCGCGAAGGAATCGGGCGCGACCACCGTGTCGGCGCGCAAGCTGATCGACATCCTGCGCGCGCTTCCCGAGGGGCCCGAAGTCTCGATTTCGATCGCGAACAAGAAAGCCACGATCACCGCCGGAAAGAGCCGGTTCGCGTTGCAGACGCTCGGCGCCGAGGAGTTTCCGACGGTCGCGGTCAACGAACGCTTCTCCGCGTCCTTCACCCTGCCGCAAAACCAGCTCAAGCACCTGTTCCAGATGGTGCACTTCGCGATGGCGCAGCAGGACATCCGCTACTACCTGAACGGATTGCTGCTGGTCACCGAGGGCGACCAGGTGCGGGTCGTGGCCACCGACGGGCACAGGCTCGCCTTCTGCCAGGCGAGCGTCGCTGGCGCCGAACTGGCGAAGAACGAGGTGATCATCCCGCGCAAGACCGTGCTCGAGCTGCAGCGCCTTCTGTCGGACGGCGACGAAACGGTGATGATCGACGTCTCGGCGAACCAGGTGCGATTCAGGTTCGGCGACGTCGAGATGCTGAGCAAGCTGGTCGAGGGCAAGTTCCCCGACTACCAGCGCGTGATCCCCAGCGGCTACACGAAGCGCATGACCGTGGGCAGGGAGGTGTTCGCGGCGTCTCTAGGGCGCGCGTCGATCCTAACCTCCGACAAGTTCCGCGGCGTGAGGCTCACGCTCGCACCGGGCGCGCTGAAGATCCAGACCAGCAACGCGGAACAGGAAGAGGCGGTCGAGGAGATCGAGGTCGACTACGCTGGCGAGGCGCTCGAGATCGGGTTCAACGTCGGCTATCTCCAGGACGTCCTGGGCAACCTGCGCACCGAGAGCGTGCAGGTCGACCTCGGCGACTCGAACTCGAGTGCGCTGCTCACCGTGCCCGGCGACGAATCGTTTCGCTACGTCGTGATGCCGATGCGCATCTGAGCGCCGCGCGACCCCCATCGAGAAAGCAATGACAGAGCAGCACTACGACACCGACTCGATCCAGATCCTCGAAGGACTGGAAGCGGTGCGCAAACGCCCGGGCATGTACATCGGCGACACGTCCGACGGAACCGGCCTGCACCACCTCGTGTTCGAGGTGGTCGACAACGCGATCGACGAGTCGCTCGCCGGGCATTGCGACGAGATCGTCGTGACCATCCACACCGACAACTCGATCTCGGTCACCGACAACGGCCGCGGAATCCCCACCGGCGTGAAGTGGAACGACAAGCACGAACCCAAGCGCAGCGCGGCGGAGATCGTGATGACCGAGTTGCACGCGGGCGGGAAGTTCGACCAGAACAGCTACAAGGTCTCGGGCGGACTTCACGGCGTTGGCGTGTCGTGCGTGTGCGCGCTCTCGAAATGGCTGCGCCTGACGATCAAGCGCGACGGCAAGGCGCATTTCATGGAGTTCCATCGCGGCCTGGTGCAGGACCGCGACCTGGTCGAGTTGAAGGTTCCGCCCGGAGTGGACGCCAACGGGCACGCCGCCGGAGAGATGGTTCTCTGCTCGCCGATACCGGTGACCGCAACGACCGAGAAGCGTGGCACCGAAGTGCATTTCCTCGCCGACGACCTGATCTTCGGCAACGTCGAGTACCACTACGAAATCATCGCCAAGCGGCTGCGCGAGCTCTCGTTCCTGAACAACGGCGTGCGCATCAAGCTCGTCGACCAGCGCCAGGGAAAGGAGGAGGACTTCGCCTTTTCCGGCGGCGTCAAGGGCTTCGTCGAGTACATCAACCGGACCAAGAGCGCGCTGCACCCGAACGTGTTCTACGCCAGCGGCTCGAAGGACACCGAAGCGGGCATGGCGATCGGCGTCGAAGTCGCGATGCAGTGGAACGACGGCTACAACGAGCAGGTGCTGTGCTTCACCAACAACATCCCGCAGCGCGACGGCGGCACCCACCTCACCGGGCTGCGACAGGCGATGACGCGGGTGATCAACCGCTACATCGAACAGAACGAGATCGCCAGGAAGGCGAAGGTCGAGACCACCGGCGACGACATGCGCGAGGGACTCGCGTGCGTGCTCAGCGTGAAGGTTCCCGAGCCCAAGTTCAGTTCGCAGACCAAGGACAAGCTGGTGTCCTCGGAAGTGCGCGGACCGGTCGAAGACGCGGTGGCCAAGGCGCTCGAGGAGTTCCTGCTCGAAACGCCGATCGACGCGAAGATCATCTGCGGCAAGATCGTCGACGCCGCGCGTGCCCGCGACGCCGCGCGAAAGGCGCGCGAGCTCACGCGTCGCAAGGGCCTGCTCGAC
>JAHDXY010000184.1 GCA_023384005.1 Burkholderiaceae bacterium | reverse complement strand
GAGAAGCGCGCGCTGATCGCCGCCACCGAAGGCCGCACGCAGGAGCAGATCAACAGCGCCACCGGCGAGCGCGAGGGCCACATCCAGCGCTCGGCGGGCGAACGCCAGGCCGAAGTCAATCGTGCGCTGGGCGAGGCGGCCGCGATCTCGGCGGTTGCCGACGCAAGCGCCAAGGCGATCGAGCGGATCGCGCAGGCGATCAACCATCCGGGCGGAATGAACGCGGTGAACCTCAAGGTGGCGGAGAAGTACGTCGAGGCGATCTCGGGCCTCGCGCGCACCAACAACACGCTGATTGTGCCGGCCAACGTCGGCGACCTCGCCGGGCTCGTCGCGACCGCGATGCAGGTCGTTCGCGCCGCCCCGGGCAGCGGCGGGCAGGCGGTGACGGGCGCGGGCGGGCAGGCCGCAGCGCGCACCTGATCCCCGCGGGCGCTGCCGATGGCCTCGCCGACGATCGTCGCGTCGGTGTGCCGGTTTCTCTCGGCGCATCCGCCGTTCTCGCAGATGGACCCCGAGCACCTCGAGTTCGTCGCGACCAACGTCGAACTGGCGTACTACCGCAATGCCGAGATCCTGCTCTCACCGGGCAGCGGCGCGTCCGAACACTGCTTCATCGTCAAGCAGGGAATCGTCGAAGGGCTTCGTCCGGAACCCGGCCAGACCGGCGACGCCGAGGGCGAAGCAATGCGCTCGGTGCTGCAGCTGGCAGCGGGGGAGGTCTTCCCGGTGGCGGCGCTGCTCGCGGCGCGCTCGGTCATCACCACTTACCGCGCCGCGGGCGACACGTTCTGCTGGCTTTTGCCGCGCGCGAAGTTCGACGAGCTCACCGAGCGCAGCCCGGTGTTCCTGAAGTTCTGCCGCAGCAGATTGAGTTCGCTGCTCGACCTGTCCGACCGGGCCGTGCAGGCGAGTTATGCGACCCAGATCGCCCAGCGCCGGGAAATGGACGCGACGCTGGCTTCGGTCGCGCGCCGCGAGCCGGTGACCAGTGCGCCGAACGACACGATTCGTTCTGTGTTCGAGGCGATGGAGCGGAGATCTGTCGGTTCGGTCGTCATTGTCGACCCGAACGAACAGGGCGAGGGCGGCACAGCGGTGCGCGGGATCTTCACGCGCCAGGACGTGATCGGCCGGGTCGTGCTGCCCGGGGTGAGCCTGGACACGCCGATCACCGAGGTCATGACCTCGCCGGTGGCGTCGCTCGCGGCCGACGCGACCGTGGCGGACGCGATGCTGCTGATGGCCGAGCGTTCGATCCGCCACATTCCGGTCACCGGCAGCGGACGGCTCGTGGGGATCGTCACCGAGCGCGACCTGTTCGTCATGCTGCGGCGCAGCCTGAGCCAGATCGGCGACGACATCCGCAAGACCTTCGATGCCCGGCAGATGCCGCGCGTGGCCGAGGACATTCGCGCCTGGTCGCGCAGCCTGGTCGCGCAGGGCGTGTCGGCGGCTTTCGTCACGCAGCTGATCAGCCGGCTGAACGATCAGGTCACCGTGCGACTGATCGATCTGATCGCCCGCGAGCGTGGCGTCGACCTCAACGCGATCTGCTGGCTGGCTCTGGGGAGCGAGGGCCGCGAGGAGCAGACCATCGCGACCGACCAGGACAATGGCCTGATCCTCGCCCGGACGCTGGAGGCTTCGCGCGACGAGATCCTCGAGTTCGCATTGCAGGTGAACCGCTCGCTCGATGCCTGCGGCTATCCGCTATGCAAAGGAGGGATCATGGCGAGCAACCCCAAGTGGTGCCTCGACGAGTCCCAGTGGCGCGGCCTGTTCGACGACTGGATCGCTCGCGGGGATCCGCAGAGCCTGCTGCACTCCAGCATCTTCTTCGATTTCCGCGCGCTCGCCGGCCGCGACGAGTTCGCGCGTAGCCTGCGCGCGCACGTGGCGACGGCGGCACGCGCGAACTCGCGTTTTCTCAAGCAGATGAGCGACAACGCGCTGCGCAATCGGCCGCCCTCTTCGTGGGCGGCAGGAGTGATCGACTATCTGTTCACGTCGGAAGGGGCCGGGATCGACCTGAAGATGCGCGGCGCGGTGCCCTTCGTCGACGGCGCGCGCCTGTTGTCGCTCGCGCACGGCGTGCACGAAACCGGGACGGCCGAGCGATTCGCCGCACTCGCCGAGACGGGAGCGATTCCGCTGCAGGAGGCTCGTTCGTGGACCGACGCGTTCCAGTTCGTCCAGGGCCTGCGGCTGCGCGTCCAGCACGGGCAGGCCGGCTCGGCCGCCAACCCCAACACGATCGACACGCGCCAACTCTCGGCGCTCGACCGCCGCGTGCTGAAGGAGGCCTTTCAACAGGCACATCTTCTGCAGCGACGGCTCGCGCTCGACTATCCGGGCTGAAGCGGCGAGCCGGGCATGGGTGCGACCATCCGGGGTGCAACGACGTGCCGCTGTTCGACTGGCTGAGGTCGCTCGCGATCTTCGCGCCGCCGCGCGACGGCAGCGGTTCTGCCGGGGAACGCTTTGTCGTCGTCGACGTCGAGACCACCGGGATGGATCGAGCGAACGACAAGCTGCTAGCGATCGGCGCCGTGGCGCTACGGCGCGAGCGCATCTGCGTAGGCGACAGCTTCGAGACGATCATCCGCCCCGAGCGCACCAGCGAACGCGAGAACATCCTGGTGCACGGCATTGGCGAGCAGGCGCAGCGCGAGGGCCGCGCGCCACGCGAGGCTTGCGCGGCCTTCTTCGACTGGGCCGGCAACGCGCCGCTGGTCGCCTTTCACGCTTCCTTCGACCGCGGGTTCCTGGCGCGTGCGATGAGTGTCTACCTGAACCTGCCGTTGACCAACGCCTGGCTCGATCTTGCCCAGCTGGCGCCGTCGATCTACCCCGACGTGAAAGCCCGCGCGCTAGACGACTGGCTCGATCACTTCGGCATCGTCGTCGAGCAGCGCCACAACGCGAGCAGCGACGCCTTTGCCACCGCGATGCTCTTTCTTCGGCTGCGCGACGCGCTCGCCCAGGGCAAGCGCGACATCCGCCGCCTGCAACGGCGTGCGGCCCAGGCCCGGTGGCTGGCGCGCTGAGATCGTGCCGATCAGGCGCGCTTGAGAATCCGGTGCTTCTCGCGCTGCCACTCACGCTCCTTTTCGGCGACGCGTTTGTCGTACTGACGCTTTCCTTTGGCAAGCCCGATCTGCAGCTTGATCCGGCCGCGAACGTAGTGAAGATCGAGCGGAACGAGCGTGTAACCGGCGCGCTCGACCTTTCCGATCAGCTTGCGGATCTCCTCGGCGCGCAACAGGAGCTTGCGGGTTCGCACCGGGTCGGGACTGATGTGGGTCGACGCTTCGGGCAGTGGCGAGATGTGCGCGCCGATCAGGTACGCCTGCGCGTCGCGCAGGATCACGTAGCCTTCCTTGAGTTGGGCGCGCCCGGCACGGATCGCTTTGACCTCCCAGCCCTCGAGCGCGATGCCGGCCTCGAAGCGCTCCTCGATCGAGTAGTCGTGCAGGGCCTTGCGATTGTCGACGATGCTCATGACTGGTGCGCGCCCGAGGGCACGCTTGCGATGGGAGAGGCTAGAATGCGGGCCGATTCTAGCAGCGCGGAGAGTTCCTCCGGTCAACGATGCCTACGGTGCACAAGTCGGCGCTACTCGTTCATTCGTCGCAACAGGTCTACGACATCGTGCGCGACGTCGAGGCGTATCCGCAGTTCCTGCCCTGGTGCGGCGCAAGCATCGTGCACGAATCGAGCGCGAGGCACATGCTGGCGACCCTGACGATCGATTTCCGCGGGATACGCCAATCGTTCAGCACGGTCAACGAACTGCACGAACCGCATCGGATCACGATGACGCGACGCGACGGCCCGTTCACGCGCCTGGACGGATCGTGGCACTTCAGAAGCCTGCGGCGCGACGCCTGCAAGGTCGAGTTCCATCTCGACTACGTCTTCAAGAGCGGACTGCTGGGGCAGGCGCTGGTGCCGGTCTTCGACCAGATCGCGCGCAGCTTGGTCGACGCCTTCGCGCGACGGGCGGACGCGGTCCACGACCTGCGCGAAGAGGGCGTTGCCCAGGAGCGGCGCGGTGCCTGAGACGCCGATCGACGTCGAGCTCGCCTGGGCCTGCGACGGCGAGGTGCGGGTCGAGGCGCTGCGCGTCGAGGCGGGGTCGACGATCGCGCAGGCGCTGGCTGTCGCGGTCGCGGCCGGATTGCCGATCGATCTGTGCGGGTCGGCAGTATCGGTTTTCGGCCGTCCGCGTCCGCAGGGATTCGTGCTCACGGCGGGCGACCGCGTCGAACTCACGGGGTCGCTGCGAGTCGATCCGAAGATCGCACGGCGGCAAAGGGCCTCGCACCGGCGTGCCGGGCGCGAACGGGAGCGCTCGCTCAAGACAGGCTGAGCGGGAGGGGCCAGCCGAGAGGGCGGCGGGTCAGCCTCGCTCGCGGCGAGTCCGGAACCCGGCGGGTGGAGCGTTTCTCAGCCCTGCGGGCAGTTCGTGCTGATCTCGCGCGCGACGAACTCGGCGCGCTTGGCCCGGTCCTCGTCGCTCATGATCTCCTGCTCGCCGCGGGCGTTCACGCGCGCGACGCGCATCCCGCTCTCGAGCGTGCGGACCTCGGCGCGCAGCTGCGTGCAGGCCTGCGCGAGATGCTCGCGTTGCGCCTCGGTCAGTTCGATCGGCGTCGGCGGGCGCATCACCGCGTCTTTCGGCTTGGCCGGATCGCCAGCCTGCGCGCTCTCTGCCGCCGGGGTTCGCGGCCCGGAACCGGGCCTGGCGCCCTGGGCGGGCGCGGCGCTCGCGAGCGGGGTCGCATCGGAAGGGGGCGCGCCAGCCGTGGCAGTGCCTGGCCTGGCGGGCGCCGCGGCGCCTGCGCGAAGGATACTGGCCGCGGGGACCGAGAGCGGCGGCGGCTGATCCGAATAGTGGATCGCGCCGCCCGCGTCGCGCCATTTCCACTGGGCATGGGCGTTCGTGACCGCGCCCAGAACGAGGGCGATGGCGAGAATCGTGGTGCGAGCGTTCATGGCAGTCATCCTGTCGGGTTCGCCGTCCGGCGCACGAAGGGCGATGGCGGGATCCTCTCCCGGCGAGCGAGCGGAGCGGCCGGCGCGTCACCAGATGTTCGACCCGCGCGCCACCGGGATCGATCGCGAGCCGATGAACGGCGCGGCCGAGCCCGCGGGCGGGGGCTTCGATATAATTCGTCTTTGTGCCCGTGGAAAACCCATGCGACTCGCCAAGAAAGCACTGACGTTCGACGACGTCCTGCTGGTTCCCGCGTTTTCCGACATCCTTCCCCGCGACACCTCGCTCAAGTCCAGGCTATCCCGGCGCATCGGTCTGAACATACCGTTGCTGTCGGCCGCGATGGACACCGTGACCGAGTCGCGCCTGGCGATCGCCATCGCGCAGGAGGGCGGAATCGGAATCGTCCACAAGAACATGTCGCCCGCCAAGCAGGCGGCCGAGGTCCTGCGCGTGAAGCGCTACGAGTCCGGCGTACTGTCCGATCCGATCACCGTCCCGCCGCAGATGTCGGTACGCGAAGTGATCGGTGTGACGCGCCACCACAAGATCTCGGGACTGCCGGTCGTCGACGGCGGCCTGGTCGTGGGAATCGTCACGAACCGCGACCTGCGTTTCGAGACCAACCTGGACCAGCCGGTGAGCGCGATCATGACGCCGCGCGAGCGGCTGATCACCGTGCCCGAGGGCGCAACGCCCGACGAGGGGCAGGCGCTGATGCACAAGCACCGCCTCGAGCGCGTGCTCGTGGTGAACGAGCGATTCGAGCTTCGCGGGCTGATGACGGTGAAGGACATCCTCAAGGCCTCCGAGTACCCGAACGCCTGCAAGGACGCGTCGGGCAAGCTGCGCGTTGGCGCGGCCGTGGGAGTAGGCGAGGACGCAGACGAGCGGATCGAGGCGCTGGCGCGCGCCGGCGTCGACGCGATCGTGGTCGACACCGCGCACGGACATAGCCGGGGCGTGATCGCGCGCGTGCGCTGGGTCAAGCAGCAGTACCCCGACCTGGACGTGATCGGCGGCAATATCGCCACCGCCGAGGCCGCACGCGCGCTGGTCGAGGCGGGGGCCGACGCGGTCAAGGTGGGGATCGGGCCGGGGTCGATTTGCACGACGCGCGTCGTTGCCGGCGTGGGCGTGCCGCAGGTCACCGCGATCAGCGACGTTTCCGAGGCGTTGAAGGGAACCGGGGTGCCGCTGATCGCCGATGGCGGCATCCGATATTCGGGCGATGTCGCCAAGGCGATCGCCGCCGGCGCGCATTCGGTGATGATGGGCTCGATGCTCGCGGGCACCGAGGAAGCGCCGGGCGAAGTCATCCTGCTGCACGGGCGTTCGTACAAGACCTACCGCGGAATGGGGTCGCTGAGCGCGATGTCCGAGGGCGCCGCCGACCGCTACTTCCAGGACGCGTCGGTCAACACCGACAAGCTCGTCCCTGAAGGCATCGAGGGCCGTGTCCCGTACAAGGGATCGGTCGTCTCGATCCTCTACCAGTTGTGCGGCGGCGTGCGTGCCAGCATGGGTTACTGCGGCTGCGTCGACATCGAACAGATGCGCTCGCGAACGCAGTTCGTAGAGATCACCGCTGCGGGCGTGCGCGAGTCGCATGTCCACGACGTGCAGATCACGAAGGAAGCCCCGAACTATCACATCGAATGAGGCCGGGGCGGCCATGCACGACAAGATCCTGATCGTCGATTTCGGTGCGCAATACACGCAGCTGATCGCCAGGCGCGTGCGCGAACTGCACGTGTTCTGCGAGATCCACCCCTACGACGACGCGCTCGCCACGCTGCAGGCCTGGCGAGGCGATGGGTCGCTGCGCGGCGTGATCCTCTCCGGCGGCCCGAACTCGGTCACCGAACAGCACACGCCGCGATCGCCGCCCGAGGTGTTCGACGCCGGTGTGCCAGTGCTGGGCATCTGCTACGGCATGCAGGCCATGGCCGAGCAGCTCGGCGGCGCGGTCGACGCCGGGCACACGCGCGAGTTCGGCCACGCCAGGGTCCGCGCCCGAGGGCACACGGCGCTCCTCGAGGGAATCGAGGACGAGCGATCGCCCGAAGGGCATGGCCTGCTCGACGTCTGGATGAGCCACGGCGACAAGGTGAGCGCGATGCCGCCCGGCTTCAGGCGGATGGCCTCCACCGAGAGCTGCCCGATCGCAGCGATGGCCGACGAGCAGCGTGCGTTCTATGGCGTGCAGTGGCATCCCGAAGTGACCCATACGCGCAAGGGCCGGGCGATGCTCGCCCGTTTCGTCCTGGAGATCTGCAAGTCGCGCGGCGACTGGACGATGCCCGCGTTCGTCGACGAGGCGGTCGCGGCGATCCGCTCGCAGGTGGGCAACGAACGCGTGATCCTCGGGCTGTCCGGCGGGGTCGACTCCTCGGTGGCGGCGGCGCTGATTCACCGCGCGATCGGCGATCAGCTGAGCTGCGTGTTCGTCGATCACGGCCTGCTGCGCCTGAACGAGGCCGAGCAGGTGATGGAAACCTTTGCGCGCAATCTCGGCGTTCGCGTGATCCACGTCGACGCGAGCGCCGAGTTCCTCGGCGCGCTCGCCGGCGTGTCGGACCCCGAGGCCAAGCGCAAGCTGATCGGCCGCGAATTCGTCCATGTGTTCCAGCGCGAATCCGAGCGCATCGCCGACGCGCGCTGGCTGGCGCAGGGCACGATCTACCCCGACGTCATCGAGTCGGCGGGCGCCAGGACCAAGAAGGCGCACACGATCAAGTCGCACCACAACGTCGGCGGGCTGCCCGAGACGCTGCACCTGAAGCTGCTCGAACCGTTGCGCGAGTTGTTCAAGGACGAAGTTCGCGAACTCGGCGTGGCGCTGGGGCTGGCGCATGAGATGGTCTACCGCCATCCGTTTCCCGGGCCGGGCCTGGGGGTCCGGATCCTGGGCGAAGTCAGGCGCGAATACGCCGATCTGCTGCGCCGCGCCGACGCCATCTTCATCGACGAGTTGCGCGCGACGACCGCGACCGCGGCCGACGCCGTCGCGGGGCTTTGCGAACACGCCGAGGTCGGGCGCAACTGGTACGAGCTCACCAGCCAGGCCTTCGCGGTCTTCCTGCCGGTGCGTTCGGTGGGCGTGATGGGCGACGGACGCACCTACGAGAACGTGGTCGCGCTGCGCGCGGTGCAGACCTCGGATTTCATGACCGCGCACTGGGCGCACCTTCCGCACGCGCTGCTCGGACGCGTCTCGAACCGCATCATCAACGAGGTGCGCGGCATCAACCGCGTGGTCTACGACATCTCTGGAAAGCCGCCGGCGACGATCGAGTGGGAATAATTCCTTGTCTTTCAGGGTGGATCGGGATCTATCGAAAAGTTACTCTAAGTCACTGATACACAGCCGTAACGTCTGTCTAGATGTATCGCGGTCTATCGGTGGGATGCACTTCAATCTGACGGTAAATCTGACGGTCAAACTTCTGAGCGCGGACACCTAAAACTTTTTACCGTCAGCTCGAAATGGCATGTGACGGTAAAAATAATATCAATAAACATCAATATAACAGTTAGTTAAAGAATTAGTAGCGGCTCTTTTTTCGTGACGGTAAAATTCTCACGAAAGGAGGGCGCTGTGATGCTGTCAGATGGGATGTTGAGAGGCCTCAAGCCCAGGGCCGCCGCCTACAAAGTTGCCGACCGCGACGGGATGTACGTGACCGTCTCGCCCAAGGGGACGATCACCTTTCGACTCGACTACCGGCTCAATGGCCGGCGCGAGACCCTGACGGTCGGCCGCTACGGCGCCAAGGACGGAATTTCGCTCCTGATGGCCCGCGAGCGCTGCACGGAAGCGCGCAAGGCCATCGCCGCGGGCCTTTCACCCAGCCAGGAAAAGCAGCGCGAGAAGCGCCGTATGTCCGAGGCCAAGACCTTCGGGGAATTCACCAATCGCTGGCTCGAAGAGGGGCGGATGGCGGAGACCACCAAGTCGATGCGCAAGAGCATCATCGACCGCGACATCATGCCGGTGTTCCGCAACCGGCTGATGGCCGAGATCGGGGCGGAAGACCTGCGCAACCTGTGCGCCAAGGTCAAGGCGCGCGGCGCGCCGGCCAC
>JAHDXY010000183.1 GCA_023384005.1 Burkholderiaceae bacterium | reverse complement strand
CCACGTCGGAGAACTCGGACGCCGCGCAGCGGGTCCAGGCGTCGAGGGCGGACTTCGAGGCGACGTAGGCCGAGAAGCGCGGCGCGTTGGTGAGCACGCCGATCGACGAGATGTTGATCACGTGGCCCTCACGCTTCGCCACCATCGACGGCAGCAGGCCCATCGTCACGCGCAGCGCGCCGAAGTAGTTGAGCTGCATGCAGCGCTCGAAGTCGTGGAAGCGCTCGTAGCTTCCCTCGATGCCGCGGCGGATCGAGCGCCCGGCATTGTTGACCAGCAGGTCGACGCCGCCGTGCGTCTGAACGATCCACTTGGTCATGCGGTCGCAGTCGGCCATGTCGGCGAGATCGACCGCGAAGGTGTGCAGTTCGTGCCCGTCGCCGGCGACCAGTTCGGCCGCCTCGCGCAGCTTGTTCTCGTCGCGACCGCAGATGATCGTGGTCGCGCCGGCCGCGGCGATCTTGCGTGCGGCGGCCAGTCCTATTCCGGAGGAGCCGCCGGTCACCAGGACCACCTTGCCCCGGACCTGGCCCTTGAGCGTGCGGTCGATGAACAGGTCGGGGTCGAGGTGACGCTCCCAGTAGTCCCACAGCACCCACGCGTACTCGGCGAGCCGCGGGCATTCGATTCCGCTGCCTTCGAGCGCGGCCTGTGTCTGGCGGCAGTCGAATCGCGTCGGGTAGTTGACGAAGTCGAGGATGTCGTCGGGCAGGCCCAGGTCCTTCATCACCGCGGCGCGGATCCTGCGGATCGGCGTGAGCGCCATCAGGCTCTTCTTGACGCCGCGCGGAATGAAACCGAACAGCGCCGCGTTGATCCGGATCGCCATCGACGGGGCGTGCGCGGCGCGCGCGAAGGCGGTGAGCACGTCGCCCACGCGCATCGGCTGCGGGTCGATCAGGTGAAAGCACTTGCCGTCCAGGCCCGGAGCATGCGCGATGTGCGTCATCGCGTCGACCACGAAGTCCACGGGAACGATGTTGATTCGCCCGCCCTCGATGCCGATCGTGGGCATCCACGGCGGCACGATCTGGCGCATCCGCTGGATCAGCTTGAAGAAGTAGTAGGGGCCGTCGATCTTGTCCATCTCACCGGTTTTCGAGTCGCCCACGACCAACGCCGGGCGGTAGATGCGCCAGGGCACCTTGAGCTCGGAGCGTGCGATTGCTTCCGATTCGTGCTTGGTCGAGAAGTACGGGTTCTCCAGGTTCTCGGCCTCCTCGAACATGTCCTCGCGAAACATCCCCTCGAACATCCCCGCGGCGGCGATCGAGCTGACGTGGTGAAAGCACCCCGCCTTGAGCTCGTTGGCGAGCGCGACGACGTTGCGCGTGCCCTCGACGTTGACGCGCCTCTGATCGTCGGCATCGGCTTTGAGGTCGTAGATCGCGGCGAGATGGAAGAAGTGCTTGACCTGGCCTTGCAGTGCCTTGCGATCGGGCGCCTTCAGGCCGCAACCGGGCTTGGAGATGTCTCCGACCACGGGGATCGCGCGCTTGGCGCTCGCCCCCCAGAACGCGTACAGCGGGGCGAGCTTGTCCTTCGACGCGTCGCGCACCAGAAAGTGCACGGTCGCGCCGCGCCGCGCGAGAAGCTTGCGCACCAGGCGCTTGCCGATGAACCCGGACGCGCCGGTGACGAAATACTCCATGGGTCTCCTCCTTGTTGAACGGTTCGCGGCCCGCGCACGCCCGGGTCCGAAGCGCGGCGCCGCATCGCGTCGACACGGCGATGATTGCATCGACCGCAGGTCCGGGCAAGCCGGCGGCCTTCGCCGGCCTCGAGCCGGTGCGTTCCTCGCGGGTCGCTCGTGCCGTTCGCGTGCCTCCGTTCGCTCTCTTCGTCTCGCCTCTCTTCGTCTCGCCTCTTTAGTGTGCCTCCTCTAGTGGGCGCGCATAGACTGGCATTCATCGAAGTCCCCAGCGGCCCGTGCCGCACCGTCCCAAAGGAGTCCAGCACCATGGCAACGAAAACACGCGCGACGAAGAGCGCCAGCAGGAAGTCCTCCGCCTCGAAGTCCGGCGCGGCGGCACGCAAGCACGACGACAACCAACTCGCCGCAGCGATCCGCGATTCGGCCACTCAGATCTGGCTTGCCGGCGTGGGCGCATTCGGCAAGGCGCGCGACGAGCGCAACAAGGTGTTCCAGGCTCTGGTGCGCGAGGGACGCAGCATCCAGTTGCGCACGCGCGCGATGGCAGAAGAGCGAATCGGCGAAGTCGCCGGACGGGTGAGTGAAGTGCGCGAGAAGGCGACCGAATCCTGGGACAAGCTCGAGCAGGTGTTCGAGGAGCGCGTGTCGCGCGCGCTCGCGCGGCTTGGCGTTCCCACCAGCAAGGACGTGCAGGCGCTGATCAAGCGCGTCGACGAACTGACCGCGAGCGTGCAGGCGATGGGCGGCAACGTCGCGGCGAAACCGGCGGCGAAGAAGGCCCGCAAGCGCGCCGCGAAGAAGGTCGTCCCGGCGAAGAAGGCCCCCAGGCGCGCCCGCAAGGCGCCCTCGAGCGCCGGCGCGCGATAGGGTTTGGACCGGAAGCGTCGTGACGAGCCCGCGCGGCGCGAAGCGCTCGTCGCGATGAGGAATACCGCAACCGGAGCGCGCCCTGCCCGGCCGCGCGTCGGACTCGCGCTGGCCGGGGGCGGGTTCCTCGGCGCGGCCTACGAGCTCGGGGTGCTCGCGGCGCTCGCCGAATCGGTCGAAGGGCTCGACCTCAACCGGCTCGACGCCTACGTCGGGGTGAGCGCGGGCGGATTCATCGCCGCCGGCCTGGCCAACGGCAAGACGCCGCACCAGATGGTGCGGATGTTCGTAGAGGATGCCGATACCGAGCTCGATCCCGCGACGATGCTCAGGCCGGCAGCACGGTTGTGGCTGCGCGCGCTTCGCGCCGCGCCGGCGATGGCCTCGCAGGCGATCGAGGCCGGACTGAGCGAAGGCCTGCGCGGCCCCCCCGCGGTGCTGTGGCAGGCGCTCGAACGCGCAGGGCGCATGCTGCCAAACGGACTGCTCGACGCGCGCCCGGCCGAAAGGACGCTGGCCAGGATCTTCGCCGGACCCGGAAGGACGAACGATTTCCGCGAACTTCGCACCGAGTTGCGGATCGTCGCCACCGACATCGACACCGGCACCCCGGTCGCGTTCGGCGCGCCGGGCTTCGACAAGGTGCCGATTTCGCGCGCCGTGCGCGCGTCGAGCGCGCTGCCGGGGCTCTTCGCGCCGGTACGCATCGGCGAGCGCTACTACGTCGACGGGGTGCTCAACAAGACGCTGCACGGTTCGGTCGCGCTCGAGCAGGGCGTGTCGCTGCTGCTGTGCGTCAACCCGCTCGTGCCCTACGCGCGGGCCGACGGCGCGCGGCGCAGCTCGATCGCGCGCGCGAGCCTGCCGGTGATCCTGTCGCAGTCGATGCGCACGGCGATCCGATCACGCATGACGGTGGGCCTGGCCAAGTACGAGATCACCCATCCGCACGCCGCGATCGTGCTGTTCGAGCCGCGCGGCGACGACGAGACGATCTTCTTCACGCGGATCTTCACGGTGGCGAGCCGGCGGCGCGTGTGCGAACGCGCGTACCGGCAAACGCGCGCCGACCTGCTCGCGCGCTTCGACGAGGTCGAGCGCAAGCTCGACAGCGCCGGGCTCTCGCTCAGGCGCAGGGTGCTCGAGGACGCCTCTTTGCGCCTGGTGCGCACGGCGCCGGTTCCGCGACCCAGACGGAGCGGCGGACTCGAAGACGGGGCGATCCGCCTGTCGCACGCGCTCGACGACCTGGAACGCACGCTCAAGGTCCGCGCGGCGCGCTGACCGGCCGAAGCCGAACCGGCCGATTCCGGATCGGTGCCGCCGCGCATCGGTGCGAGGCATCGCGCGGCGCTGATGTATCCTCGACCGGGGTAACCGCCCCGGACATCACGGACATCACGGACATCCGATCGCAGCACGATGAAGCGCAAACCGCCGCGCCGCACGCGCGAACGCATCCTGCAGACCGCGCTGAGGCTGTTCAACGACATCGGCGAGCCGAATGTGACCACGAGCGCGATCGCCGACGAGATGAACATCAGCCCGGGCAACCTCTACTACCACTTCCGCAACAAGGAGGAGATCGTCGACGCGCTGTTCGAGCAATTCGAGCGCGAGATCGATCCGCTGCTCGGCGCCCCGGCCGCGCGCGCGATCGTATTCGAGGATGCGTGGCTGTTCCTGCACCTGCTGTTCGAGGCGGTCTGGCGCAACCGCTTCATCTATCGTGACATCAACGACCTGCTCTCGCGCAATCGCAAGCTCGAACTTCACTTCAGGACCGTGCTCGAGCGCAAGACCGCCGCGGCACGCATGCTCTGCTCGGCGCTGGTCGACTCGCGCCGGCTGAACGCGACTGAGCGCGAGATCACCGCGCTCGCGACCAACATGGTGGTGGTCGCGACCTACTGGATGTCGTACGAGTACGTCGGAAACGCGCGGCGTTTCAGCGAGGCAGCGTTCCAGAACAGCGCGATCGCGCGCGGCGCGTATCAGGTATTGTCGCTGCTCGCGCCGTACCTCGACGCGCAGGGGCGCGCGCTGTTCACGAGGCTGGCCCGGGAATACCTTTCCGACTGACCCACGGAGCGCACCGATGCAATCGACGCAGACGCGGATCGACAGATCGCAGCCACCGGGGCGCAGGCTATGAACCTGCACGCGATGCTGCTCGAGCGCCAGGCCGCGGCGCGACCGTTGCGCGTCGGCCTGATCGGCGCCGGGAAGTTTGGCTCGATGTACCTGTCGCAGGCATTGCGTACCCCGGGAATCCACGTCGTGGGTGTCGCCGATCTCTCGGTGGCGCGCGCGCGCAAGGCGTTGCGCCTGGTCGGCTGGCCCGCCGAGCGCATCGCCGCGAAGAGCTTCGAGGCGGCGGCGGCGAAGGGATCGACCCATCTGCTCGAGGACGCGATGGCGCTGATCGCGAGTCCGCACCTGGACATCGTGATCGACGCGACCGGGCACCCCGCGTCGGGCATCCGGCACGTGCTGGCGTGCTGCATGCACGGCAAGCACATCGTGATGGTCAACGTCGAGGCCGACGCGCTGGCCGGGCCGCTGCTCGCAGAGCGTGCCGCGCAGGCCGGAATCGTCTACTCGCTCGCCTACGGCGATCAGCCGGCGCTGATCTGCGAGATGGTCGACTGGGCGCGCGCGGCCGGCTTCGCGGTGGTCGCCGCCGGCAAGGGCACGAAGTACCTGCCCGCATACCACAAGTCCACGCCGGACACTGTGTGGGAACACTACGGCATCAGCCCCGAGGACGCGAAGATCGGCGCAATGAACGCGAAGATGTTCAACTCGTTCGTCGACGGAACGAAGTCGGCGATCGAGATGGCGGCGGTGGCCAACGCCACCGGTCTCGTGCCGGCCCCCGGGGGACTCGCGTTTCCGCCTTGCGGAATCGACGATCTCGCACACGTCCTGCGCCCGATCGCCGCCGGCGGCCAGCTGCACCACCACGGGCAGGTCGAAGTGATCTCGAGCGTCGAGCGCGATGCGCGCGCGGTGCCGCGAGACCTGCGCTTCGGGATGTTCGTCACGATCGAGGGCGAGTCCGACTACGTTCGCCGCTGCTTTCGCGAATACGGAGTGACCACCGACGACAGCGGACGGTACTCGGCGATGTACAAGCCGTTTCACCTGATCGGACTGGAACTCGGGATCAGCGTCGCGAGTGCCGGACTGCGGCGCGAACCGACCGGCGTCGCGAGCGGCTGGCGTGGCGACGTGGTCGCCACCGCCAAGCGCAAGCTCGCGGCGGGCGAGGTCCTCGATGGCGAGGGAGGCTACCTGGTGTACGGGCGGCTGATGCCGGCGGCCGATTCGCTCGCGGCCGGCGCGCTGCCGCTGGGCCTCGCGCACGAGCTGGCGCTGCGCCGCGCGGTGGACGCGGGCGAAGTGCTGCGCTGGTCCGACGTGAAAGTGGACGAGCGCGACGATGCGGTCGCGTTTCGCCGGCTGATGGAACGCACGGTGGCGATATAGCGCGGCACGCGTCAAACCAATCTACAGTGGGAGAAACAGGATGAACCAGGCTTACATCGTGGCAGCGGCGCGCACCGCCGGCGGCAAGAAGGGCGGCAAACTCTCGGGCTGGCACCCCGCGGATCTCGCGGCGCAGGTGCTCGACGCACTCGTCGCGCGCAGTGGCGCCGACCCCGAGATGATCGACGACGTGATCATGGGCTGCGTGATGCAGGTGGGCGAGCAGGCGATGAACGTCGCGCGCAACGCGGTGCTCGCGTCAAAGCTCCCGCAGAGCGTTCCGGGGACCTCGATCGACCGTCAGTGCGGCTCGTCGCAGCAGGCGCTGCACTTCGCCGCGCAGGCGGTGATGTCGGGAACCAGCGACGTGGTGATCGCCGCCGGGGTGGAGACCATGACCCGCGTGCCGCTGGGACTGTCGGCTTCGCTGGCGCAAAAGAGCGGTTTCGGCCACTACATGAGCCCCGCGATGCAGGCGCGTTACCCCGGCGTGCAGTTCAGCCAGTTCAGCGGCGCCGAAATGATGGTCGACAAGTTCGGCCTGAACAAGGACGCGCTCGACCGCTACGCGCTCGGATCGCACCAGCGCGCGGCTGCGGCCACGCGCGAGGGCGCGTTCGCGGCCGAGATCGTCCCGGTCGCGATCCGCCTCGCCGACGGTTCCTGCTCGGAGCAGTTGCACGACGCCGACGAAGGCATCCGCCCGGACGCGAGCCTGGAAGGAATCGCCGCGGTGAAACTGCTCGCCGAGGGCGGGCGCATCACGGCAGCCACCGCGAGCCAGATCTGCGACGGCGCCTCCGGGCTGATGGTCGTGAGCGAGCGCGGCCTGAAGATGCTGGGCGCGAAGCCGATGGCCCGGATCCACCACCTGAGCCTGCTCGGACACGATCCGGTGATCATGCTCGAAGCACCGATCCCGGCCACGCTGCGCGCGCTGGACAAGGCCGGGATGTCGATCGACGACATCGACCTGTTCGAAGTCAACGAGGCCTTCGCGCCGGTGCCGCTCGCCTGGCTGCAGGTGACGGGCGCCGATCCGGCGCGGCTCAACGCGAGCGGCGGCGCGATCGCGCTGGGACACCCGCTGGGCGCCTCCGGCACGAAGCTGATGACCACGCTGGTTCACGCGCTTCGGCGCACCGGAAAGCGCTACGGCCTGCAGACGATGTGCGAAGGCGGCGGCATGGCGAACGTGACGATCGTCGAGCGCCTCTGAGCGTTCGGCGTTCGGCGTTCGGCGCTCAGCGTTCGGCGCCGGACGATCGCCGCGCGGCACGCGCCCCGGCGATCCGCTCGGCCAGGCGGCCCTCGCGCGTGACCCGCGTCGAGGCGGCCGCGGCGATCGCCTGCGCGCTGCCCCACACGCTCAGCGCGCGCCGCGCCCGCGTGACCGCGGTGTAGACCAGTTCGCGCGTCGCGAGCGCGTGTCCCTGCGGCGCCGCGACGAACGCGACCGAATCGAACTCGGATCCCTGCGACTTGTGCACGGTGATCGCCCACGCGTCCTCGCAACTCGGAACGACGAGCACCGGCATCCGGCGCAGGCCGCCGCCGTCGGGAAACACGACCGATTCGCCGTCGACGCACACGCCGACGTCGCCGTTGAACAGCCGCGCGTCGCGGTCGTTGCGAAGAACCATCACCAGGCGGCCCGGATACCACTGGGCATGTGCCGCAGCGCCGATGCGCCGGCGCACGGCGGCGGCGATCATCGCGTTGATCGCGACGACCCCGCGCGGCCCGTCGCGCAGCGCGCAGAGCACGCGGTGGCTCTCGTAGCGTTCGAGCAGCGTGGTCGACGCGCCCGTGTCCAGAGGAGCGCCCGCTTGCGCGGCGGGGCGCAAGGCGGCGAACGCCCCCTCGTAGGCCTCGAGCGCGCTCGCCACGATCGCTGCCGGATCGTCGCCCGATCGCAGCGTCGATCCGAACGCCGCCGCGATCGCTTCGGCGCCGGCGGCGTCGCGCACGGCCGCGGCGAGCGCGACGATCTGCGCGCCTTCGCGCTGGCGGTAGTTGCGCTCGAGTCGCGTGACGCATTGCAGCCCGGCCGCGCACAGTTCGGCGAACACCGCGCCGGCCTCCACCGAAGCGAGCTGGTCCATGTCGCCCGCGAGCACGAGGCGCGAACCCGGGCCGATCCGCAGCGCCAGCGCGCTCGCCAGTTCGATGTCCAGCATCGACGCCTCGTCGACGATCACTGCGTCCCAGGGCAGCGGCGCGCCGACCTCGGCGCGCTCGCCCGCGGGTTGTCCGCGAAGGCCGAGCAGCGCGTGCACCGTCATGCCCACCGGAAGACGCGTGACGCCCGGCGCGCGCTGCGCCGGCATCGCGCCGATCTCTGCGGCGAGCGATTGCGACAGCCGCGCAGCCGCCTTGCCGGTCGGCGCGGCGATCGCGACCCGCGCCTCGGGGGCGATTTCGGCGAGAGCGATCACGATGCGCGCCAGCGTCGTCGTCTTCCCGCTGCCCGGCCCGCCCGAGATCAGCGACAGGCGCCGCTCGAGCGCCAGCCTGACCGCGCGTCGCTGCGCCTCATCGGGGTCGGCGCCCGCGTACGCGACGGTCACCGCTTGCGCGATCGCCTGCGGCGAAGCGACCGGGCCGGGAGCGTCGAGCGACGAGGCCGCCAGGGCGAGGCGCGTCTCGGCGCGGTGCAGCCGGTACAGGTAGATCCGTGCCGCGTCGAGCACCAGTGGCGCGACTGCGGCTCGCGTTTCAGTGCTCAGCGCAGGGCTTCGCGCGAGCGCGAGCGCCTCTGCGTCGTTTGCGACGCGCACGCAGACGTGGCCCTCGTGCGCAGCGTCCCAGACACGTTCTGCCGCGCGCGCGAGCGCGTCGCGATCGGACCGAGCGCCGTCCTGCGAATCGTGCAAGCGCACGAGCGCGTCCGCGAACGACCTCGCCAGTCGCGTCGTCATGGGCCGCCCGCGAACAGGCTGTCCAGCGTGTCGATTAGATGCGCCGAAGGGCGGCTCGAGTACACGCCGTATCCGGCGCTGTTCGCGTCGCGTCCGCCGGCGCCTGCCGCGCCCCCGGCTCGTACCCCGGCCCCGCGCAGGTAGACGTACTGGACGCGGCCGAAGTGCGAGTCGTAGCTGTAGCCCGCGACCCTGCTGCGCAGCAGCCGGTGCAGCGCGAGGGTGTACAGGCAGAACTGAAGCGGGTAGGCGTTCGCCGCGTTGCTGC
>JAHDXY010000182.1:2431-9223 GCA_023384005.1 Burkholderiaceae bacterium | reverse complement strand
AATGCGACGACAATTTGGGGTTGCCCGGTAAACGCCAGTATCCTAGTGTCTGGCAAGGGCCGCAAACGACGATTCGGAACATCAGGCATTCCTACCGCTCATGCAAGACCGTCCAGGTAGACTGCCATCGCTCGACCTGCTGCTCACCTTCGAGGCGGCGGCGCGCAACCTGAGCTTCACGCTGGCGGCGGGGGAGCGCTTCGTGACCCAGTCGGCAGTGAGCCGCCAGATCCGCACGCTCGAGGATTCGCTGGGGGTGGAGCTGTTTCATCGCGGCCACCGTTCGCTGGCGCTTACCGACCAGGGCGCTTTGCTGCGCGACGCCTGCCGCGAGGCGCTCGGGCCGCTGCGCGAGACGATCGACCGGATGCGGGCGCGCAACGCGCGCCAGGTCCTCACGCTCACGACCACCCCCGGGCTTGCCGCGCTCTGGCTGATCCCGCGACTGGCGCGGTTCACCGGAGCGCACCCCGGCGTGGACGTGCGCATCGACGCGAGCCTCGCGACGCGCGACTTCGAGCGCGACGGGATCGACGTCGCCGTGCGCTACGGCGCGGTCGGCGCGACGCCCGGAGTGAAGCTGTTCGACGAGGAGGTGTTTCCGGTGTGCGCCCCTTCGCTGCTCGCGGCGGGCCCGAAGCTCGAGACCGCCGCCGACCTGGCCCGGCACACTTTGCTGCGCATCGACCTGCGCCAGGCCAGCGGGCTGCTGAGCGAATGGCAGCCGTGGTTCACCGCAATGGGGCTGCCCGATCTCGAACCGCGCGCCGAGATCACCTTCACCAACTTCGACGCTGTGGCGAGCGCTGCGGTCCACGGGCAGGGCGTCGCACTTGGGCGCCGCCCTCTGGTCGACGCGCTGCTCGCCGACGGGCGCCTGGTCGCGCCGCTCGCCGACACCGTGTCCTCGGCGCGCGCCTACTTCCTGATCGTCGCGCAGCGCTCGGCGCACCGCGCCGAGACAAGGGCGCTGCGCGGCTGGCTGCTCGACGAAGCCTGCGCGCCCCGCCCCGGCGGGGCCGCGGGCGGGCCGCCGCTTCAGCCGCCGGCTGCCTGAGCGCGCGCGCCAGGCCGTGGCGCGGTGCGATCGAACCAGGGGCGCGCGCGCTCGAGTTGCGCCGCGAGCCGAAACAGCATCGCCTCGTCGCCGAAGCGCCCGATGAAGTGCGAGCCGATCGGCAAGCCATGCGTGTTCCAGTGCAGCGGCACCGACATCGCCGGCTGCCCGGTCACGTTGGCCAGCGGCGTGAACGGCGTGTACGCGAAAGCGTCGAGCGCGAGCTGGCGCACCACGCCGCTCGCGCGCAACATCCAGCCGGCGTGCATCGCCGAGACCACCCGCATCGCCGCCACTTCGGCGGGCTTGAGCCCGAGCGTCCCGAGAAGCGCCGGCGGTTGGGCCAGCGTGGGGGTGAGCAGAAGGTCGTGCCGGGCGTGAAAACCGGCCACCGCGCGCGCGCTGAGCTGCAACTGCTCCGAGGCGCTCGCGTACTCGGACGCCGGCGTCGCGCGCCCGAGCAGCCCGAGGCACCAGGTCGCCAGTTCGAAGTCCTGCGCGCGCGGCACCGCACCGGCGCCTCTGGCGAAGACGGTCGCGGCCTCGATCGACGCGCGCGTTTCCGCCGCGAGGATCGTCATGAACGAGATCGCGCACGCGAGCCCGTCGACGGCAGGCGCGGCCTCGACCACCTCGTGGCCGAGCGACTCGAGCAGCCGCGCGGTGTCGAGCATCGCCTCGACGCAGTCAAGATGCACCGGCGCTCGTTCGTCGCCGAAGATCGGTCGCGCGCTGAACGCGATCCTCAGCCTGCCGGGGTCGAGCCCCGTCTCGTCGAGGAACGCTCCGGGGGCGTGCGGCGCGGCGTAGGGCGCACCGGGTTCGTCGCCCGCGACGAGGTCGAGCAGCGCGGCGCTGTCGCGCACGCTACGGGTCAGAACGTGCTCGGAAGCGAAGCCGTGCCAGAGCTCGCCGAAGGTCGGTCCGGTCGGGGTGCGGCCACGCGTGACCTTGAGTCCGAACAGGGCGCAACACGACGCGGGGATCCTGATCGACCCGCCCCCGTCGCCACCGGTGGCCAGCGGGACCATGCCCGCCGCCACCGCGGCCGCGGATCCGCCGCTCGAGCCGCCGGCCGAGCGCGCGAGGTCCCAGGGATTGCGGGTCGCGCCGAAACACTGCGGTTCGGTGGTCGGCAACAGGCCGAACTCGGGCGTATTGGTCTTGCCGACGAATACCAGTCCCGCGGCGCGCAGCCGTCGGACGAACTCGCCATCGACCCGCGCCGCCACGTCGCGCAGCATCCTATTGCCCGAGCCGGTGGGCACCCCCGCGACGGTCGAGATCAGGTCCTTGAGCAGGATCGGCACGCCGCGCAGCCGTCCCGGCGGCAGGCCCGCGGCGACCTGCGCCGCCGCCAGGTCGAACATCGGGCGCACCAGCGCGTTGACCGCGGGATTGGCGGCGTCGATCCTCGCGATCGCCGAAACGAGCAGCTCATCCGCGCTCACCTCGCCTCGTGCGACCAGATCGGCGAGCCCCAGTGCATCGAAACGATCGTATTCGGCGAAGACCATCAACCCCTCCGGCTGCGCAGCCCGCACGACGGACGACGGCGCGACGCTTTCCGTGCGTCGGCGGCAATCATCACCGGGAGCGTCGCGCGGTGAATCCGCACCGGAGCCGGAATCCTTCGACGTGTCGCTCGCGATCCTGCGAGAATTCGCCCACGATGTCTGCACACCCGGCTGCGGCCTGCGCGGCGCAGGTTACGGCCCACTGGGGCGAACAGGGTGCGCCCGCACAACCCGGGAGCAGCAAGGCGGTCCATGCCGAGACGAACTTCATCGAATCTCCTGCCAGTGGCGCCGGCGCGCGCGAGAAGCTCGCCCGATCCCGTACCGGGCCCCCGATTATCGGCTGCGATTCGCGCCGCGCGCAAACCGCGTGCCGCCCTACCCGGGCCGCACGCCGGGCACGCCCGATGAAGCGCTTCGATGTCTTCAACGGCGACGCCGACGGACTGTGCGCGCTGCACCAGCTCAGGCTCGAGAACCCGGCGTCGGCGACGCTGGTCACCGGAACGAAGCGCGACAACGCGTTGCTCGGTCGCGTAGCTGCGAAAGCCGGCGATGAGGTCACGGCGCTCGACCTGGCGCTGCCGGGCAACCGCGACGCGCTGCTCGCGCTGCTCGCGCGCGGGGTGCGCGTGCGGTACGTCGATCATCACGAACCTGGGGAGATCCCGCGGCACCCGCTGCTCGACATGCTGATCGACACCGACGCCGAGGTCTGCACCAGCGTGCTGGTCGATCGGCTGCTCGGCGGCGCGCATCGCGCCTGGGCGGTGGTCGGCGCCTATGGCGACAATCTGCACGCGACCGCGTCGCGACTTGCCGCGACGATCGATCCGCCGCAGGGAGCCCTCGCGCGTTGGCGCGCGCTCGGCGAGTGCCTGAACTACAACGCCTACGGCCTGCGAGAGCAGGACCTGATCTTCCATCCGGCGGTTCTGTACCGCGCGATGGCCGGCTGCGCGACGCCCGACGAGTTCATCTCCACGCAGCCCCACCAGGACAAGCTGGCACGCGCGCGTCAGGCCGACTTCGGGCGCGCCGCGTCGGTGCGCGCGCAGTGCGACTCGGCCGGCGCGACGCTGCGCGTGTTGCCCGACGCCGACTGGGCGCGGCGCGTGTTCGGCAGCTTCGCCAATCACCTGGCCGCCGACGATCCGCACCGCGCGCACGCGGTGGCCGCGAAGCGGCCCGACGGCAGCTTCTTGCTCAGCCTGCGCGTTCCGCCGGGGGCCGGAATCGGCGCGCACGAGATCCTCGTTCGCTTCGGCGGCGGCGGGCGCCAGCTTGCCGCGGGCGTCGATCGGCTTTCGCAGGCGCGCCTGGCCGAATTCGGCGAAACGCTTCGCCGCTCGTTCGCGACGCCGGTTCATGGCTGACGACAGCGAACCGATTGCAATGGCCCCGGCGTGCGGGGCGGTCGTGCCGGGCGGGGCGGCGGCGCCGGTCGGGGCGGTCGCGCCGGGCGCTACGGACGCTACCGGCGCCGCCCACGCGGGCGGTGCCGACCCGGTGCCCGAGCGCACGATCTCGGTCGAGACCTCGCTGGGCACCCTGGTCGTGCGCCGGGTGTCGCTCGGTGCGCTGGCGCGAATCGCACGAAGGCTGAACGCGACGGGCTCGCGCGACGAGGCTGCGCTGCTCGACGCGCTCGTGCGCGAAGTCGTCGGCGAACGCCGCAGGATCGAAGGCGAAACGCACCAGCCTTCACAGACCTTGCCAGCCGGACGATTCGCATCGCTGGTCGACGAGGATCGGCGATCGATCGCCGCGGCGGTGCTCACGCTCGAAGGGATCAAGGCGGCAGGCGAAGGCCTGGTCGACGACCCGCGAGACCTGCTTGTGCGCCGCTACGCACCGATGCTCGACACCGACGCGCCGGTGTTCCCGGCGCCGATCGCGAGCGGCGAAGCGCATCCCGGTGGCGTCGCGCCGACCGGGGACGGTACCGTGGCTGCGCAGTTCGTGCTGTTCGACGCGCCACCCGCCACGCCGATGCGCCGCCGCGCCGACGACGGCGAAGCCAGGTCGGGCGCACGTGTCGAGACCGCCGCACGCGCTCAGCGCACCCGCCTCGAGGACACGGTCCAGCGCCAGGGCGCGTTGATCGAGCGCCAGGCAATGGAACGCGAAGCGGCACACGCCGAGGTGACTCGGCTCGCGTCGCGGATCGTCGACGCGCGCGGCGAGACGCGCCTCTACCGCCGTCTCGCGACTGCCGCCGCGATCACGGGCCTGATCGTCGCCCTGGTCCTGGCCGGGTTCGTGTTGTCGCTTCGGCGCGATCTGGCCGCTCAACGCGAGGCCTACGAACTCCGGCTCGCCGAACAGCAGCACGCCCTGGAAAGGGCGGCAGCGCAACGCGCGCCCCTGCCGGCCGGCAGCGCCGCTTCGGGCAACGCGCGCCGGCCACGCCCGCCGAGCCGCTGAGCACGCACCGCCCGCTGCCCGCTCGACCAGCTGGTTCCCGCTGCTTTCCGCTGGTTCCTGCTGCTTTCCGCTGCTTTCCGCTGCTTTCCGCTGCTTTCCGCTGCTGCCCGCTGCTGCCCGCTGCTGCCCGCCGCTGCCCGCCGCTGCCCGCCTCTTCCCGCTTCTTCCCGCTTCTTCCCATCACCCGCTTCGCAGCCGCGCGAAGCGCACGAGCACGATCGCGAGCACCGGAAGCGTGAAGCCCAGTGCGACCGAGGTGAGCATCAGCTCTCCCAGTTGGCCGTAGTCGGCCGGAACCTTCACCGCGCCGCTCGCGGCGTCGCGCACCTCGCGCGTCACGGAGTAGATCTGGTTCAGGTACTTGGTACCCAGCTGCGATGCCGAGAGCGCGAGGTTGGTGAACGAGGCCATCACGGCGAAGTAGGTCGCTTTCAGGCGCTGCGGCGCCGAGTTCGCGATCCACGCGAGCATCGGAACCATCGCGATCTGCCCCAGTGGCGATTCGATCGCGGTGTCCACGACCGCGATGAAGCGCGCGTCGACGACTCCGGCGGTGTGCCCCGCGGTCCAGTCGTGCAGCCCGTAGTACATCCCGACGATCGGCATCGCGAGCAGCGTACCGGCCACCGTGAGCATGGCCACGACGTGGTAGATCGGGCGCTCGGCCATGTAGCGCCGGAACACGAACAGCCCGGCAAGCGTGAGCACCGCGCCGATCAGCGCGAGTTCGGAAAGGAATTGCTGGTCGAATCCGAGTTCGTCGATCATCCACCAGGTCTGCCCCGGACCCGGCCCCGGAAGCGCGCGAAAGACGAAGATCACCACCGCGGTTCCGACCAGCGTCGCACGCGCCTGCGGAGCGAGTTCGCGCACCAGGCGCACCATCAGCGTGACGATCACGGTCATCGATGCCGCGAACACGATCTCCTGGCCGTGCGCGAGATCGCCCAGGCCCACGCCGAGCGAAACGACCGCGAACGCGAGCCCGCCCCCCAGCACCCACCAGTTCACCGGCGGGCGGGGGGGAGCGACGAAGAGCCGCGAGGCGGCCTGCGCCGCCGACAGCCCGCCGACGACCAGGCGGCGCCGCGCGCGCGCATGCAGCACCGCCGCGAGGATCACGCCCAGCACCGACACCACGGGGATCGCGAGCGCGAGCTCGTGCACCGAGATGTATACGCGCAGCCGCTCGGCTTCGGCGAGCGCGTGCGCGCCGCGCAACATCACGACGTTGACGAGCGAAACCAGCAGGCCGCCGCCGATGATCGCCACCCGGCCCAGCGTCTGCATCGTCGTGTGCATCGACCGCCGGCGCGCCTCGTCGATCGGCTGGCCGTCCTCGTCGCTGCTCGGGACCGCTTCGACCGTCATCGCGTCGGCGACCACGTCCTGCATCACGTAGCCGATCGGGGCGAGCAGCGCGGCGCTCACGTACCAGGTCTCGACCCGCGCCATCGCCGCCATCGTCTTCGGGTCGGCGAGCAAACCGATCATGATCAGAAGGCTGGCCGCGATCAGGCTCGCCCCCAGATACACGAGGCCCGACTTCCAGCGCCAGATCAGATCGACCAGGTGCCCCAGCGGCATCTTCAGCGCCCACGGCAGCCCCGCCCAGAAGCCGAGCGCGGCCAGGAACTCGGCCGACAGTCCGAGGTAGTCCTTGACGAAGAAGGTTCCGACGATCGCGGTGAGCCCGGAGATCCCGGCCGCGACGTAGACCATCAGCGGCGGCAGGTACGACCAGCGCAACTCGCGCGCCAATCCGAGCACGACCCGATCGAACCAGCGCAC
>JAHDXY010000182.1:0-2421 GCA_023384005.1 Burkholderiaceae bacterium | reverse complement strand
GGTACCATAGGACCCCGATGAACGCGCCCAATCACACCGAGACGATCCTCGCGGCGGTCGACCAGGGTTTCGACGAGCAGGTCCGGTTCCTCGGCGACCTGGTCAGCATGCCCTCGCTGCGTGGCGCGGAAGGCAGCGCACAGGATTTCGTCGCCGCCGCGTTGCGCGTGCGCGGCCTCGCGGTCGACCGCTGGAGGATCGACGTCGAGGACATCCGGCATCTGCCGGGTTTCTCGCCGGTGACGATCTCGTACGAGAACGCCTGGAACGTGGTCGGCACGCACCGCCCGCGCGCGTCGCACGGACGCTCGCTGATCCTGAACGGGCACATCGACGTCGTACCGGTCGGACCGATCGAGATGTGGCACAGCCCTCCTTTTCGCCCGCGCATCCACGAGGGCTGGATGTACGGCCGTGGCGCCGGCGACATGAAGGCGGGGATCGCCGCGAACCTGTTCGCGCTCGACGCGCTCGCGCGCAGCGGCCTGGCGCCCGCCGCCGAGGTCTACCTGCAGTCGGTGGTCGAGGAGGAGTGCACCGGCAACGGCGCGCTCGCCTGCCTGCAGCGCGGCTACCGCGCCGACGCGGCGATCATTCCCGAACCGATGGGCGAGCACCTGCTCACCGCGCAGGTGGGCGTGGTCTGGTTCCAGGTGAAGGTGATGGGCCGCCCGGCGCACGTCGCGCTCGCGAGCACGGGCGCCAACGCGATCGAGTCGTGCTTTCCGCTGGTGCAGGCGCTGCACGGCCTTGAGCACCGGTGGAACGAGCTCAGGCACCCCTCGTTCGCCGGCCACCTGCACCCGATCAACTTCGTGCTCGCGAGAATCGAGGGCGGCGACTGGACCTCGAGCGTGCCCGCCTGGTGCACCTTCGACATGCGCGTACTCGGGCTCTACGGCGGCATTCCGTCGCTGGTCTACGGGCCCTGGGCCGAGAACATCCATGCTTTCGACGAACGCGTGAGCCTGGAGTCGATGCGCCGGGTGACCAAGACGATCGCATTGTTCGTCGCGCAGTGGTGTGGCACCGAGCCCAGGTCGGGTTGAGCCGTTTCCGCGCGCCGGCGGCACCGGCGCAACCCGGCGTGCCGCGCAGGCACGCGCGCAGGAGAGATCCGTGTCCGCGATCGACCGCATCACCGAGTTCCACGCCGAGCTGACCGCGTTCCGGCGCGACATCCACGCGCACCCCGAACTGGGTTTCGAGGAGACGCGCACCGCCGCTCGCGTGGCCGACGAGCTCGAGCGGCTCGGCATCGAGGTGCACCGCGGGGTGGGCCGCACCGGCGTCGTGGGCGTGCTGCGCAACGGCAGCTCGGCGCGCACGATCGGCCTTCGCGCCGACATGGACGCGCTACCGATCGAGGAGAGCAACCAGTTCGCGCACCGATCGCGCCACGCGGGGCGGATGCACGCCTGCGGCCACGACGGGCACACGACGATGCTGCTCGGCGCGGCGAAGGAGCTCGCGCGCAGCCGCGACTTCGACGGCACCGTGCACCTGATCTTCCAGCCGGCCGAGGAGGGGCTGGGCGGCGCGCGCGCGATGATCGACGACGGGCTGTTCGAGCGCTTTCCCTGCGAGTCGATCTTCGGCATGCACAACCGCCCGAAACTCGCGCTGGGCATGTTCAACGTGCGCTCGGGCCCGATGATGGCCGGCGGCGCGCTGTTCGACGTCCACATCCGCGGCGTGGGCTCGCACGGCGCGCGCCCCGAGACGAGCATCGACCCGCTGATGATCGGCGTGCAGATCTGCTCGACGCTGCAGACGATCGTCTCGCGCAACGTGCGCCCGCTCGACACCGCGGTCCTCTCGGTCACGCGCTTTCTCGCCGGCGACGCGTTCAACGTGATCGCGCAGACCGCGCGGCTCTCGGGGACCGTGCGCGCCTTCTCCGCCGAAGTGATGGCACTGGTCGAGCGCAACATGCGCCGCATCGTCGAGAGCACCGCGCAGGCGATGGGCGGCAGCGCCACGCTGGAGTTCCGCTACGAGTTCGCGCCCACGATCAACGACCCCGAGCAGGCCGCGTTCGCGGCGTCGGTGTGCGAGGAGCTGGTCGGGGCGGCGAAGGTGGACCGCGAGCCGCCGCTGATCATGGCTTCGGAGGACTTCTCGTTCATGCTCGAGGAGGTGCCGGGTTGCTACATCAACATCGGCAACGGCGACGGCGAGAGCGGCTGCGAGGTGCACAACCCCGCGTACGACTTCAACGATGCGGCGATTCCGCTCGGCGTGGCGTTCTTCGTGCGCGCGGTCGAGCGCAAGCTCGCGCGCGAGGGCGCAGCGACGTGAGCGCCGCTCTCGCGGCGTCGATCGACGACGTGCGCGCCGCCGCCGCACGGCTGCGCGGCGTCGCGCACCGCACGCCGGTGATGACCTCGCGCACTGCGAACGCGCTCACCGGCGCCGAGC
>JAHDXY010000181.1 GCA_023384005.1 Burkholderiaceae bacterium | reverse complement strand
TCCGGTCAGGGCTCTTACCGCGCAGGCTCCGATGCGCAAGCACTGATCCGCGACGACTGATCCGCGACCGCTGGTACGCGACCGCTGAGGAACCGCGTTCGAGATGGCCGAGATCCTTCTCACGACGATCAACACCCGCTACGCGCACGCGTCGCTCGGCTTGCGATGCCTGCACGCGAATCTGGGCGCGCTCGCACGGCGCGCGGCCATCGTCGAGTTCGTGAGCGGCGCGCGCACCGAGACGATGCTCGAGCGCCTGCTCGCCGAACGCCCGCGCGTGGTCGCGATCGGCGTGTACATCTGGAACGTGCTCGAAGCGACGCGCCTGGTCGCGCAGATGCGCCGCGTGGCGCCGCAGGTGCGCATCGTCCTGGGCGGCCCGGAAGTGAGCCACGAGACCGACGAGCAGCGCATCTGCTCGCTGGCCGATCACGTCGTGACGGGGCCGGGCGAGGCGAGCTTCGCGAGGCTCGCCGCGCAACTGCTCGACGGTTCGCCGCCCTGCGCCAGGGTGATCGCGGGCAAGGAGTGCGACCCGGCCACGCTCGAGTTGCCCTACCCGCTGTACAGCGACCGGGACATCGCGCAACGACACCTGTTCGTCGAGGCCTCGCGCGGATGCCCGTTTCGTTGCGAGTTCTGCCTCTCGGCGCTCGATCGCGGCGCGCGACCGTTTCCGCTCGAACGCGTGCTCGAGCAGCTGCGCGCGCTGCATGCCAGAGGCGCGCGCCGCTTCAGGTTCGTCGATCGCACCTTCAACCTGAAGACCGGCACGAGCCTCGCGATCCTCGAGTTCTTCCAGGGCTGCCTGCGCGCCGCGCCACACGATCCGGTATTCGCCCATTTCGAACTGATTCCCGATCGCCTTCCGGCGCCGCTGCGCTCGGCGATCGCCTCGTTCGCACCGGGCACGATTCAGCTCGAGATCGGCATCCAGACATGGAACCCGCAGGTTCAGGCGCTGATCAGCCGGCGCCAGGACAACGACGCGGCCGAGGAGAACCTGCGCTGGCTGCGCACGAGCACCGGCGCGCATCTGCACGTCGACCTGATCGCGGGACTCCCGGGCGAGGACCTCGCGAGTTTTGGCGCCGGATTCGATCGGCTGGTCGCGATCGCGCCGCAGGAGATCCAGCTGGGCATCCTGAAACGGCTTCGCGGCGCGCCGATCGCGCGCCATACCGAGTCGCACGGCCTGCGGTTCAACCCCGACCCGCCGTACAACGTCCTCGCGACCGACGCGATCGCGTTCGAGGACATGCAGCGGATCGCGCGCTTCTCGCGCTACTGGGAGATCTTCGCGAACTCGGGACGATTCCCGCGCGCGCTGGCGCTGCTGCTGGGCGACGCGCCCTTTGCGCGCTTCATGCAGTTCTGCGACTGGGTATGGACCAACAGCGACGCGACGCACGCGTTCGCGCTGCGACGCCAGCGCGAACTCCTCGCCGGTTGGCTCGGCGAACAACCGGGCATCGCGGACGAGCTGAGCGGCGTCGCGCCGCGGGTGCGCCGTCCGGCGAGCAGCGCCACCCCACCGCGCCAGGCGCGACACCTCGCGTGAACAAGCATTCGCCGCGCCCGATGCTCGTGCTCGACGCCGCGGCCACCGACCGCGCGCTCGGAGTCGCCGAGCTGGCCGACGCGCTGCGCTCGATGCTGGCGCGCCGCGCCGAGGGCCGCACCGACGCGCCCGAGCGGCTCGCGCTCGCACTGCCCGGGGGAACGCTGCTCGTGATGCCGGCGAGCGACGGGCAGTACGCCTCGACCAAGCTCGTGACCGTGCACGCGGACAACGCGGCTCGCGGCCTGCCCAGCCTGCAGGGCGAAGTGGTGCTGATGCGCGCCGACACCGGCGAGCGGCTGCTGCTGCTCGATGGTCCCACGCTGACCGCGCGACGCACCGCCGCGATGTCGCTGCTCGCGATGCAGCAGCTCGCGCCGCAGTGCGCCGGCGGGCCGATGCTGCTGATCGGCGCCGGCGTGCAGGGACGATCGCACCTCGAGGCCTTCGCCGCCGCGGGCGAGCTCGCGACCGTGCACATCGCGTCGCGCTCGCGCGGCAGCGCCGAGCGCCTGGTCGCGCACGCCGCGACGCTCGGGCTCGACGCGCGCGTCGCCGACGACGCCCAGGCGCAACTCGCCTGCGCGCGCATCGTGCTGACCGCGACGACCGCTTCCGGGGCGCTGTTCGCCGACGAGGTGCGCGACGACGCATTCGTCGCCGCGGTCGGCGCGTACCGCCCGCAGATGTGCGAACTGCCCGCACGCCTGCTGCACCGTGCCCGGGTCTACGTCGACGACATCGAAGGAGCGCGCCACGAAGCGGGCGACCTGATCCAGGCGCAGATCGACTGGAGCGCGGTGACGCCGCTGGAGCGAGTCGTCAGCGGTGCGGCGGCGGCGCCCGGACCCGGCGACGGGCCGATCGTATTCAAGAGCGTTGGCCAGGCGTTGTGGGACCTGGCCGCGGCGCGGCTCGCCTGGGAATCGCTGTGCCCGGCGGACTGAGCGTGTCGCGCGGGCGGGCGATCGTGCTGGGCGCCGGCATCATCGGCGCCGCCTGCGCCTGGCGGCTCGCGCAGCGCGGTTTCGATGTCATCGTCATCGAGCGCGAGTCCGCGCCGGCGACCGGATCCACCGGTCGCAGCGCGGCGGGCGTGCGCCACCAGTTCTCCGAAGAGGTGAACGTTCGCCTGTCGATGGCGAGCATCGACGAGTACCGCCAGATGCCGCAGGCGGCGTACCGGGCGCAGGGTTACCTGTTCGCGGTGCCGGGCGACGCTTGGAACGCGCACCGCGAGGCCGCGCGAATGCAGCGCGCGCTCGGCGCGCCGGTCGAGACGATCACTCCCGCGGAGGCGGCGCGTCGCGTGCCGATGACGCTCGACGGTCTCGGCGGCGCGACCTGGTGCCCGAGCGACGGCGTCGTCGATCCGCACGGGATCTGCCTCGAATACGTCGCGCGCGCGCGCGCGCTCGGAGCGCGCTTCGTGTTCGGCGAGGCGGTCGAGCACCTGGAGCGACGCGACGGCCTGTGGCGCGCGCGCGGATCGTCGGCGCGTTTCGAGGCGCCGCTGGTCGTGAACGCCGCCGGACCCTGGGCCGGCGAACTCGCGCGCTCGGCGTCGCTGATCGTACCGGTCTCGCCCGCGCGGCGGATCGTGTTCACTACCGCGCCGTTGCCCGAGGACCTGCGCGCCTGCGCGCCCTACCCCTGGACGATCGACCTCGCGAGCGGCGTGTACCTGCGCTCCGAGGGCGAACGGCTGATCTTCGGATGCAGCAATCCGGCCGACACCGGTTTCGAGGAAGGCATCGACTGGCTCTGGCTCGAGGAGGTCTACACACGGGCGCTGACGCGTTTTCCCTGGTTCGAGCGCCTGGCGATCGACCGGCGCGCGTGCTGGTGGGGTTACTACGAGATGACGCCCGACGCCAACCCGGTGCTGGGGCGGATGCCCGGCGCGCCGGGCTGGATCAACGCTTGCGGGTTCTCCGGACACGGCGTGCAGCAGGCCGGGGCCGTCGGGCGGGTCATCGCGGAGGAAGCCTGCGGCGAAGCCGCGTTCATCGACATCGACGCGCTGCGCATCGAACGCTTTTCGCACCGCGCCGAAGATCGCTCGAACCGGGAACGCCTGGTGATCTGAGCGTTTACCGGCGCTGGCGCCGCGCCCAGCGTTCCTTGAAGGTGGGGCCTCCGGACACGATCAGGTCGCGCTGCGTCGTCCAGCCCTTTGCGCCGGGCAGCCAGCGCAGGCGCCGCTTGCGCCCGGAGGCGAGCTTGAGCACGCGCGACGCGACGCGCACCATCGGACGGTACAGCGCCGGGCGCATCGCGACGAACCGCCAGATCGCCAGCCCGAGGCGCTCGGTCCACGGGCGCAACCCGCGATCGAGCTGCTTCTCGCGCAGCTTGCGCAGCAGGCCGGGGAGCGGGATCTTCATCGGGCACACGACCTCGCACTCGCCGCACATCGTCGCGGCCTGCGGCAGGTCGAGCGCCTTGTCCAGCCCGACGTACGAGGGCGTCAGCACCGAACCCATCGGCCCCGGATAGACCCAGCCGTAGGCGTGGCCGCCGATCTTCTGGTAGACCGGGCAGTGGTTCATGCACGCGCCGCAGCGAACGCATCGCAACATCGGCTCGAACTCGCCGCCGAGCAGCGCGCTGCGCCCGCCGTCGACCAGCACGAAGTACATGTGCTCGGGACCGTCGAGCTCGCCCGCGCCGCGCGGGCCCGTCAGGATCGAGAAATAGTTCGATATCGACTGCCCGGTGGCCGAGCGCGGGAGCAGGCGCGCGATCGCGGCGAGGTCGTTGAGCGTGGCCACGACCTTCTCGATGCCGGTCACCACCACGTGCACCGGCGCGAGCGTCGTGCACATGCCCTCGTTGCCCTCGTTGGTGAAGATCGCCACCGAACCGGTCTCGGCGACCAGGAAGTTGCCGCCCGACACGCCCATGTCCGACGAGAGGAAGTGCGGGCGCAGCACCTCGCGCGCCTCGCGCGTCATCTGCGGGATGTCGGTCAGTCGCGGGCGATGGTGCACCTTCGCGAACAGGTCCGAAACCTCGTCCTTGCTCTTGTGCACCACCGGGGCGACGATGTGCGAGGGCGGCTCGTTGTCGTTGATCTGCAGGATGTACTCGCCGAGGTCGGTCTCCACCGGCACGATGCCCGCGGCCTCGAAGGCGCGGTTGAGCGCCATCTCCTCGGAGACCATCGACTTGGACTTGGTCACCTTCTTCACGCCGTGCTTGCGCGCGATTTCCACGACCAGCCGCGATGCTTCGGCAGGCGTTTCGGCGAACAGCACTGTCGCCCCGCGGGCGAGCGCCGTACGTTCGAAGTGCTCGATCCAGGCGTCCAGGTTCGCCAGCGCGCGGTCGCGCCGCTCGATCGCGTCGACGCGCGTGGCCTCGAAGTCGTCGAGTTCGGTGATCGCGCTGGCGCGGCCGGCGACCCATTTCGTCGAGAGCTTCTTCAGGTTTTGCTGCAATCGCGCGTCGGCGAGCTTTTCGCCCACGCGCGCCTTGAAGTGCATCGAGCTCACTTGCATCAGGCGTCTCCGGCCAGGACCTGCGCGACGTGCAGCACGCGCGTGCTCTCGTCGCCGCGACGGCGCAGCCGGCCCTCGATGTTGAGCATGCACCCGAGGTCGCCGAGCACCACGCACCCGGCGCCGGTGGCCGCGACGTTGTCGATCTTCTCGTCGACGATCGCCGCCGACACGTTGCCGTACTTGATCGAGAACGTGCCGCCGAACCCGCAACAGGCGCGCGCGTCGCGCATCTCCTCGACCCGGATCGCGGGGTTGAGCGCGAGCAGCGCGCGCGGTTGCGCCTGCACGCCGAGTTCGCGCAATCCGCTGCACGAGTCGTGATAGGTCACGGTTCCCTCGAAGTTGCCCGGCAGTCGATCGATGTGCAACACGTCGTGCAGGAAGCTGGTGAGTTCCCAGGTGCGCGCGGCGACCGCCTCGATCCGGTTGCGCAGGTCGGGGTCGTCGCGAAACAGATCCGGATAGTGATGCCGGATCATCCCCGCGCACGATCCCGAGGGCACGACGATGTGCTCGAAATGCTCGAACTCGTCGAGGAACTTGCGCGCCAGCGCACGGGTGCCGCCGGTGTCGCCCGAGTTGAACGCGGGCTGCCCGCAACAGGTCTGGCGCAGCGGCACGTCTACCGTGCAACCGGCAGACTCGAGCAGCTTGAGCGCGGACGTGCCGATCTCGGGCCGCATCAGATCGACCAGGCAGGTAATGAAGAAACCGACTCTCATGGACACCTCCAGCGACGATTATCGGGCGCGCCACCCGGAACACCAAACCGGGCGCCCGCAGCGTGGCGGTTTCATAGCGTGATATAAAGTCTCATCCAATAGCATCACGCTCGCGACCGAATCCCGCGCGAATGCGGCCTGCCCATGCCCCGACCACGAAGCAACAGCGAGAAGGCGAACACCGACACCGCGATCCAGGTCATCGCCCGGCTGGTGTCGCTGCTCGACGCACTCGCGCAGCAGACCGATTCGGTGAGCCTGAAGGAGCTCTCCGGCCGCACCGGCCTGCACCCGTCGACGGCGCACCGGATTCTCAACGACCTGGTGACGGCGCGATTCGTCGACCGCACCGAACCGGGGTCGTACCAGCTCGGGATGCGCCTGCTCGAGCTGGGCAACCTGGTCAAGGCGAGGCTGAACGTGCGCGACGCGGCGCTGGGGCCGATGCGCGAGTTGCACCGCGTGACCAGCCAGCCGGTGAACCTGTCGATCCGTCAGGCCGACGAGATCGTCTATATCGAACGCGCGGTGTCCGAGCGCTCGGGAATGCAGGTGGTGCGTGCGGTGGGCGGGCGCGCGCCGCTGCACCTGACCTCGGTGGGCAAGCTCTTCCTGGCCGCCGACGACGTGAAGGCGGTACGCGGCTACGCGACGCGCTGCGGACTCGCCGGGCACACCCGCAACAGCATCACCGAATTGCCGCGCCTCGAGCGCGAACTCGCGCTGGTGCGCGCGCGCGGCTATGCGCGCGACAACGAGGAACTGGAACTCGGAGTGCGCTGCATCGCCGCGGGAATCCGCGACGACACCGGAAAGCTCGTTGCCGGGCTCTCGATCTCGGCACCGGCCGAGTTCGTACAGGATGCGTGGATCGACCAGCTCTGCGCAACCACCGCGCAGATCTCCGCCGCGCTGGGCTACGAACCGAAGGACACCTGAACCGCACTCACCCGGTCGCTGCCGCCGCCGCGGTCGTTCTCGAGCCAGTTGCGCAACCGCTGCGCGTCGCCGAAGCGCGACAGCCGCCCGGTCGCGTCGAGCAGCACCAGCACGAGCGGGCGGCCTTCGATGCTCACCTGCATCACCAGGCAGTTGCCGGCCTCGCTGATGTAGCCGGTCTTTTGCAGGCCGATGTCCCAGGTCGGGCTGATGATCAGTCGGTTGGTATTGCGAAACGCCGATTGGCGCGATCCGTTGGCGACGCTCAACTGGGTCGCAGTCGAGTACTCGCGCGCTTGCGGATAGCGGTACGCCGCGTCGACCAGCCGCGCCAGGTCGCGCGCGTTGGACACGTTGCGGCTCGACAGCCCGGTGGGGTCGACGAAGTACGAATCGCGCATGCCGAGCGCATCGGCCTTGTCGTTCATCGCCGCGACGAAGGCGTGGATTCCGCCGGGGAAGTGCCGCCCGAGCGCGTGCGCCGCGCGGTTCTCCGACGCCATCAGCGCGAGCTGCATCAGTTCGCCTCGCGTCAGCCGCGTACCGAAACGCAAGCGCGAACGCGTTCCCTTCTCGGTATCGAGGTCGGCCTCGCTGATTTCGAGCGGTTCGTCCAGCGGCAACCCCGCGTCGAGCACGACGAGCGCGGTCATCAGTTTGGTGATCGAGGCGATCGGCAGCACGGCCTGCGAGTTCTTCGCGAACAGCGTCTCGCCGCTGCGCTGGTCGATCACCAGCGCGACCGACGAGTGCAGCTCGAGCGGATCCTGGGTCGAGTGCAGGCCGATCGCCTGGCCGACCGAGACGCGCGGCGAAGCGGCCGCGTCGGCGCCCCTGGCCTCGGGGGCCGCCGCGCGCGCGCGCTTGGACCTGCGCGTCGCGACGGTCTTGACTGCCGGGCCCTTCGCCACCGCGCCGTTGCGCGGCGCGACCCGCGCGGCGGCGCGCTCGCGGCTCGCCGGCCCTGACCCGCTGGCCGCGGTTGCGCTCGCGCGCTGGCTCGCGGCGGGTTTCGCGCCGGGTTTCGCGCCAACGCGCGCGTCCCCGGCCGCGTGCGAAACGCCGATCGTCGCGAAGCACGCGGCACAAAGTACGCCGGCAAGCCGGATCATTCCCAGTTTCTTCACTCTTCGCCCCAAAGATCACCGCCGGGCCCACCGCCCCGCGGCGCGACGGGCCAGTGTAGCAAACAGCAATGGAATTAACGCACTGCGGCAACAAGTTCACGCGCTATCTGACGATTGGACGCAACAGTCGGCCGAACGCGCTCAGCGCCGCCGGTAGGTCCGGTAGGCGTTCTTGCCCGCGAGTTTGGCGTCGTACATCGCCGAATCGGCGCACTTGAGCAGTTCGCCGGACTGGTCGCCGTCGTCGGGAAAGCGGCTCACGCCGATGCTCGCGCCGAGCCGGAACACGCCCTGTTCGACCCGGAACTCCACGGCGACCGCGGCGAGTATCTTGCGCGCGACCAGTTCGACGTTCGATCGCTCGGGCGAGGACTCCATCAGCACGCAGAACTCGTCGCCCCCCAGGCGCGCGACGAAATCGGTGGCGCGCAGGCTGCTCTCGAGCCGCCGGGCGAACTCCTGGAGCACCGCGTCGCCGGCGGCGTGACCGGCGGTGTCGTTGACGGCCTTGAAGTCGTCGAGGTCGACGAACATCACCGCGACCTCGGCGTTGCTGCGCCGCGCCCGGGCGAGCGCGGCCTCGAGCGCCTCGACGAAAGAGCTTCGATTGGCCAGGCCCGTGAGCTCGTCGTGGCGCGCGAGGAAACGCAGCCGCTCGCTCAGCTGCTGGCGCTCGGTGAGGTCGCGCACGATCGCCTGACGGTACCGAACGCCTTCGACTTCCATCGTGCGCACGCTCAGTTCGACCGGAAACGAGCTGCCGTCGCGACGCTTCTGACGCGCCTCGAAGACGGCGCCCTCCTCGGCGTCGACCGCCGCCCACTGGGCGTCGAAGAAGTCGGCGTGATCGTCGGCGCGCAGGTCGATCGCGTGCATCCCGCGCAACTCGTCGCGCGTGTACCCGTAGACCGACTCGGCGCGCTCGTTGGCCTCGAGGATCGCACCCTGTTCGTCCATCAGCAGGATGATGTCGTTGGCGTGGCGCGCGAGCATCCCGAAATGGCGGTCGCGCAGCGACAGCCGCGCGTTCCTGCGACGCGCGCTGCGCAGCAGGCGCAGGCCCTGGTAGCGCGCGACCAGCATCGCCGCGGCGGTCGCCACGGCAACGAACGCAGCCACCATCGCGCCGCTCCAGATCGCGAGGTCGCGCTGGCGCTCGAGCAACTCTGCGCGCTCGACCTTCGCGACCACCGCCCACGGCGTCGACTCGATCGGGCGGATCGCCGCCATCACCTGGTTGCCGCGTTCGTCGACCCAGGAGATCAGCCCGGAAACCAGCCCGGAAGGCGCACTGTGCGCGGCGAACGCCGCCCCCGCCGTGGCCGGCTCGGCCTGAGCGGGTATCAGCGCGGTGCCGCGCGCGCCGGTCAGATAGACGATGGTTCCGGCCTCGCTACGCACCAGGTGCGTTTCTGCGCCGCGGGTCTGGGAGAGCCGGTCTTCGATCATCGGGAAGAGGTCGCGCAGCGGGTCGATCTGCACGCAGATCGCGCCAGCCGGCTTCGCCTCGGCCGGCTTCG
>JAHDXY010000180.1 GCA_023384005.1 Burkholderiaceae bacterium | reverse complement strand
GCCTTCAACGACATCGCGACGCTTGACCCGCATGTGTCGGTGGGCAGCAGCGAGACGCCGGTCGTGCTGCAGATCTACGAGGGCCTGGTTGAGTTTCCTCCTGGCGATATGAACGGTGATCGGCTGAGGCCTGGTCTGGCGGAGCGCTGGGAGGTATCGCCGGACAAGACTCAGTGGACTTTCTATCTGCGCCAGGGTGTTCAGTGGCACAAAGGCTATGGGGAGTTCAGCGCGGCCGACGTGAAGTTCTCGGTTGAACGGGTGATGAGCGAGAAGTTCGGATCGCCGTTTCGCAAGACCCTGCAAAACGTCGAGCGGGTGGATATCGTCAATCCCTACAAGGTCGGTATCGTCTTGAAGCACTCCGACCCCGCGTTCATCCAGTTGATGGCGGGCTATCAGTCCGGATTCATCGTCTCGAAGAAAGCTTTGGAAGACAAACAGGATCCGAAGCTCAGTCCAGTCGGAACCGGGCCGTTCATCATGAGCGCGTACAAGCCGCGTGAAAGCGTGACCCTGGTGCGCAACGATTCGTACTGGCGCGGCAAACCGGTAGTGGAACGCATCGTCTACCAGTTCATGCCCGAAGCAAGCACCCGCGAGTTGGCTCTCAAGTCCGGCGAGGTGGATGCGATCGGAATTCAGGCCAAGCAGGATATCGTCGACCGCCTTCGCAAGGGTGGTTTCGTGGTCGATCTCACGGCCCCGGCGAACATGTTTGCGGTCTATATCAATACCACCAAGAAGCCGCTCGACGACGTTCGGGTACGCAAGGCCCTTGCGCATGCTACGAGTCGCGAGAACCTCATCCAGTTCCTCGGCAAGGATCTTGCCAAGCCGGAATACTCGGCCCTGCCGAGTGGCTACACAGGCCACGACGGCGACGTTGCCAAGTACCCGTACGATTTGGCGCGCGCCAAGGCGCTGCTCAAGGAAGCCGGATTGCCGAACGGTTTCTCGATGGACGTCAACATGAGCAACAGCAATATCTACCTGCCGCCGATGCAGGTTCTTCAGGAGCAATGGAAGAAGATCGGCGTCAACGTCGAACTCAAGACGGTCGACCATCCAACCTACCATCGCCTGATTCGGCAGGACGCCAATGCGGTCGTGCTGTACGGCGCGTTCCGCTATCCGATGACCGGTCAACTATATTTCGATCAGTTCTACGCCGGCCCTGCTTCGATCGGCAAGCCCACCGCGATCACCAACTTCATGCACTATGGCGACACGATGCCGGGCGTGGACGATCTGCTCGCCAAGGCGACGTTCAATCCGAGCGGAGCCGAGCAGGTGAAGCTGTGGAGTGAAGTGCAGAAGAGGGTGGCGCGCGATGCGGTCTCGATCCCGCTCTATACCCAGTACTATGCGATGGCCCGGGCAAAGAACCTGGACCTGGGGTTCGCGCAGAAGAGCTTCTCGTTCTATCGGGTGAGCGAAAAGACCAGGCTGCTGGCGCGCTGATGCCCGCTGGGCGGGAGCAACGACAATGCTGGGTTTCTTCCTTCGCCGCTTGCTCTCGCTGCTTGTGATCCTTGTTGCGGTCCCGACCATCGTCTTCTTCGTGATGCGCCTGGTCCCGGCAGACCCGGCTCAGGTGGTGCTGGGCGACCAGGCCACGGCGGAATCGCTGGCCGCCTTCCGTCACAAGGCGGGGCTGGATCAACCGCTGCTCGTGCAGTACGGCAAGTTCGTCTCGGGCCTGGCGACCGGAAATCTGGGCAATTCGGTGATCAGTGGTCGACCGATCGGCGCCCAGATTGCCGCGGTCTTCCCGGATACGTTGAGCCTCGCGCTTGGTTCACTACTGGTCGGAGCGCTGATCGGGATCCCCATCGGGGTGGTCACGGCGGTGCGACGCAATACCTGGATCGATTCCTCAGGACGGATCTTCGCGCTGCTGGGCTTTTCATTCCCGTCGTTTTACCTGGGCGTGTTGCTGTTGCTCGTGTTCTCGGTGTGGCTGGGATGGTTTCCGGTCATCCATACGATGCGCGGCAGTTCGATCGGCGAGTATCTCCACAAGCTGGCTCTCCCGGCCCTCAGCTTGGGGCTGGTGCAGGCGGCCTACGTCACGCGCCTGACGCGCTCGACCATGCTGGACGTGCTCAGCCAGGACTATATCCGCACGGCCTTCGCGAAGGGCCTGGTGGCGCGCAAGGTCTATTTCAAACATGCGCTGCGCAACGTCTTGATCACGGTGATCACCGCGATGGGACTGTATACCGGAACGATACTCGGTGGCGCCATTCTCACCGAGACTGTTTTCAACCGCCCGGGACTTGGGAAACTCCTGATCGGAGCGATCGCGCAGCGCGACTACGACCTGATCCAGTCGGGTCTGATCGTGTTCGCCCTCATCATCATGGTGGTCAACCTGCTGGTCGATCTCAGCTACAGTTTCCTGGATCCACGCATCAAACATGCCTGAGAAGCCCATCGCGGATTCGACCTCAGTCGAACTGCCTGGCGTGTCGCGGGTTCCGGGCGATTCCCCTGCGCGCTCTTCCGCGCGCCTTCGGCTTGCCGTACTGCTTGCGGACCACGGTGCCTTCACCGGTTTGGTTCTGATTGCGGCAGTTGTTCTCATCGCGCTGCTGGCCCCATTCATCGCAGGCGACCCGACAGCACAAAGCATCGTCAATGCGCTCCAACCGCCAAGCGCGGACTATTGGTTCGGCACCGACGAATTCGGTCGCGACATCTTCAGTCGCGTGATCTATGGCACGCGGCCGGCACTGTTCGTCGGTTTGCTCTCGGTGGTCGTCTCACTGTGTGTTGGCGTGCCGCTGGGCATGTTGGCCGGCTATCTAGGCGGGTGGCTGGATACGATCATCTCGGGAGTCGTCGACGTGATGCTTTCCTTCCCGGCGCTGCTGCTTGCGTTGATGATCGTCACGCTGATCGGCTCGGGTTTGTTCGTGCTGGTGATGGCGATCGGCGTCGCCCATGTGCCGATCTTCGTGCGTCTTGCACGCAGTTCGACCCTGCTGATACGTGAACTCGACTACGTGGCCGCCAGCCGTTCCTTCGGCGGGAAGGCGCGACATATCCTTTTGCGGCACGTGCTGCCGAACATCGTCGGTCCGTTGATCGTGATGGCGACGCTGGGAATCGGCGGCGCGATCAGGGAAGAGGCGGCGTTGAGCTTTCTCGGCTTGGGGGTGCAACCACCGCTGCCTAGCTGGGGGAATCTGATTCGCGATGGCGTCACGACGATCCTCGAAGCGCCATGGCTGGCCCTGATCCCGGGACTGTGCCTGACCTTTAGCGTTCTCGCGTTCAACATCCTCGGGGATGCAGTGCGCGATATTCTCGATCCGCGCGATCTTGCGTCATCGGCCATGAAGAACGGGAAGACACAATGACTTATGCTGCCGGACGCCGCCTGCGGGTGGCAATCGCCGGGTTCAAGCTGGAATCGGTGACCTTCTTGCCAAACCTGACGACGCTGGCTGATTTCCAGGCGGCGGAATGCTCGGGCATCAAGCTGATCGACGAGCATCGCGGCGCCAATACTCCGGTAGGCGGGTTCATCGCGGTGTGCGAGCGAGAAGGAGTGGAGATGGTGCCGATCGTCTATGCCGAAGTCGGCGCGGCCGGACCAGCCTCGGACGAGGCTTTCGACCACTACCTCGGCCGCATTCTCGACGGGCTGAAAGACGTGGATGTGGACGGTGTGCTGCTCGATCTGCACGGCGCCATGACGACCCCCACTCGCATGGACGCAGAAGCCGACATCTTCGCCGCGGTGCGGCGTCAGGTGGGTGGCAAGACGCGAATCATGGCGGCGCTCGACTACCACGCGAATCTTGACGAGAGCACGCTGCTCGATGCAGACGCTGCGTTCGGCTATCACTTCTCACCGCACATCGATCAGGCCGAGACGGGCGAGCGCGCTGCGCAATGCATGGTGCGCACCCTGCGTGGCGAACTAGATCCGGCGTGGGCGATCGTGAAACCGGATCTGATGGTGCCAAGCATCTTCAGTGCCACCTCGCTGGAGCCGCTTGCCGGCCTGGTGCAGGATTCGATCCGGGTGGCACGAGACTGCGCGGTCTATCTCGACGTGTCGGTGTTCGCGGGCTTTTCCTATGCCGACGTTCCCAACTGTGGATTCTCCGTGCTCGCCGTCACCGACGGGGACCGCGAGTTCGCCAGGAAGACCGCCACCGGATTCTCGAACACCATTCGGGATTCCCGGCCCGCGTTCAGCCATGGCGAGTTGGTGCTTGGCATCTCCGAGGGCATCGCGCAGGCCGTTCGGATCGCCGAGCACAGCAGCGCTCCGGTGGTCCTGCTGGAACATGCCGATCGCATGGGTGATTCGACCTACCTGTTGCGCGAAGTCGTTGCTCGCCAACTGGGGCGAACCGCGGTTCCCTTTCTATGGGATCCGCAGGCGGTGGCGATCGCCACCACCGCGGGCATCGGTGCGCAGGTGCGGCTGCCAGTCGGCGGACACAGCTCGGAGAGGGCGGGCGGTGCGGTGACTGTCGAAGGGAAGGTGGTATTCGCCGGACCGAAGTCGTACCACGTCACCGGGCCTTACTACACGGGGCGTCTGGCGAACCTGGGAGACACGGTCGTCATCGATGCCGGCTTTCTTGTGCTCAGTATCACGTCGCGCCAGTTCGTCGCCGTAGACGAGGACTGTTTCACGCAGTTCGGGATGCGGGCCAGCGAGTTCGACTTCATCGTGCTGCGTTCGAAAACGCATTTCCGCGCCGTCTACGAGTCATTGGCCGCCGCGATCGTCATCGTCGACACGCCCGATTGGGGCCCGGCGGATCTGACGACACTGAAGTATGTCCACGTTGCACTGGATCGAACCTATCCTTTCTCGGACGCTGCATGACGCAGTCTGCCGGTTCGCCACCGCTGCTTTCGGTGCGCGACCTGAGCCTCTCACTCAGGAGCGCCAGGCCCTACAAGCTGGTCGAAGGCGTTTCCTTTGACGTGCCCGCGGGCGGCGTGCTCGGAATCGTCGGGGAGTCGGGTTGCGGCAAGAGCGTGACTGCGATGTCGCTGTTGCGCCTCAATAGTCCTGCGATCGAGTTGACGGGCGGGCAGATACTGTTCGGCGGAGAAGATCTGGTCCGATGCAGCGATGACCACATCCGCGAAGTGCGCGGCGCTGAAATCTCCATGATCTTCCAGGAGCCGATGACATCGCTCAACCCGGTATTCACGGTCGGGAGTCAGATCGTCGAAGCCCTGCAGGCACACGAGAATATCTCGGAGCAGGCAGCGCGCAAGATCGCCGTCGATTTCCTCGGCCATGTCGGAATTCCTTCGCCACGGGCGCGATTCGACAATTTTCCGCATCAGCTCTCCGGGGGAATGCGGCAGCGCGCGATGATCGCGATGGCGCTTGTCTGCAAGCCGCAGCTGCTCATCGCCGACGAACCCACCACCGCGCTGGACGTGACGATTCAGGCGCAGATCCTCGATCTGCTGCGCCGTTTGCGCGCGGAACTCGGCATGGCGGTGATCATGATTACCCATAACCTCGGCGTCATCGCCGACATCGCCGATCGAGTGGTAGTCATGTACGCCGGGCGCGTCGTCGAACGTGCCTCGGTCGGCGCCTTGTTTGATCGACCAGCGCATCCATACACCGAGGGCCTGCTGGGCAGCGTGCCGCCGCTCGATCGTGACGTCGACCGGCTGCCGACCATCGTCGGAACGGTACCGTCGCCCCAATCCATGCCGGCCGGATGCCGATTCGCGGGGCGCTGCCGGTATGTCGAGGACGCATGCAAGCGGACCGATCCGGTTCTGCTCGACGTTGGCCATGACCATGCCGCGGCTTGCATTCGCCACAGCGGTTATGGCGTATGAATTCCTCGCCAGCGACTGCGCCGTCGTGCGATCCTGCGGCGATGCTGCTGCAGGTGAACGATCTGGCCGTTCACTTTCCCGTGAAGGCCGTTGGCGCACCGTGGAAGAAGCCCGCGCGGGTGCGGGCCGTCGATGGCGTCTCGCTGGAACTGCGCGCCAACGAAACGCTCGGCCTGGTGGGCGAGAGCGGTTGCGGGAAATCGACGCTGGCGCGCGCCGTGATCCGTTTGCTCTCTCCGACCCGAGGACAGGTCCGATTCCAGGGCCGCGATATCGCGGCGCTTTCGGAGGGCGAGTTGGGCGACATGCGCGCGAATATCCAGATGGTCTTCCAGGACCCATCGAGTTCGCTGAATCCGCGCATGTCCGTCTCCCAGCTGATCGCCGAACCGATGCGGATTGCGCGCTGGGAGGTCGCCCGCATCCGCGAGCGTATCGCGGAGCTGTTGGCGCTGGTTGGTCTCGATCACAGTCACCTGCAGCGCTACGCGCACGAATTCTCGGGCGGGCAAAAGCAGCGCATCGTCATCGCCCGGGCGCTTGCGCTCTCGCCCAAGCTCGTGGTCTGCGACGAACCCGTGTCGGCGCTCGACGTCTCGGTACAGGCGCAGATCCTGAACTTGCTCAAGGACATCCAGGACCGGTTGGGCGTGAGTTACCTGTTCGTAGCTCACGACCTGGGGGTGATCCGGCAGGTTTCGCACCGGGTGATGGTGATGTACCTTGGCAAGATCGTCGAAGAAGCGCCGAAAGCGGAATTCTTTCAGCGCCCGCTTCACCCCTACTCACAGGCTCTGCTCTCGGCGATTCCACGACCCCGGCCCGGGGCCGCCAGCAATCGTGTGGTCCTCAGCGGGGATCTTCCCTCACCGCTGGATCCGCCTAGCGGCTGCCGCTTTCGCACCCGCTGCCCGCTGGCGCAGGCGCAGTGCGCCGAACGCGAACCCGCGCTTCTGGAATTCGCTGCCGGCCATCGCGCGGCGTGTCATTTTGTGCAAGCTGCCCCGATCGTCGGCAATTAGGCAGTGGCGACGTTGTCCGGTGCCATCGACGTGAAGCAGGCGGTAGGCAACCTGCGTGCGCGAGCGCAGCAGCTGTTCGACGCATTGCGCTCGGGCAGCCTCGACCACGAACTGGGCGGAGTGACGCGGGACTCCTACGGTCGGGGCGAACAATTCGCGCACGACCTGATCGCGCAACATGCGGCTTCGATCGGGCTGGAGGTGTGGCACGATGACGCTCTCAATTCCTTCATGGTTTGGGCAGGGCACGATCGCGAATTGCCCGCGGTCGTCATCGGATCCCATCTCGACTCCGTGGCCGGCGGTGGAAACTTCGACGGCGCTGCGGGCGTCGTCGCAGGCCTGATCGCGGTAGAGGCCCTAAAGGGTGTTGGGTTCCGACCGCGGCGCGACGTGATCGTCATGGCCGTCCGGGCAGAGGAAAGCGCCTGGTTCCATGTTCCCTACGTGGGCAGCCGCGCCGCACTTGGTCGCCTCCCGGCGGGCGCGCTGGCGGCCCGCCGCGTGGATACGGGCCGCACGCTCGAAGACCATGTTCGCAGTGCCGGTGGCGATCCGCAGGCGCTGCGGGCTGGGAAGGCATCGCTGACCTCGGAGTGCGTCAAGTTCTTTTTTGAAGTCCATATCGAACAGGCGCCGACGCTGGCCGAATCGCGATGCCCGATTGGGGTCGGCACGGCGATTCCGGGGAATTTCCGTTTTCCCGAGGCAAGGGTCATCGGCGAATACGGGCATGTCGGCTTGCCGCGCCGCTTTCGCAATGATGCTGCGCTGGCGGGCGCCGAGTTCGCGTTGGCGCTGGACCGGATCTGGGCGCAATGGGATCGTGCGGGCCGGCCGATGGCGATCACGATTGGCGAGTTCCATACCAACGGCGCGCGGCACGCGATGACCAAGGTGCCCGGCGAATTCGCGTTCAGCCTGGATGTGCGCGCGTACGAGGAACGTGATCTCGAGGAGTTGCTTGCCCGTGTGTTGCAGGTCGTCTCTGAAATCGAAATCCGGCGCGGCGTGCGGTTCGAACTCGGGCGGCAGACGAATTCCGAAGCGGCCACGGCGGATGCAGCAGTCATGGTCGAATTGGAAGAGTGCGCCAGGCGCCTCGGGATTCCGGCTATGCGTCTGGCCAGTCCGGCGTCCCACGATGCGGCGACCTTCTTCGCCGCCGGGATCCCGTTCGCCATGCTGTTCGTGCGCAACCCCAATGGCAGCCACCACTCCGAGGAAGCGATGGATGTCGGCGACTTCTTGCTGGCAACAGCGGTGCTGGCCGAATGGTTGGTTAGCCGAGCATGACGCTGGAACCCGTGATCCGGTACCGATCCAGGGCAACCGGTCCCGGCGCCGCTGAGCCAGCATCGTCGTATCGACGATGCCCGAGCGATGCGAACGGGTGAACCGGGCGGCGTGGCGACGCCGCTCGAGGCGTGTCGCGAGGCGTTGCGCTCTTGCGTGCGATGTCGCAGAATGCCTCGGGTTCGACGTCTCTTTGCTGCGGGCGTGGCGCAGCCGGACAGGCGGGGGAATGCTTCAGCTTGTTCCGCAAGGTTTCCCGAGAGACGCAAGAACTTCCTTGTGCCATTCGAGTCCCGTCAGCCACCCCAACATTGCCGATGCGCACCAACCCAGTGGGCGCCGATGACCACCGCTGCAAGTGACCCCGGACTGTCCGACAGCGCGCCGCTGGCGGCACTGCGCGCGCGTCTCGAGTCGCAGGTCGAGCAGCTCAGGCGCCGCGAGCAGAGCCTGCTCGCGGCCCAGGCCGAGTTCTCCGCGCTGCTGGAAAACAACGTCGCTGCGGTCGCGACGCTGCGCGACGGGGTGATCCTGCGCGCCAATCCGCTGATGCAGGCGCTGCTCGGATCCGACGAGGCTGCGTTGATCGGGCGTCACATCGGCAGCGTGTTCGTCGAGGCGGACACGGGCGCGGTGGAGTTGCTCGACGCGATCGCCTCGCGCGAGCCGCGCGCGCGCACCACACGCGTCCAGCTGCTTCGCGGGGGCGTAGAGGCCGTCAGCTGCCTGCTGTACCACGGGCCGTATCCGGTTCGAGGTGCGGGCTACGCGTCGCTTGTCGTGGCGGTCGACGGATCGGGCCAGCAGGCGACCGAGGTCGCGCTCGAGAACAGTCAGGAACGTTTCGGGCGCTTCGCCGATGCGCTCGACGAGGCCTTGCTCGTGTTCGATGCGAACAGCGGGACGGCGCTGTTCGCGAACGACCGGATCGTCGACGTTCTGGGCGCCGAGGTCGGGGCGTTCTACGGCGATCCTCGCGCGGCGTGGCGCAGCGTCGACCCGCAGGATCTGGCGGCGCTCGAGACCTGCTTCGCCGCCGCACTCGAATCGGGGCCCCAGGAACTGGATCTGCGCATCGTGCATCCGGGGCCGTCGGTCGGCGTGGTCCGGCTGCGGATCATCCCGGCGCGCGCCGGCAGCGGCGAGTTGTACTGCCTCGCCGAGGACGTCACCGAAGTCCGAAGCCTCGCGCAGAGCCGCCTGGACGAAGCGATCGCGC
>JAHDXY010000179.1 GCA_023384005.1 Burkholderiaceae bacterium | reverse complement strand
CACCTGGGCGACGAGACGGTCGCGATCATCGGCACCGACCCGAAGGGCAACAAGGCCAACGCCTGGAAGGTGGTGCAGACGCTCAAGGCTCAGGGCGGGGGCAACCTGTTCATCAAGACGCACCCGAAATCGTCCAACCTGTGGGTCGACACCCCGCTCAACCCCGACGCGAAGATCCATCAGTCGATCGCGGTGTTCGACCTGAAGAATCTGGACAAGCCGTTCCAGGTGCTGCCGATCGGCGACTGGGCCAAGGTTGGCGAGGGCGCAAAGCGCATCACCCAGCCCGAGTACAACAAGGCCGGCGACGAGGTCTGGTTCTCGGTGTGGAGCGCGAAGAACCAGGAGTCGGCGATCGTCGTGGTCGACGACAAGACGCGCAAGCTCAAGGCGGTGATCAAGGACCCGAAGCTGATCACGCCGACCGGCAAGTTCAACGTCTACAATACGCAACACGACGTCTACTAAGAGGAGTCGGGAATGAAGTCAGCACTGCTCAGCATTGCCCTGGCCGCCGCGGCGGCAAGCGCCTCGGCGCCGGCGATGGCCAGCCTGGACCTGGCGAAGAAGCACAACTGCACCGCCTGCCACGCGGTCGACAAGAAGCTGGTCGGGCCGTCGTACAAGGACGTCGCCGCCAAGCACAAGGGCAAGCCCGACGCGGCGATGCTCGCCGAGAAGATCAAGAAAGGCGGTTCGGGCGTCTACGGCCCGGTGCCGATGCCGCCCAACGCATCGGTGCCCGACGCCGACATCAAGGTGCTGGTGGACTGGATCATGTCGGGCGCGAAGTAAGGCGCCGCGCGGAACCGCCATCCTGGCAAGGGCGACCCGCAGAGCGGTCGCCCTTTTTTCTTGTGCCCGCCGGCGGTCGCGCACGCGCCACGGCGCTCAGTCCGGCAGCACGACCAGTTCGACCGCCTCCGCGAGCGGCAGGAACGCGAGTTCGCGCGTCGCGTCGGCGCTGACCACGGCTACCCCGCCGCGCGCGCCGCTGACCGCCGCATAGGCATGCTGGCCCGGGCGATCGAATGCGACCTGCACGACGCCGCGCCGGATGCGCGGCGCGAGCCGGTCGCGCGCGATCGCGGACCCGCCCGGATCACCTTTGTCGAGCAGTTGCAGCTCGCCCTGCGCGCAGCCCTGCGCCGGCTCGCATCCTGCCCCGACCGACACCCAGATCCACCGCGTTTCGCGGTGCGAAGCGAGCCAGCGAACCGGTGTCCCTGCGAGCGCCTTCCTGGCGAACTTCCATAGGGTCGCATCGACGATCGCGACGCCGCCACCGGCGATGTCGACGAGGGCCATCGAGCGGCGCTCGGGCGGCCCCCAGAAGACCGGCCGCCTGGCGCGCGGGCCGGCGTCCAGCGCCAGGCCGGCGATCCGGCGCCTGACGTCGAGGTGAACCACTTCGATCCCGGTCCCGGCGGGAGAGCCGCCGATCGCCTCGTGGCCCAGGGGGTCGAGCGCGAGCCACCGCAGCGCGGCATCTAGCGGCGTGCGCCGCGCGTTCAGATAGCCGCGAACGAAAGCGCCCTCGCGGAACTGGAAGTCGTGGATCATCCCGGCCGGAATGTCGAGCGCGGCCGGATCGTAGGAGACCTCCCAGAGCTCAGGCAGGCCAGGCAGCGACGCGACGAAGCTGCGTCGCGCAGGGGAGTTGCGCACCGCGAGCACGCCGACACTGCGCTTTCGCTCCTTGTCTTCCCCGGCGAGCGTGCGCAGCACGCCGAGCTTCGCGTCGAGCACGAGCAGTGCCGGCGGATCTTGGGCGGCGACGGCGAGGTGCCGGCCGTCGGAGGCGAGCGCGATCGCCGCGATGCGCGAAGCGACCCGGGCGCGCGCCAGCAGCTCGCGGCGCGCGAGGCCGTAGCGCAGCACTTCGCCATCGCGGGTCGCGACGAACAGCTCGCTGGCGTTGCGCGCCAGCAGCGCCGCGTCCGGCACGGCGTCGGGCAGCGCAAGCGATCCGGCCACGCGCGGGCTGCCCGGGGCCGAGAGGTCGAGCACGGTCAGCCCCGGCTCGCCCTCACGGCGCACGAGCAGCCACTCGTCGCGCGCGGAGTCGCGGCGCGCGGCAGACACATCGGCAGAGCTGGTCGGCGCGCGAACGGGACCCTGTGTCGGAGCCGCGCGAACGACTGGCGCGGCCAACGAGGTAGCGCCACCCGCGGCGGCGAGCGCCGCGAGCACGACCCGCCTGCGCGAGCGCTTCACGGCGCCAGGAAGCCAAGCGCCGAGCGCGACAGCGCGACCGACACGATGTAGGCGAACACGGCGATCGCGGCGCCTCCGGCGAGCGCGCGAACAAGGCGCGTGCGGCCGCGCCTGAGCGCGATCACGCCGAGCACGATGTAAGCGAGCAGCGCGATGATCTTCGCGGCGAGCCAGGGCGCCTCGCGCGGATCGATCCGCAGTTGCCAGGCCATCAGCAGCGCCGACGCCAGCAGCACCGTGTCGATCACGTGCGGCAGGACGCGTGCCGCGCGCGCGCGCAGCAGCGCCGAATCGACGAGCATCAGGCCCCAACGCAGGACGAATCCGGCGATGCTCAGCGCGGCGCAACCGACATGCGTCGCCTTGAGGGTCGCGTAGTCGATCACCGGTCGTTCTCGGGCGGATCGCGTGCGGGCGCGCACGAATGGCGGCGCCCTCGCCCCCGCTGCGCCTCAGGCCAGGTACTCGCGCAGCCGCGCCGGGTCGAGGATCGTGATCTGGGCGCCGTGCACCTCGATCAGACCCTCGTGGGAGAGTTCGGCGAGCGTGCGCGAGAAGTGCTCGGGCGAGAGATTCAGTCGCGAAGCGATCACGCCCTTGTTGGCGTCGAGAACGATGCGCACCGGTTCGTGGCCCTGCTGCGATTCCTCGAGGTCGCGCAGCAGATAGCCGATCACGCGTTGCAGACCCGAGCGCAGCGAGTACGCTTCCACGTCCTGGACGAGCCCGTGGAGCCGGCGGCTCAGGCCTGCGATCATGCGCAGCGCCAGCTTGGGATCGCGCGAGATCTCGGCGTCGATCGCGGCGCGCGCGATGTGCAGCAGCATCGTGTCCGCGAGCGCCTGCGAGTAGACCACGTAGGGCCGATCGGTGAACATCAGTGCCTCGCCGAACGAGTGCCCGGGGCCGATGATCTCGACCACCTTCTCCGATCCGCTGGGCGAGACGAAGGCGAGCTTGACCTGCCCGTAGACGACGACGTGGAACCCGACGCAGGGATCGCCGCGCTGGAAGATCATCTGCCCCTTGGGCACGCGCAACTCGGTCGTCCCCCGGGACAGGCGCTCGAGTTCGGCCTCGGTCGCATCGTGAAACATCGGGATGTTCGCGAGAAAGGTGCTCGTCTTGACCGGGGCTCTCATCGAATCGGTTTCCTGGCGCAGCGCCGCTTGGACCCGCAGATTCTAGCTTGATCCAACTCAAGGCGAGTCGGGCACGAGCAGACAGAATCGGACACACCCCCGAAATCCCGCCGGAAGATGGCCCGAAAGCGTCTCGATGTGCGGGGCACGTTGGCAAACCTGCCCCTGTTCCAGAAGCTCGACGAAGGCGAGTTCGCTCGCCTCGCCCAGGCGACGCGCATCGTGCGCGCCGGTCGCGGCGAAATGCTGTTCAGCAAGGGCGACATGCCCTCCGGATTTCACGTCGTGGTCTACGGCCAGGTCAAGCTCGCGCTGTCGACCAGTCACGGCGTGGAGAAGGTCCTGCAGATTTTCGGGCCCGGGCAGTCGTTCGGCGAGGCGGTGATGTTCCTCGAGCGGCCCTACCCGGTGCACGGCGAGTGCCTGGTCGATTCGCTGCTGCTGGTGGTGCCGCGCCAGGCGGTGTTCGAGGCGATCGAGACCGATCCCGGGTTCGCGCGCCGCATCCTCGGCGGGCTGAGCGTGCGGCTGCACCAGCTCGTCACCGACGTCGAGGCCTACAGCATGCGTTCTGCCGCCCAGCGACTGGTCGGCTACCTGCTGCACCTGCACGGCGGCACCGCCGACGCCGAGGTCACGCAGGTGTCGCTGCCCACGTCCAAGCACATTGTGGCCTCGCGATTGAACCTCACACCGGAGACGCTGTCGCGAGTGCTGCACATGCTCGCGGCAGACCAGCTGATCTCGGTCGACGGACGCGACGTCACGATCCGCGATGTAGAGCGGCTGAAAGCCTACGCATGAGGCCTCGCCACGCGCGGCCCGGCAAGAACTTTCCGCGACGAAGGAGGCCGAAGCGAAGATGTCCGCCGCGCCCAAGCTAATCGAAGTCGACGCACGCTTTCTGCAACCCCCCGAGCCCTTCGAACGCACGATCGAGGCACTCGACCGGCTCGAGCCCGGCGGCGAAGTGCATCTGCTGATCCACCGCGAGCCGCATCCGCTGTACCAGATGCTGGAGCAATCCGGATACCGCTACAAGACCGAAACCCGGGACGACGGGCACTACCTGATCCGCATCCGGATCGCCGACGACTGACTCGCCCCGGACAGCCGCTCCCGGGCCCAGGCGACGTGTTCGCGCACCATCGGCGAGGGGTCGCCGGCTCGCGCCTCGAGCGCGGCACTCGCCGCGTCGCTCGCGACGCCGTTGCCCAGCGCGATCGCGAGATTGCGCAACCAGCGCTCGTGTCCGATGCGCCGGATCGCCGACCCAGCCATTCGCTGTTCGAACTGCTCGCGCGTCCACCCGAACAGCTCGAGCAGCGTGGACGCGTCGAGCCGGTTGCGAGGCGCGAAATCGGCCAACGCCGCGGGACGCGCGTAGCGGTTCCACGGACAAACGAGCTGGCAATCGTCGCATCCGTAGACGCGATTGCCGATCGGCGCACGCAGCGGCTCCGGAATCGAGCCCTCGAGCTCGATCGTCAGGTATGAAATGCAGCGCCGCGCGTCGAGCCGGTACGGCGCGACGATCGCCCCGGTCGGGCAAACGTCGATGCAGCGGGTGCAGCTGCCGCAGTGATCGCTGGCCGGTTGCGCCGGTGGCAACTCGAGGTCGGTGAACAGCGCGCCGAGAAAGAACATCGATCCGCGCGCGCGCCCGAGAAGCAGCGTGTGCTTGCCGCGCCAGCCCAGCCCGGCGCGCGCTGCGAGTTCGACCTCCATCACCGGAGCCGAATCGCAGAAGACGCGATGGCCGAAGGGCCCGACGTGGGCTTCGATCCGCTCGGCGAGGCGCTGCAGTCGCGCGCGCACCACCTTGTGGTAGTCGCGACCGAGCGCGTAGCGCGACACGTAGCCGCGCTCCGCCTCGCCCAGCGTCGACCAGGCCCGCTCGACCCATTGAGGATCGTCGGGCGCGTAGTCGAGCGTGACCATGATGGCGCTGGCGGTGCCGGGCACCAGCTCGGCGGGACGCGCGCGGCGCAGCCCGTGTCGCGCCATATAATCCATCTCGCCATGAAACGCTGCGGCCAGCCAGTCACGCAGCCCTTGCTCGGCGCGGTGCAGGTTCACGTCGGCTACGCCCACCGACGAGAACCCGGCGGCGCTCGCCCAGCCGGGCAGCAAGCCGAGCCACTCCTTCGATCGATTCGCCGCTTGCGTGTTCATTCGCTGAATCCTGCCTGATCTGTCACACGCGACGATTGTATGCAGCCCCCCATCCCGCGCATCGAACTGCTCCTGACCGACGAGGCTGCGAGCGTAGCGCTCGCCGGGGCGATCGCTCCGCACTTCAGGCCGGGCTTCGTGCTCTACCTCTCGGGCGACCTGGGGACCGGCAAGACCTGCCTCGCGCGCGCGGTGCTGCACGCACTCGGACACCGGGGCCGCGTGCCCAGCCCCACATTCAATCTCGTCCAGTCCTATAATCTTTCGAGCTTTCAGCTCTATCATTTTGATTTATATCGATTCTCTTCGCCGGAGCAATGGCGCGATGCAGGATTCGACGAACATCTGGGCGGCGACGATGCGGCGATCGTCGAATGGCCTGAACTCGGCGCGGGGCTGTTGCCGCCGCCCGATGTCTGGCTGCGCCTGGCGATCGGAGCGCCCGGGGGCGAGGAAGAGGAACGCGTCGTGGTCGCGTCAGCCGGCACCGAATGGGGGCGGCAGTGCCTGATCGGGATCGTCGACGCGATCCGCCTCGGCCTGCTCGCCGGCGTGTCGTTGCAGGGGGACTGGCTGCCGCCTGTTCTCTGAAGCTGCGCCTTGCGCTCGGCGCGGGCGTGCTCGCGGTCCGGGTGTGGCCGGCGCGCGAATACACCCGGGTGACGCTGGAACTGGAGCAGTCGCTCGAGCACACGCACCTGCTGTTGTCCGACCCGCCGCGACTGGTGGTCGATCTCGAGGGCATCGAGCTGGACCAGACCTTGCGCGACCTGGTGGCGAAGGTGCGCGCCGACGATCCCTACATCGAGCAGGTGCGTGTCGGGCAGTTCAAGCCGCGCGTCGTGCGGCTGGTGTTCGACCTCAAGACCGCGGTCGCGCCGCAGCTGTTCACGCTCGCGCCGGTCGGCGCGTATCGGCACCGCGTCGTGCTCGACCTCTATCCGCTCGAACCGGTCGATCCGCTGCGCGCGCTGCTCGCGCAAGTGCAGCCGCCCGGGGCGACCGCGCGCGAGGACCCGATCGACGCGTTGATCCGCGAGCGCGACTCCGCGCCGGCATGGCCCGGCGCCCCGGCAAGGCTGCCCGAGTTGCGCCCGGCGCCGCCGATGTCCGCTCCTGTGCCGGGCTCCGGCAGGCGCGGCCCGCGGCCCGAGGCGACGCGGATGGTCACGATCGCGCTCGACGCGGGCCACGGCGGCGAGGACCCCGGTGCGATCGGGCGCGGCGGAACGCGCGAGAAGGACGTCGCACACGCGATCGCGCAACTGCTGCGCGAGCGCATCGACGCGACGCCGAACATGCGCGCCTACATGACTCGCGATGCCGACTACTTCGTGCCGCTCGCGGTTCGCGTGTCCAAGGCGCGGCGCGTGCAGGCCGACCTGTTCGTGTCGATCCACGCCGACGCCTTCGTCAACCCCGATGCGCACGGCGCTTCGGTCTACGTGCTCTCGGAAGATCGCGCCAGCAGCGGCGCGGCGCGCTGGCTCGCCGATCGGGAGAATCGCGCCGACCTGATCGGTGGCGTGAACCTCAAGCGCGCAAACCACGAGGCCGCGAAGCTGCTGCTCGAGCTGTCGACGACCACGCAGATCCGCGAGAGCAGCAGCCTCGGACACATCGTGCTCGACCGGCTCGGGTCGGTCGGCCACCTGCACAAACCCGCGGTGGAGAAGGCGGGGTTCGCGGTGCTGCGCGCTCCGGACATCCCCTCGATCCTGGTCGAGACCGCCTTCATCAGCAATCCTGCCGAAGAGCGCCGGCTGGCCGATTCCGGGTACCAGGCACGCATAGCCGAGGCGGTGTTCCAGGGCATCCGGCAGTACCTGCTCAGGCATCCTCCGCCGCCGCACTCGGCGCCGGCGTAGCGGCCAGCGGAAAGCGCACGCGCACGGTCGTTCCGCGACCGCTCGGCGAGTCGGCGATCTGCACGCTCGCGCCGTACAGCGCCGCGATCTCGCCGACGATCGACAGGCCCAGACCCGAGCCGCCGCCCTGCGACTGCGCGAGCCGGTAGAAGCGGTCGAAGACCCGCTCGCGCTGATCGGCGGGGATGCCGGGCCCGGTGTCCTCGACCTCGAGGTAGACGTGCTCGTCGGCTCGCGCGCAGCGCACCGTGATCCTCCCTCCGGCGGGGGTGTAGCGGATCGCATTGTCGATCAGGTTCGCGAGCAGCTCGCGAAGCTCCCACTCGACCGCGTCGATCGCCGCCGGCGAGGTCTCGGCGCCCAGGTCCTGGTCGCGGACGATCGCGCGGTCGATCTGCGATGCAACGCCCGCACCAACGAGTTCGGCCAGGTCGATCCGTTTTCGACTCGACGCGTCGTGGCTGGTGGGCGTCGATCGCGCCAGGCTGAGCAGCTGGTTGGCCAGCCGCGTGACCCGGCTGGTCGCCTCGCGCACGCGCTCGAGGCGCGCCGGAAGTTCGGTCGGCGCGCCCGCCACCGACGCACCGATCGCCGCGTCCGGGGCACGCGCCTCGCCGATCGCGAGGTCGACCTGCGCTTTCAGCCCGGCCAGCGGCGTGCGCAACTGGTGCGCGGCGTTCTCGATAAAGCGGCGCTGCCCGTCCTGCGTCGCGCCGATCAGCGAGAACAGCCGATTGAGCGCGTCGATCAACGGCCGCACTTCGTCCGGGGCGCCGGACACCGCGAGCGGCCCGAGCGCATCGGGAGAGCGCGCGCGCACCTGCTGCGCGAGCTGTTCGAGCGGCCTGAGCACCGCCCCCACTGCGACCCACACCACCAGCATCGCGATCAGCACCAGGCCGAGGTCGGGAAGGATCCGGCTCAGGATCAGGTCGCGCGCTGCGCGCTCGCGCTTGTTGGTAGTCTCGCCGACGATCACGACGGTGTTGCCGCTGGGCGTCGCCGCCGGGTACGCGACGCCGCGCAGCGGTTGGCCGCGGAAATCCGCGTCGAACAGCGTCGGCCCGAGCGGATTGGTCGGGCCCCGCAGGTCGGAGTCGCCGCCGAGCGTATTGCCGTTCGGATCGACGACGCGAAAGTAGACCTGGTCGACGATGTCGGTGCGCAGGAGCGAGATCGACTGGTCGCTCAGGTCCAGTTCGACCGCGTTGCCGCCGAAACGCACTCGCGCCGCCACCGCGACCGCCGCGTTGATCAGCGCCTGGTCGAACGCCGCCTGCACCGGAACGACCGCGCGCCGGTAGTCGAAGAGCGACGAGGTGACCAGGATCAGCACCAGCAGCGGCAAAAGCCAGGCGAGAAGCCGTGCCCGGATGCTCGCGACCGAGGATCTCAAGTCGTGCCCGCCGCGCCGCTCGCCGACGCGACCCCGCTCTGGAGGAGTTCCTCGAGCCTGTAGCCGACCCCGCGCACGGTTCGGATCGTCACCCCGGTGCCCTCGAGCTTGCCGCGCAACCGCGAGACGTAGACCTCGATCGCGTTCGGTCCGAGGTTGTCGTCCCAGCCGCTGATCGCGTGCAGCAGCTTCTCCTTCGAAACGACGGTACCGAGGTGCAGCGACAGGTATTCGAGAATCGACCATTCGCGCGGCGTCAGGTCGATCGGCGTTGCGTCGTGGCGCAACTCCCGGCGCGCGGCGTCGAGCACGAGATCGCCGACACGGGTGGCCTCGGCCACCGGCGCGCCGGGGCGCCGGATGAGCGCGCGCGCGCGCGCGACCAGCTCGCGCAGCTCGAAGGGCTTGACCATGTAGTCGTCGGCGCCGAGGTTCAGGCCGTCGATGCGGTCGTCGATTCCGTCGCGTGCGGTGAGGATCAGTACCGGCACCCTGCCACCCGCATTGGCGGACTCGCGCATGCGGCGCAGCCACGTGAGCCCGTCGGCGCCAGGCAAGCCGAGGTAGAGAACGACCAGGTCGAAGAGATCGCCGCGCACCGCCG